>JANQHG010000046.1 GCA_028277115.1 Azospirillaceae bacterium
TGCGCCAGCGCCAGCGGCGTGGCAACGCCCGCCGAGCGCGGCCTGGTCTCGGACGCCGTTTCAGGCGGCATGGCCGTCGGCCCAGGTCCGGGCCCGCGCGGCCGCCTCGGCCGCCGCAACGTCGACACGCGCCGCCTCGACCCGCTCGGACAGCGCCGCCAGCACCGCCGCGACACCGGCGCCGGTCGCCGCCGACAGGCCGAACACCGGTCGCCCGGCCGCCGCCGCCGCCACGGCGGCCAACCGCGCCGCCAGCGCCGGCTGGTCCAGCGCGTCGGCCTTGTTGACGCCGATCACCTCCGGCTTGTCGGCCAGGTGCGGGTCGTAGGCTGCCAACTCGGTGCGCACCGTCCGATAGGCCGCAACCACCTCGTCCGGCGTCACGGTGCCGTCGATCAGGTGCAACAGCACCCGCGTGCGCTCGACATGGCCGAGGAAGCGATGTCCTAGTCCGTGACCCTCGTGGGCGCCTTCGATCAGCCCCGGCAGGTCGGCGAGCACGAAGCTGGTGTCATGGACCCCGACCACCCCGAGATGCGGCGTGAGCGTGGTGAACGGATAATCCGCGACCTTGGGCCGCGCGCGCGAGGTCGCGCCGAGGAAGGTCGATTTGCCGGCGTTGGGCAGGCCGACCAGACCGGCATCGGCGATCAGTTTCAAGCGCAGCCACACCCAGCCCTCGGCGCCCGGCCAGCCGGGGTCGGAGCGCCGCGGTGCGCGGTTGGTCGAGGTTTTGAAGTGACTGTTGCCGAAGCCGCCGTCACCGCCGGCGAGCAGCACCACCCGCTCGCCGACCCGGGTCAGGTCGGCGAGCACGGTCTTGCGATCCTCGTCGAGCACCTGGGTCCCGACCGGGACCCGCAGCACGGCGTCGCGACCGCGCGCACCGGTGCGATCGCGGCCCATGCCGTGGCCGCCGCGTCCGGCTTTGAAATGCTGGCGATAACGAAAGTCGATCAGGGTGTTGAGGCCGTCGACCGCTTCGACCACAACGTCGCCGCCGCGGCCGCCGTCGCCGCCGTTGGGGCCGCCGAACTCGATGAACTTCTCGCGCCGGAAGCTCGTGCAGCCGGGCCCGCCGTGGCCGCTCTGCACGAACACCTTGGCCTCATCCAAAAACCGCATCGCCGTTCACGACCCCGCAACCCGGCGACCCCGCCCAGCGACAGCTCGCGCCGGTCAGTCCGCGGCCGCCGCGTCGGCCTGGTCGCGCGCGACCACCGAAATCGTGGTCCGCCCGCCGGCACCGGTGCGGAACACCACCGCGCCCGCCACCTTGGCGAACAGGGTGTGGTCGCGGCCGACCCCGACATTGGCGCCGGGCCGGAACTTGGTCCCGCGCTGGCGCACCAGGATGTTGCCCGCCAGGACCTGCTGCCCGCCATAGCGCTTGACCCCAAGCCGCTGGCCAGGACTGTCGCGGCCGTTGCGCGAGCTGCCGCCTGCCTTTTTATGCGCCATTTCCGGTCTCCTTGTCCGCCGGGGTCTCCGCCGCCTGATCGACCGTGGGGTCCGCGGCCGGGGTCTCCGCCTCGGTCGCCCCGGCAGCCTCGTCCGCCACCGCCGCCGCGGCCGGCGCGGGCGCGTCGCCTTCGGGGGTCGGGTCGCTGTCCGCCGGATCGGCGTCGCCGATCGCGGTGATCCGCAGCACGGTCAAGTCCTGGCGATGCCCTGCCTTGCGCCGGTAGTTCTGGCGCCGGCGTTTCTTGAACACGACGATCTTGTCACCGCGGGTCTGTTCGACCACCTCGGCGGACACCGCGACCCCGTCGAGGCGCGGCGTGCCGATCCGCACCGGCGCATCGCCGCCGCCGGTCATCAACACGTCGTCCAGGCGCACCTCGGCGCCCGCCTCGTGGTCGAGCCGCTCGACCTGGATCAGGTCGCCCGCGGCGACCTTGTATTGTTTCCCGCCGGTCCGAACCACCGCAAACATCGCACTCTCACCCGAGATGTCCGTTTGGACGTGTTTCCGTTTGGACGTGTTGTTGTCGGGACCACCGCCGGAGAGCCGCTCGCCGCTGCCGGCGGCGCGGGGCACATCCCACCCGGCACGCAAAATCCCCCGATTTGCGCGAAGCGCTAAATGATGACGATCGCGGCCCACCTGTCAACCGTTTTCCCCGCCGTTTTTCCCGGGCGCTGTTTGGGCCGCCACCGGTCCGGCCCGCGGCGCCGGGATCGCCGCGGGATTGACCCGCCATCAAACCGTCACGTAGGCTGACCCGGCGAAAGACGTACGTCGTCCGTTTCTCGGAGTCCCCGAATGTCCGATGCGCCAAGGAGCTCGCCGCGCACAGCGGCGTTGGTCGGTCCGTATTTGAGTGGCAAGACCACGCTTGTCGAGGCGATGCTGCAGGTCGCCGGCACGATCACGCGCAAGGGGTCGGTCAGGGACGGTAACGCGGTCGGCGACGGCGCTCCGGAGGCCAAGGCCCGGCAGATGAGCGTTGAGGTCGCGGCGGCTGCGGCCAGCTATCTCGGCGACACCTGGACCCTGCTCGACTGCCCGGGCTCGATCGAGCTGTGGAGCGAAACCGCACACGCCCTGATGGCCGCCGACGTGGCGGTGGTGGTGTGCGAACCGACCCCGGACAAGGCCCAGATGCTGGCGCCGGTGTTGCGCTTCCTCGACGACAACGCGATCCCGCATCTCTTGTTCATCAACAAAATGGACACGCTGAGCGGCACCGGCATCCGGGTGCGCGACATCCTGCAGGCGATCCAGGCGGTCTCGGCGCGCCCGCTGGTGCTGCGCCAGGTGCCGATTCGCGAGGGCGACGCGATCACCGGCTACATCGATCTGGTGTCCGAGCGCGCCTATCACTACAACCCGCGCGCGCCGTCCGACCTGGTCCCGCTGCCCGAGGCGATGCGCGACCGCGAACAGGAGGCGCGCCAGGAGCTGCTCGAGTCGCTGGCCGACTTCGACGACGACCTGCTGGCGCAGCTGCTCGAGGACACCGCCCCCGACAAGGAAGAGGTCTATCGCCAGCTGTCCAAGGATTTGGCGTCCGACCTGATCGTGCCGGTGTTCCTCGGCAGCGGCGACGCCGATGGCGGCATCCGGCGGCTGTGGAAGGCGCTGCGCCACGAAACCCCCGAGGCTGCGGCGACCGCGGCGCGGCTCGGCGTGCTCGAAGACGTGGCGGCCCAGACGGTCGCCCAGGTGGTCAAGACCACGCTGGCGCCCCATGCCGGCAAGCTCAGCCTGGCGCGGGTGTGGCGCGGCACGGTCACCGACGGCATGACGCTGGGCGGCGAACGGGTTGCCGGGGTGTTCCGGATGCTCGGGACCCAACAGACCAAAGTCCCAAGCGCGGAGGCCGGCGACCTGGTCGCGCTCGGTCGGCTCGAGGGCGTGCGCACCGGCGACCTTCTGACCGAGGCGGGACCGCCGACCCGCACCCCGTTCTGGCCGGCGTTGCCGGCGCAGGTCTACAGCCTTGCGATCCACGCGGAAAACCGCAACGACGAAGTCAAGATGACCGGTGCGGTTCAGAAACTGATCGAAGAAGACCCCTCACTGGCGCTCGAGCAGAACGCCGAAACCGGTGAGCTGGTGCTGCGCGGTCAGGGCGACATTCATCTGCAGATCGCGATCGACCGGCTGAAAAGCAAATACAACATCGCGGTCAAAAGCCGGTCGCCCCAGGTGCCCTACTGCGAAACCATCCGCAAGGGTATCGATCACCACGCCCGGTTCAAACGCCAGACCGGCGGCCACGGCCAGTTCGCCGACATCCATATCGAAATCAAACCGATGCCGCGCGGCAGCGGCTTCAAGTTCACCGACAGCGTGGTCGGCGGCGTGGTGCCGCGCCAGTACATCCCAGCGGTTGAGGCCGGAATCCGCGACTGGATGGGATCGGGGCCGCTCGGCTTCCCGGTGGTCGATTTCACAGTCAACCTGTCGAGCGGGCAGTTCCACTCGGTGGACAGCTCGGAAATGGCATTCAAGACCGTGGCGCGCCAGGCGATGGTCGAGGCGATGCCGAAATGCGAGCCGGTGCTGCTCGAACCGATCATGCAGGTGACGGTCGCGGTGCCGAGCGAGTTCACCGCCCGGGTCCAGCGGGTGGTGTCGGGGCGGCGCGGCCAGATCCTCGGGTTCGACGCCAAGCCCGGCTGGACCGGCTGGGACGAGGTCAAGGTGACGATGCCGCAGGCGGAAATGCACGACCTGATCGTCGAGCTGCGCTCGATCACGCTCGGCGTCGGCACCTTCACCGCGCAGTTCGACCGGCTGGCCGAGCTGTCCGGGCGGCTCGCCGACAAGGCGGTGGATCAGCGTAAGGAACTGCTGGCGGCCTCTTAACCGTCGGCCCCTCGGCGTCTCGGCGTCTCGGCATGTTGGGGTTGACACCTTACGATTCGACTCGACCGTAGCCAACCCCAACGACCTGACGCAGGATCGCCCCGCCGGTCAGCCGACCACGACGTCACGGACGGTCTGCCAGATCTCTTCGGACCGGGCGACCAACAGCGGGCCGCCGTCGCGGCGGCGCAGGTCATAGGGCGCGGCATCGAGGAAACGGGCCGGCCAGCCCAGCTCGGCGGCCAGTGCGACGCCGGGGACATGGTCCCACGGCAGGCTGCCGGTCGATAAGAAGAAGTCGAGCTCGCCCCGGGCCAAGCGCAGGTAATCGACGCCGCCGCTCCAGGTGCGGTCCAGGGTCGCGATCCGACCGCTGGCGACCAACAGCTTGGCGACGTCGCCGCGGCCGTCGATCCGGCCGTAGGCGGCGCCGATCGCGTCGGCCGGCGCGCGGGCGGCCTCGAGCGCGGGCGGGCGGCCGTCGAGCCGGACCCCGCCGCCGACCACCACCTCGAGACGGCCGCCGTGGACCGGGTCGTAAATCCAGCCCTGGCGCACCACCCCGGCCTCGGCCAGCCCGACCATGACCACGAAGGCCGCCCGGCCTTTGACGAAGTTGATCGTGCCGTCGATCGGGTCGAGGGTCCACGCCAGACCGTCGTCGTGGAGCCGGCTCAGCAACGCCGGGTCGGACGACACCGCCTCCTCGCCGATCACCACGGCCTCGGGCGCGAGCGCCCGCAAGCCCTCCGTGATCAGCCGTTCGCTCTCGAGATCGGCGACCGTGACCGGGTCGCCCGGCCGCTTGTCGCGGACCTCGTCGGGGGCAAGGGCCCGGAACCGCGGCAGGATCACCGCGGCCGCGGTGTCCTCGAGCAACCGCATCACCGGCGCGGGATCGATCAAAGGGGCGCTGCCAGAGGTCATGTGTCCGGTCGTGGTTGGGGAACGGGGCTCGATGGCGCGGGCGCGCCGCCCCTTTTATCGCTGCCGCCCGGCACGGGAAAGCCCTTCGACGTCTGCGGCGCCGGGCCAGCCGCGGCCGGTCAGTCATCGAGCAACGCCGACTCGTCGACCGCGATGGTGCGCCACGCCGGGAACGTGATCCGAAGCGCGGTGCCGCGGCCGGCCTGGCTGCGGACATCGACCCGCGCATCGTGGAGATCGGCGAGCACGCGCACCACTGCAAGGCCGAGCCCGGTGCCGGTCGTCTTGCGGGTCAGCGAACGTCCGACCTGGACATAGGGGTCGAGGATGCGGTGGAGATGCTCCTCGGCGATCCCGACCCCGGTGTCTTGGACCTCCATCGCGATCGCACCGTCGGGCAGCGCCAGGGTGCGGCAGGTGACCATGCCGCCCTCGGGGGTGAACTTGAACGAGTTGGACAGTAGGTTAAGCAGCATCTGGCGGATCGCACGGGCATCGCCCTGAAGATGCAACGGGCTGCGGCTCAAATCCTGCATCAGGCGGACCCCGGCGCGTTCGGCCTGGTCACCCTCGATCACGCACACCGCCTCGACCAGCTCGCCGAGATCCAGCTGCTGCTCTTCAAGGACATAGCGCCCGGCCTCGACCTTGGACAGATCGAGAATGTCGCCCAACACCCCGAGCATGTGCTCGCCCGAGGTTTCGATGTGGTGGACATACTCCCGGTAGCGCGGGTTGCCGAGCTGACCGAACAGCTCGGCGCGCATGATCTCGGAAAAGCCGATGATCGCGTTGAGCGGGGTGCGCAGCTCGTGGCTCATCCGCGCCAGGAACTCGCTCTTCGAGCGGCTGGCGATCAACGCCTGGTCGCGCGCCGACTGCAACGCGTGCTCGACCCGTCGGGCCCGGGTGACGTCCTCGAACAGCCAAGCCGAGTAGGCGAAGGCCGCCTCGGGCGTCACCAATTGGATCAAGGCGCGGTGGCGGACATCGAGCACCCGTTCGCCGGTCTCGGTCGCGACGATCAGCTCGGCCGAGCCGCCGACCGGCAGCGCGGCGAGCAGGGACCCGTCGATCCCGACCCGGTCGAACGCCGCCGAGATCGGCAGCCCGGTCAGCTCGTCGGGCACGACGTCGAAGGTGCGGCGGAAGTCGCGGTTGGTCGCGACCACCGCCGGCCCGCCGGCGCCGTCGGCGCGCGGGCCGGTGCCGACCACGACCAAGCCGCCGAGCGCGTTGAGCAGCGCGCGGACCAGCATGACCTCGGCGCGATCCGGCCGGCCGATCGTGGCAATGTCGGCGCCGAGCCGGTCGGCGGCCGCGCGATAGCCGCCGGCGCCGCTTGCCAGCCACACCGGCAACGCCTGCCAGCTCGCGACCGCTTCGTCTTCCCAGGGGTGGCTGCGCCCGATCACGGTCTCGCGCCATTCGGCGAACGACCGCCGCGGCGTCAACACCTCGTTCACCCGTTCGACCGACTTGTTGGGGTCGCCGCCCCACAGGACGTCGTGGATCTGTTCGCGCCGGAACGCGGCGAACATGAGATCGGGCACCGCCCCCGGCGCGATCGCCATGACGCCGGCCGCGACCTCGCGACAGGCCTCGGCGCCGGGCAGGAGGTCGGTGAGATAATCGGTCGCCAGCACCTCGCCGCCGCGGGCGGCGATCGCATCCGACAAGCCAAACACCAGTTCGGGCGGCGGGGTCTGGCCGTAACAGACCATCGACTGCCCGACCCGGATCGCAACGCCGTCGGCGCGCGCGAGATCGATCAGGCACGGGTCGCCGGCAAGCAGACTGCGGACCAGATTGCCGCCGTCGTACCCCAGCCGTTCAATCGCCGCGAGGTGGCGGGCGGCGCGCCGCTCGGCACGGCACTGCCGCCGGGCCTCGAGCCGGGCGAGCGCGGCCTCGGCCAACCGGCCGAGCCGCCGCGCCGCCGCCCGGGTTTCTGGCGGCGGGGTGTAGGCTCGATCGTGGTGGCACGCGATCATCCCCCACAACTGCCCGTCGACCAGGAGGGAGAGCACCAGGGTCGCCGAAACGCCCATGTTCTCGAGATACTGGATATGGATCGGCGAGACCGCGCGCAGGAGCGCGCACGAGAGATCGAGCGGCTCGGCCGCCTCCGGTGCCGGCGGTTGCGGTTCGATCGCGACCGGGGTGGCGGCGATGTCGGCGATCACCCGCATCGGCACTTCGGCGTAGAGGGCGCGCGCCTGCACCGGAATGTCCGAGGCCGGAAAGCGGAGGCCAAGATAGCTCACAGCCGACGGCCGGCGCATCTCGGCGATCACCTCACCGCTCCAATCGGGGCGGAACCGGTAAACCATGACCCGGTCGTAGCGGGTGACCTCGGCGACCGCCTCGACGGTCATCCGCGCCACCTCGGTCGCGTTGGTCGCGCGGTCGACATCGTCGCGGAGCGCCGTCGCGACCGCGGCGACATCGGCGGCGACCGCGCTCGCCATCAGCTCGCGCGGTTCGAGCTCGACGATCAGTCGGCCGGCGCGGCGGTGACGCGACACCGCGAACGACCGGCTGAGACCGGCGAGCGGCTCGACGCCGAGCGCCGGCGCCCCGTCGGGCAGCGCCAGCGGGTCGCGGCCGATCACGCGCGCCGCCGCGGGCGGGAACACCTCGTCGACCCTCCGGCCGACCACGCTGTCGGCGGCAAGCCCGGTCATGGCCGCGAGATTGGCGCTGGCGCGTTGGATGATCGCGGTCGCCGGGTCGAGCGCGAGCAAGACCCCATGGGGCTGGATGCGCTCGGGGACCCGGATCGGCTCCTCGGCGCACTGATCGAGATCGACCAACAGATCGGACGGCGCTCCGCGTGGTATCATCGCGGTGCCTCGCGCGGGTCTGTGGCCGGCGCCCCCAGCGCGCTCAACGCCGGGTCGCTGTCCCAGCGCGCGACCCATCGCTCCAGCGCAACGAAGGTGGCGCGGGCCGTCGCCACGGCCGTGGCGCGGGCCGCCGGGGTTGCCAGGCGCTCGCGCATCCGGGCGTGCAGCGCCGACCATTCGCCGAGCAGGTCGCGGCCGCCACCGGCCAGGAAACGTGCGCCGCGCTCGCCGTCGACGCCGAGCGCGGCCGAGACGATGCCGAGCAGCGTGCGCCCGCCCTTCCAGGAGCCGTCTACCACATAGCGCACGCCGAGCCGGCCGTCCGGGTCGGGCGGATCGGGCAGCTCATCCATCTCGGGGATCGCCGCGACCGCGGCCGGCGCCTCGCCGAGCGAAACCAGATCCTCGACCAGCAAATCCGCGCGCGGGCTGCGCGGCGGCTCACCGAGCGCCGGTTGCGGGACGAGCAGCCGGTCGGCGCGCGCATGCAGCCCAAACAGCGGCATCAACGCCCGGCGATAGCTCGAAAGCGTGATCTCGGCCGAGGTCAGCGGCGCCAAGCGAGGATGGGCATGCAGGCGTTCGTGCATCTCTCTCGTCGCTTCGTACAAGTCCTTGCGCGGATCATCGCTGTCGGTTGTCGGTCCGCTGTCCACTTTCGCCTCCGTCCCACCCTCGTCTTGCAGTGTCATCGACGCCCGTCCGGGCGTCTTCGCCGCTTGCTTGACCCCGCGATGCCGACGGGTGTCTTCGTCCTGTCCGTTCACGCGCGGCCCGTCACGGCACCGTGCGATCGGCCGGCAGGCCGACCGCCGCGGCCGACGCCACCCAATCGACATCGCGGCCGGCGTCGCCATCCGCCACGGCCGGTCGCGGAACCGCCGGGGCCGCGGGCTCGGGGTCCCAGGCGCCATGATCGCGCTGGCGCGCCCACATCGCGGCATAGGCGCCGCGCGCTGCCAACAGCCGGTCGTGGCGGCCCTGTTCCACCACCCGGCCGGCCGACAACACCAGTATCTCATCTGCATCAACGACCGTCGACAATCGGTGCGCAATCACCAGAGCTGTCCGACCGATACTGACCTCCCGCAGATTGGCCTGGATCTCTTTTTCGGTATGACTATCGAGTGCTGAAGTTGCCTCATCGAACAGCATAATCGGCGGATCCTTCAAAATGGTCCGCGCAATCGCGACCCGCTGTTTCTCGCCACCCGACAGCTTCAGCCCACGCTCACCGACCATGGTGTCGTACCGGTCCGGCAACGACATAACAAAATCGTGGATGTGCGCCAGCTGCGCCGCGCGTTCGACCTCGGCACGACCGGCACCCGGGCGACCATAGGCAATGTTATAACCAATGGTGTCATTGAACAGCACGGTGTCTTGCGGTACAATTCCAATTGCATGTCGCACCGAAAGCTGTGTCACATAGCGCAGATCCTGATCATCAATCAGGACCGAACCTGTACCGACGTCATAGAACCGAAACAGCAATCGGCTGATGGTCGATTTACCGGCGCCGCTGGGGCCGACGATCGCGACCGTGCGGCCTGGCGGCACCTCGAAGCTGACGTCGTTCAGGATCGGCCGGCGCGGGTCATAGCCGAAGCCGACGTGGTCGAACCGGACATGACCGCCGGACACCCGGAGCGCCGGCGCGCCCGGGCGGTCGGCGACCTCGCGCTCGACCCTGAGCAGCCCGAACATGCGCTCGATGTCGATCAAGGCCTGTTTGAGCTCGCGATAGACAAACCCAAAGAAATTCAGCGGCTGGTAAAGTTGGATCAAGTAAGTATTGACAAGGACGAAGTCACCTGCGGTGAGACGGCCGGCGATGATCCCGACTGCCGCCAAATACATCACGCAGGCAATTCCGGCCGATATGATCGTCGCTTGACCGACGTTCAAGAGTGACAGTGAAGTCTGGCTTAACACGGCAGCACGCTCATAAGATTTTAGAGATTGGTCGTATCGATCGGCCTCATGGTCTTCATTACAGAAGTACTTTACGGTTTCATAGTTCAGCAGACTGTCGATTGCCTTGGTGTTTGCCTGATTGTCGGTTTCATTCATTTGGCGTCGAAACTTGATCCGCCATTCGGTGATACCCAGGGTAAAGGCGATGTAACAGCCGACGATCAGCAGGGTCAGTCCAGCGAACCAAACGTCGAACATGTACCACAGGATGCCAACCACAAGCAGAATTTCGAACAACGTCGGCAGGATGTTGAACAGCATGAATCGCAGGAGAACCTCTATCGCGCGATTGCCACGTTCGATCGCACGCGAGAGCCCACCGGTCTGACGTTCAAGATGGAAGCGCAGGCTCAGCCCGTGCAGGTGTCGAAACAGCTGGAGCGCGAGCCGTCGAATCGCCCGCTGCCCGACACGAGCGAACAGGGCGTCGCGCAGTTCGCCGAATGCGAGTGACAGCACCCGTGCCAGACCATAGGCGAGGATCAGCCCGACCGGCACCGCAGCCGCGGCCGCACCGGTTTCCAAGACCAACGCGTCAATTGCGTACTTATAGAAGATCGGGATGTAGACGCTGGCGAGCTTGGCCGCGAACAGGCAGACGATCGCGAACGCGACGCGCAGGCGCAGGCCCCGGTCCTCGGCCGGCCACAGATAGGGCAACAGGCAGCGCAGGACCCGGATGTCACCGACGGTTTCGTCGTGGATCAGGGGGAGGGCGCGTCGGGTCCTCATCTGAGCTCCGCGTGTGTCCGATGTCCGGACGGCGATGACCGGGTCGGGCCGGATACCCGACCGACGGACAGGGTCTTTATGGCGATCTGAGCACAGAAACGGCGAAAACCGGCGGTTTTCCCGATGGTCCGGCTTGCGCCGCCGCCCAGCAATGGATTATCCCAGGGTGCAATGCAAAAAGCGATCGGCGCTCGGATGGCGGTCCGCGATCGATCCCGGCCCGGTCCTGCACCCCTGTCGCCGTTGTTTGCGGCTGTCCCGACCGTCGGTCGGTCACGGTGCCGGCGCCTCGCGTTCGGGGGCGCAGGGTGATCGGGTCCGCCCGGGGCCCGCGCACCGACGGCGGCGGGTGAGGTCGGGTGGTACCGCGCCCGGCTCCGCGGGCGCGGCGCTGGGCGGCGTGGCGGGCGGATCGACGCGGCGGACGGCACCGGGGACCGTAAAAGGGAAAGGGACAAAGGATGGATGGGTTGGCTCTGGCGTTCATCGCGCGGGATCGCCTGGACGATTTCGTCGTCGGCGTGCGCGACGGATTGAAGGCATTGCAGCGGCCGGACGGTCATTGGCGATTCGAACTCGAGGCGGACGCCACCATCCCTTCGGAGTATATCCTGCTCCTGCATTATCTTGCAGAGCCTAACCCGTCGGTCGAAGCGGCGGTTGGTCGCTACCTGCGCGATCTGCAGGGCGAGCACGGCGGTTGGCCGTTGTTCGACGGCGGCGCGTTCGACATCAGCGCGTCGGTCAAGGCGTACTACGCGCTGAAGGTGATCGGCGACGACCCGCAGGCGCCGCACATGGTGCGGGCGCGCCAGGTGATCCTGGCCCACGGCGGTGCCGCGCGCGCCAATGTGTTGACCCGCTATCTGCTCGCCTTGTTCGGCCAGATTCCGTGGCGCGGGGTCCCGGTGATGATGGCCGAGGTGATGCTGCTGCCGCGTTGGTTCCCGTTCCATCTGTCGAAGATGTCGTACTGGTCGCGTGCGGTGATCGTGCCCTTGTTGATCATCACCGCGCTCAAGCCGCTGGCGCGCAACCCGCGCGGGGTCGGCATCCGAGAGCTGTTCGTGACCGAGCCCGAGCGGGAGCGCCGGTACAACCGCAACCCGACCGGCACGCTGATCGGCGATTTGCTGCTGTTCGCCAACAATGTCGCCCGCTTGATCGATCACGTGGTGCCCGGGGTGGTGCGCCGGCATGCGATGCGCCGGTGTCTGGACTGGGTGACCGCCCGGTTGAACGGCGAGGACGGGCTCGGCGCGATCTATCCGGCGATGGCGAACGCGGTGATCGCGTTCGACGCGCTCGGCTTTTCGCGCGACGACCCGGCGGTGGTGACGGCGCGGCGCGCGTTGGAGGCTTTGTTGGTCGCCCGGGAGGACGGCAGCCTTTACTGTCAGCCGTGCGTCTCGCCGGTTTGGGATACCGGGCTCGCGCTGCACGCCCTGCTCGAGGCCGGGGAGCCCGGCGACGGGGCGTGCGTGCGCGGCGGGCTCGACTGGCTGGCCGACCGGCAGATTCTCGATCGGGTCGGCGACTGGGCCGACGCGCTGGCCGCCCCGGTCCGGCCGGGCGGCTGGGCGTTCCAGTACAACAACGACCACTATCCCGACGTCGACGACACCGCGATGGTCGGCATGGCGCTGCACCGGGCCGATCCCGTGCGCTACCATACCGCGATTGCGCGCGCCGCCGAATGGATCGTCGGCATGCAGAGCAAGAACGGCGGCTGGGGCGCCTACGATGCCGACAACACGCATCACTATCTGAACCATATTCCGTTCGCCGATCACGGTGCGCTGCTCGACCCGCCGACCGCCGATGTCACGGCGCGCTGTCTCGGCTTTCTGGCGCAGCTCGGGTTCGGGCGCGATCATCCGACCATGCAGGCCGGGATCGACTATCTCTTGCGCGAGCAGGAGGCCGACGGGTCGTGGTTCGGCCGCTGGGGTGCCAACTATGTTTACGGCACCTGGTCGGTGTTGACCGCGTTGAATGCCGCCGGTCTTGATCTGTCGTCACCGGAGATCCGGCGCGCGGTGGATTGGTTGGTGTCGCGTCAACGTCCGGACGGCGGCTGGGGCGAGGATTGCACCAGCTACTGGCCGGGCCGCGAAGATGCCAGCAGTGTCAGCACGCCATCTCAGACTGCGTGGGCCGTGTTGGGATTGATGGCGGCCGGCGAGGCCGACCATGACGCGACCCGTCGCGGCGTGGCTTTCTTGGAGTCGCACCCCCGCACCGGTCCGCGTCTTGACGAGGACCGTTTCACCGGCGTCGGTTTCCCGCGGGTGTTTTATCTGAAGTATCACGGCTATGCTGCGTTCTTCCCGCTGTGGGCGGTCGCCCGTTATCGGACTTTGATGACCAAGAACGACCGCCGGGTCGCCTGGGGATTGTAAACGGGTTCCAAGGCGTCACCCTTGACCGGGGTGTCGGGGGGAGCGCCCCCTGACACCAAATCCGATTGTTTGGTTCCGGTCACCGATCCTGTAGGTTGGGGCGATCGGCCGGCACGGTCCGCCTGTTTGCATCGCCGGTGGGTGCCGATCGCCCCAACATCGCCGGTTCAGCTGTGCGGCACCGTCGCTCACCGATCCGGCACCAGCCGCATCTCGGTGACCCCGCCGCCGGTCAACCGTTCATCATCGAGCCGGATCATCTCCCCGTCCTGCCACCTGGTGACGAAGTCCCCAAAATGGGGCGACAGCGGATCGCCCCCCTGCCCTGTCGCGATGATGAAGCGCGACGCCGCCGGATCCGCGAGGTCGTAGAGCGCCCGGTACCCGGCGCCGTGCCGACTGGCAAACGGCGCCCCGTCATCGGCGACCCGAATATCGCCGCGGTTGACCGTAAACGGCCCACCATCGACCGGCACCCCGATGTCGGCGAGACCGCCGATCACCGGCAGCCGCGACAGGATCGGATCCGCCAGGGTTGCCCGATGGGCGGCCCCCCACTGCCACGCCGCGACTCGGTTGCCGTAGCGGTCCGCAAGGTCGTCGAGGGCGGCGTCAAGCGCACGCCCGAGCGCGTCGGCGCAGCCGTCCGCCGCGCACCACCGGCTCGACTCGGTCAGCAAACGCTCGGCAATGCGGGGATAAAGACCCCACCAGGCATCGAACGCGGGACCGAGCCGATCCCGGAACAGCTCGGCCTGGAACGCGCGCAGCCAGGCGACGAAGATCAACGGGCCGGCGCGGTCGCGCGCCATGGTGCCGTCCCAGCGGTCGAGCCGCTCCAGCGCGGCGGCGGCGAGCGGGTGGCGCCCGTTTTCCCGGACCCGGGCGCGCATCAGCGGCACCAGGCGTCGGGCCGCCGGTGAGACCGCGTCGGTGAGCAGCGCCGCCATCGCGTCGGGGCTGTGGCGCGGTGTTTCGCCGAGGTACGCGATCAGCCGGTCGGCGCGGTAGGACGGCGGCCAGCGCGCCGCGATCAGATAGGGGTAGCCGTCCCCGACCACGGCGTTGTTCGCGGTCACCAGGACACCGTCCGTCGGGTTGTCGAGCCGGGGCAGCGCCGCGGCGGGCACGAAGCCGTGCCAGTCGGCCCGGCCGGTCCAGCCGGCAACCGGGTCGAGACCGTCGCCGTCGGCGCGGATCGGGATGCGGCCGATGGTGGCCAAAGCGATCGCACCGGCGCGGTCGGCATAGACCAGGGTCTGGACCGGGGCCCGATAGGCGGCGACCGCCGCACGCGCTTGATCGGCGGTGCCGGCGTGGTTGAGCCGGAAGAGCGCCTCGGCGGTGCCGGCGGTGCCGGCGGCGCCGTCGGCCAGCGCCGCGGCGGCGAGCACCAGGATCTGGTCGTCCCCGAGCGCGTCGGCGACCCCGGGCAGTCCGAGGTCCGAAATCACCGGTCCATGGCGGGTCGCCCGCACCGTCACGGTCACCGGGCGTGCGCCGCGGACCCCGACGGTTTCAGTCCGAGTACGAAACGGCTCCCAGCTTTCAGGGGTCAGATACCGGTCCGGGTGCTGGTCCGGCGCGACCCGTTCGATCACCAGGTCCTGGGTGTCGGCGTGGGTGGTGGTCAGGCCCCAGGCGATGCCGGTGCCGTCGTCGCGGCTGGTCTGCCCCAAGATGTGGAGCGGCACCCCCGGCGCGGTCGCCCCGGCGATCCGCCAGCCCGGGGTTTCGATCCGCGCCAGGTACCACTGGATCGGTGCGCGCAGGCCAAGGTGCGGGTCGTTGGCGAGCAAAGCGCCGCCGGTGGTGGTGCGGGACGGCCCGAGCACCCAGGCATTGGACGCGCCGCGCGGCCGGCCGACGCCGAGCGGCCCGGCCTGCGGGACCGCGCCGGCGCGCTGGTCCGTCGACCGCACCGGCGCCGGGGCGGGCACGCGCCCGCCCCCCGAGGTCACGGTGGCGGCGAGCGTGACGGTTTCGTGCTCGGCGCGCCCGGGGAACAGGAGGTCGAGCAGGTGCGCGCCGTCCGCGCCGTCCGCGCCGAGCCCGCCGGCGATGCGATGGCGCAGCCACTCGGTCCAGGCGTTGCCGGCGAGCAGCACCGCCATCAGCCGGCCCCAGATCAAGCTGTCGGCCGGCTGCCATGGCTCCGGTGCGTACCAAAGCACCTGGAACGGCCAGGGCAGCGCGGCGCGTCGGGTCGCAATCGCGGCGTTGACGCCGCGGCCGTAGGCCTCGACCGCGGCACGCACCGGCGGCGACAGCGCGGCGACCGCCGCCGAGGCGTCGCGGTAGAGGCCGAGCGTGCGCATGGCGCGGTCGAGGGTCAGCGGCGCCTCGCCGACCCAGACGCCGACCAATTCGGAGACCCGGCCAGCGCCAATCCGGCGCATCAACTCCATCTGCCACAAACGATCCTGGGCATGAACGAAGCCAAGCGCGGCGTAGGCATCGGTCGGGGTCGCGGCGAAGATGTGCGGCACCGCGTCGCGATCCCGGACGATCCGGACCGGTGCCAACAGGCTGGGTACCGTTCTGGTTCCGGAATATTCCGGTTGCGAAAACTTAAGCCAGATCACTCCAGTTGTCACGGCGAGCAGTGGAAGGGCGACCAGCCCGCCCAACACGAGCGACAGGCGGACGAGCCAGCGTCGCGCGAAACCGCCGCGGCGGCGCCCGGCGGCGCCCGAGTCGGACGGCGGGTCCTCAGCGTGTGTCATACTGTCTCCTGCGCGGCGACCGGTCGAGGTGAGCCGTCGGGAGCTCCCCCGACCTGCGACGCCGAAGTTCGGCCTGCGGCCGTGCGGGGGGCGCTGCCCCCTCGACCCCCGCAAGGGGGTCACTCCCCTTGACCCCCGCAAGGGGGGTCACTCCCCTTGACCCCTGCGAATTGGGGGGCCGGGGCGGGTCGGTCTCCGACAAGATGGTTTCCGGTGCGACGCTTTCCATCTTGCGGATCGCGGGGGGCTGGTGAAATTCTAACATTGACCGTGCTTGATGGATCACATTCAATCCAATTGATCCGCGGGCGCGCGGCACCGGTCGGGCACGGTCCGGCAAAAGGGGGGAAAACAATGAAAGCTCCGGCGCTCGATGGCCACGGGCCGGTCGGTCTGGACACGGTGGTGCGTGGCGTTGTCGCGGTGGTGTGTGCGCTTGCGGTGCTCGCGGTCGTGCACCCCCGTCTGGCCGGTGTCTGCCTGGTCGGCGCCTGCGCGCCGGCGGTCGACGGCGGCGGTCCGGCGGCGCAGCCGCGCGGGTTCGACCCGCGCCGCCAGGAGATGGCCGGGTATTTGACCCATGTCTGGCAGCCGTGGTGAGATCGTGATCTAGCGGCTCCGTGCGACGGCGCGGGTCCGATCCCACCCGCGGGACCCGGTCTTCGAAGACATGGTCGCCGAGACACCCGATCCGGATCGGGCCGCCGCCCGGCCGACCGCGCCCCCGGGGCCGCGCGTGCGCACGGTGCCGGCCGGCGACGATCGTGAACGTCTGGTCTGTCCCGACTGCGGCTACATCGCCTATCAGAACCCGCTGATCGTGGTCGGCTCGGTCGCGACCTGGCGGGATCGGATCCTGCTGTGTCGCCGGGCGATCCCGCCGCGGCGCGGCTTTTGGACCCTGCCGGCCGGTTACCTTGAACAGCATGAGACGACCGAGGACGGCGCGGTCCGCGAGGCGTGGGAGGAAGCGCGCGCGCGGGTCACGATCATCGACCTGCTCGCGCTGTTCAACCTGCCGCACATCAGCCAAGTCCAGCTGATCTACCGCGCCCGGCTCGATGCGCCCGAGATCGTCGCCGGGCGGGAGAGCCTTGAGGTCGCCCTTCTGGGCTGGGACGAGATCCCGTGGGACGCGCTGGCGTTCCCGACCGTGCGCTGGGCGCTCGACGCCCACCGGGCCGGCGCGGCAGTATCAACCCTGCGCCGGTGACCGCGCCCGGCGACGCCTAGACAGGGGCGCAGTCTGCGAGGTTTTGGGGGCAGCGCCCCCCTTTACGGCCGAAGGCCGAACGCCGGCGTCTCAACCCGGGAGGGCTCCAGGCGCAGTCCTTCCCGGCAGCGGCCAGGCGACCAGATCCTCGAGCACCGCGACCAACCGCGCCGCCAGCGCGTCGAGCGCCGCCGCACCGCGCGTCGGGTCGGCCGCGGCGGCGTCACCGGTCACCCCCTCCGGATTGAGGTCCTCGGCGCACCAAGCGAGTTGAGCGGCGCCGGGCGCGGCGGCCCGCAACTCGCGGCACGCCGTCGCCATCGCCCGCTCACGGGTCGGAAACGCCCGACAGGCCGACCGCGTCACCAACTCCGGCGCCAGCGCCAACATCATCGAGGTCTCGATCTCGCCGCCGTGCAGACCAAAGCGCACCTCGTCGTCCGCAAACAGCCCGGGCGCCGGCCCAAGCTCGAAGCTGTTGGCGACCGCGACCGCCATGCCATGGCGCGCACGCAACGCCAATGCGACGATCGACGCAACCGCCCCCTGCCCGCCATGGGTGTTGAGGATCAAGAGCCGCTTCACGCCTGCGCGCGCCACCGCGTCACCGATCGCGGTCCACAACGCGATCGCGGTTTCCGGCGCCAGGCTGACGGTTCCGGGGAAGCCGGCATGCTCCGGGCTCACGCCGTAAACGACCGGGGGCAGTCCCAACACCTCCAGATGCGCGGGCAGCCGGGCGGCGAGCCGCGCGACCAGGCCCCGGTTGATCTCGGCATCGGTCGCAAGCGGCAGATGCGGGCCATGCTGCTCGAGCGCGGCGACCGGCAGCAACGCAACCGTGGACTCGCGATCGATCGCGTTGAAGTCAGTTGTTCTTAGATGGGCCCAGTCTCGCCACGGCATCGGTTACGTTTCCCCTGTTTGACTGGCCGGCCAGTCGCGTGGTCGATCGCCGCCCATCTGATACGAATGATACGAAATCTGCCTGACAAACATTCAAGCTTCCCGGTGGGGCCGACACGCGCTCTCCGATCCGGTCATGAACCGGGGGTTGGCCGAGCGGGGCACATTCTTGGATATTCCAGCCCGAGGCCCACCAAGTATTTGGGACCGTGCCGAAACCGCGACCAGATGGTCCGGGTGACACGGGCCGGCGCGCCGGGCTGCGTTCGGGCGCCGCGATGCGGTCCATTGCGCCGACGCCGCTTGCGACCGATAGTCTGCCGGCACCTGCCTGCCAAGTAACCAAGGGCTCGACCCCATGACCCCGCTGTTGTCCGTCCGCGGCCTGTCGGTCGATTTCGTCGGCCCGGCTGAAACCGTCCATGCCGTGCGCTCGGTGTCGTTCGAGCTGGCTGCTGGTCGCACGCTTGCCCTGGTCGGCGAGTCCGGGTCCGGCAAATCGGTGACCGCGCTGTCGATTCTGCAGCTGTTGCCTTATCCGGTGGCGCGCCATCCGTCCGGCAGCATCCGGTTCCAGGGCACCGAGTTGGTCGGCGCGCCACCGTCGACCCTGCGCCAGGTGCGCGGCGACCGGATCGCGATGGTGTTCCAAGAGCCGATGACTTCGCTCAACCCGCTGCACACGGTGGAAAAGCAGATCGGCGAGACCTTGTGGCTGCACACCGCGCTCGACCGGGCGGCGGTCAGGGCCCGCACGCTGGAACTGTTGGAGTTGGTCGGGCTGCCCGACGCCGCGAGCCGGCTCGGCGCCTATCCGCACGAGCTGTCGGGCGGCCAGCGCCAGCGGGTGATGATTGCGATGGCGCTGGCCAACCAGCCCGACCTGCTGATCGCCGACGAGCCGACCACCGCGCTCGACGTCACGATCCAGGCGCAGATTTTGGCGCTGTTGCGCGATCTGCAGCAGCGGCTCGGGATGGCATTGTTACTGATCACCCACGATCTTGGGATCGTGCGCAAGATGGCCGATGACGCCTGCGTGATGACCGCGGGCGAGATCGTCGAGCAGGGCCCGGCCGAACAGATTTTCACCGCGCCGCGCCACCCCTACACCCGCCACCTGCTTGCGGCCGAGCCGTCGGGCGCTCCGATGGAACCGCGGCCGAATGCGCCGGTGGTGCTCGAGGCAACGGGGGTCAAGGTGTGGTTTCCGATCAAGCGTGGTGTTCTACGGCGCACGGTCGGCTACATTCGGGCGGTCGACGGGATCGATCTGGTGGTGCGGGCCGGGGAGACGATCGGGATCGTCGGCGAATCCGGGTCGGGCAAGACCACGCTCGGTCTGGCGTTGATCCGCCTGGTCGAAAGCCAGGGGGGGATCCGGTTCGGCGCCCACGGGCTCCAGGACCGCGGGTCGCGTCGGATGCGGCCGTTGCGCCGCGAGATGCAGATCGTCTTCCAGGACCCGTACGGGTCGTTGAGCCCGCGTTTATCGGTCGGTGAAATCGTCGAAGAAGGGATGAAGATCCACCGGATCGGCGCCAGCTCGGCCGAGCGCGAGGCGCGCATCTGCCAGGCGCTGCGCGAGGTCGGTCTGGATCCGGACGCCCGGGACCGTTATCCGCACGAGTTTTCGGGCGGCCAGCGCCAGCGGATTGCGATCGCACGGGCGTTGGTGTTGACACCGAAGCTGTTGGTGTTGGACGAGCCGACCTCGGCGCTCGACGTCTCGGTCCAGGCGCAGATCGTCGATTTGTTGCGCGAGCTGCAGCGCCGTCACCAGCTCGCGTACCTGTTTATCAGTCACGATCTTCGGGTGGTTCGGGCGTTGTCGTCGCATGTGATCGTGATGAAGGACGGCCGCCCGGTCGAGCACGGCCCGACTGCGCGAATCTTCGACGCCCCTGAACAGGACTACACCAAGGCGCTGCTGGCCGCCGCGCTCAATCTCGAGACCAGCTACCAGAGCGCGGTCAAGACCTGACTTTTCGACGTCCAGGGCGGCATGCCCCCTTGGCGGGGGTGCGGGGCAGCCGCGCAAGCCGCCTTGTCACGGTGCCACGGTGGTCAGGCGGCACCTGCCGCCGGCTCCCGATCGATCATTAATCACCTCCGCTCGCTTGGGGAATGTTGCGGCGCGGTATCGGATTTGGCCTTAAAATGAACCCGGGATGCTTGATTTTTACCGCCCCATCGCCCACCCTGCGCCGTCGGTTCCTCGGGGTTGCCCCGGCGGACATCCAGTGACAAGGCCCCATCGGCGCACCGCAGCAGGGTCAACAACAAAATGTTGGGAGAACGCCACGCATGATCTTCGACCCGTCCGCCTGACAGATTGTGCGTCGTCTCGTCGTGTGAGACGGCGTCGATGCGCCGGCTGCGAAGGCGCGACCGTGTGCATGATCCCTGACGATTCAGGCCGCCGCCGCCCGCCCCCCGGGTACGGTTCGGAGCCCGATGGCGCTCGCCCCGCTCCGTGGCCGGTTGAAGACGAGGACTTTGATGACCGACAACGGTCGTTCCGCATCCGGCGGCGCCACGCCCCGGGACGCCGGGCCCTTGTTCGAAGCCCGTGACGTGTCGCTGCAATTCGGCGGCATCCGGGCGCTCAGCAACGTGTCGTTCTCGATCCGGACGGGAGAGTTGTTTTCGATCATCGGCCCGAACGGCGCCGGCAAGACCTGCATGGTCAACTGCATCTCCGGACGTTATCGGCCGACCGACGGTCGGGTCCGGTTCAAGGGCCGCGACATCACCGACGTGCCGCCGAACCGGCGGGCCCGGCTCGGGATCGGTCGGACCTTCCAGAACCTGGCGTTGTTCGGGCACATGTCGGTGTTGGACAACATAATGGTCGGCCGCCACCATTTGTTGCGCAACAACTTTCTAACCGGTGCGATCTATTGGTGGACCGGCGCACAGCGCGAGGAGTTGGCGCACCGGCGCGCGGTCGAGGACGTGATCGACTTCCTCGAAATCCAGCATGTCCGCAAATCGACCGCCGGTGCTTTGCCCTATGGCCTGCGCAAGCGGGTCGAACTGGCGCGTGCGGTCGCGCTCAAGCCCGAGCTGATCCTGCTGGACGAGCCGATGGCCGGCATGAACCTTGAGGAAAAGGAGGATATGGCCCGCTACATCGTCGACCTCAACGAAGAGTGGGGGATGACGGTGATCATGATCGAGCATGACATGGGCGTGGTCATGGACATTTCGCATCGGGTGATGGTGCTGGATCTCGGTCGCAAGATCGCCGAAGGCGCGCCCGAGGCGGTGCTGGCCAACCCGCAGGTCAAACGCGCCTATCTGGGCGGCACGGATGCGGTGCCCGACCAGGCGGCGTGACGCCGACGCCCGACCGGTCGGGTGACCGCCGGGAGTTGGGGGTCTTTTGCAACCGCTTCACACCAGAGATCAGAAGGTGCAGCCCCGTGCCACGCCGCCGCGCCGTTCCCGAACTCCCCGATCTTGCGCGCTATGACACCCTGCCGAAGCTGCTCGCGCTGCACGCCGACCGTGACCCAAACGACGTCGCGATGCGCGAAAAAGACCTTGGCATCTGGCGCACCCTGACCTGGGCCGAGGTCCACGCCCGCACCGGGCTGATCGCGCTCGGCCTCAAGACCCTCGGGATCGGCCGCGACCAAGTGGTCGGTCTGATCGGCGACAATCGCCCCGACTGGGTGATGGGCGAGATCGCGGCCCACGCCGCCGGCGGCCTGTCGCTCGGCATCTATCGCGACGTGCTCGAGGACGAGCTGGTTTATCTGTTGGACTATGCCGACGTCCACCTGGTGATCGCCGAGGACGAGGAGCAGGTCGACAAGCTGATCGGGCTCGGCGATCGGGCGCCGCATCTCAAGCACATCATCTATTGCGACCCGCGGGGCTTGCGCAAATACGACGACCCGCGTCTTTTGTCGATCGACGCGTTGATGGCACGCGGCCGCGCGATCCTTGACGCCGATCCCGAAGCCTACGACCGCCTGGTTGCGGCGACCCGCGGCGAGGATGTCGCGATTTTGTGCACCACCTCGGGTACCACCGCGAACCCGAAGCTGGCGATGCTGCGCGCCGGCGCGCTCTTGCGTCACGCGGCGAGCTATCTCGCCCCCGACCCAAAGACGGCCGAGGACGAGTATGTCTCGGTGTTGCCGCTGCCGTGGATCATGGAACAGGTCTATGTGTTCGGCAAGGCGATGCTGACCCGGATGACGGTCAACTTCGTCGAGGAGCCCGAGACCACCTGGACCGATGTCCGCGAGATCGGCCCGACCTTCGTTTTGTTGGCGCCGCGGGTCTGGGAATCGATCGCGGCCGACGTGCGCTCGCGCATCCTCGACAGCTCGCCGCTCAAACGCTGGCTTTACGACCTGGCGATGGCGCGGGGCTTGCGCGCGCTCGACCGCGGCGAACCGTCATGGCTGGCCGAGCGACTGTTGATGCGGGCGCTGCGCAATCGGCTTGGCTTTTCGCGGGTGACCTCGGCGGCGACCGGCGGGGCTGCGCTCGGCCCCGAGACCTTTCGGTTCTTCCTCGCGCTCGGGGTGCCGCTGCGCCAGATCTATGGCCAGACCGAGACCATGGGCGCCTACACCGTCCACACCCGCGCCGACGTCGATTTCGACACGGTCGGGGTGCCGTTCGATGCCGGGATCGAGCTCAAGATCGCCGACGCCGACGACAACGGGGTCGGCGAGATCGTAACCCGCCATCCCAACATGTTCGACGGCTACTACAGGAACGAGGCGGCAACCGCGGCCGATCTGCGCGACGGCTGGATGCACACCGGCGACGCCGGCTACATCGACGACAAAGGCCATTTGGTGGTGATCGACCGGATCAAGGATCTCGCGACCACCGCGCGCGGCACCCGGTTCTCGCCGCAGTACATCGAAAACAAGCTGAAATTCAGCCCCTATATCGCCGAGGCGGTGATCCTGGGCAAGGACCGCGACTATCTGGCGGCGATGGTGTGCATCCGGTTTTCGACCGTGTCGAAATGGGCAGAGATGCGCCGGGTGTCGTTTACCACCTATACCGATCTGTCGGCCAAGGACGAGGTCTACGCCCTCGTCGAGGGCGAGTTGACCCGGGTCAACGCGAGCCTGCCGGAGCCCCAGCGCGTCCGCCGGTTTCTTTTGTTGTACAAAGAGCTCGACCCCGACGACGGCGAGCTGACCCGGACCCGCAAGGTCCGGCGCGCCGTGATCGCCGAGAAGTACGGCGAGATCATCGATGCGCTGTACGATGGCGCCGCGGCGATCCCGGTCGACACCACGATCCAGTTCCAAGACGGCACCAGCCAGCGCATCCGCACCAGTCTTCGGGTGGTCGATCTGGTCGGTGCCGATCCGGCCGCCACCGCGCGGGCACGCGCCGCCTGACCGCCGGGCCCCTTCTTTTGGACCTGACACCGGGACTCACCGCCGATGAACGCCGACCTGTTGTTCCAATTGCTGTTAAACGGGCTGATCGTCGGGTCGCTCTACGGCGTCGTCGCGATGTCGTTCGTGTTGATCTACAAGGCAAGCCAGGTGGTCAACTTCGCCCAGGGCGAATTCCTGCTGATCGGTGCCTGGGTGTGTTGGTACACGTTGACCGCGTGGCAGCTGCCGTTCGTCTGGGGGTTCCTGTTTACCCTGGCATTCATGATGCTGTTCGGCGTGTTGATCCAGATCGTGGTGTTGCGGCCGTTGATCGGCGAGCCGGTGATCAGCGTGATCATGGTCACGATCGGGATGTCGATCTTCTTCCAGGCGTTGATGAAATGGATGTTTGGCGTGTTCGCCCAGCCGTTCCCGCCGATCTTCGAGACCTCGTCGGTCGGTCTCGCCGGCTTGCAGATCAAGACGGTGTATCTCTTAAGCCTGGCGATGTCGGTGGTGATCATGGGCGGGTTCGCCTGGTTCTTCAAATTCTCCAAGATGGGCCTGGCGATGCGCGCGACCGCGTTCGACCAGCAGGCGGCGCAGTCGCTCGGGGTGTCGGTGCGCCAGGTGTTCGCGCTGAGCTGGGCGATCTCGGCGATGGTCTCGGCGGTCGCCGGCGTGGTGGTCGGGGTGGTCAACGGGGTGTCGTCGGCGCTGTCGTTCTTCGGGATCAAGGTGTTCCCGGCGGTGATCCTGGGCGGGCTCGACAGCATCATCGGCGGCATGGTCGGCGGGATCATCGTCGGGCTTTTGGAGAACATCGCCCAGTTCGCCGACTCCCAGTGGCTCAACCTCGGCAACATGTACCGGATCGCGCCGTTCTACGTGCTGATCGCGATCTTGTTGATCCGGCCCTACGGCCTGTTCGGCACCCGTGACATCGAGCGCGTTTGAGCGCGTTTTAGGGAGGAACCGGGCGTGAAGGACGCTGGCCCATGACCGCGTTGTCGGCGATGACCCCGTGCGGCGAGTTCCGCACCAGCTACCGCCAGGACACCACGATCTTTCCGACCGCGCTCAGCCGCAATCTGATGCTGGCGATGGTCGCGGTCTTGTGCCTGGTACCGCTGGTCGCCGACCGCTACATTCTGGATCTGATGATCCGGATCGGCATGCTGTCGATCGCGGCGCTCGGCCTCAACATCCTGGTCGGGTTCACCGGACAGATCTCGATCGGCCACGCGGTGTTCTTCGGCTTCGGCGCGTTCGCGTCGGCTTGGTTCGTGCGCCACGGGGTGCCGGTGGTCGCGGCGATCCCGCTGGCCGGGCTGGCCACCACCGTGGTCGGCATGGTGTTCGGCCTGCCGGCGGCGCGGTTGAAAGGGCTTTATCTCGCGATCGCCACGCTCGCAGCACAGTTTATTCTGGAAGACTTTTTCGCGCGGGCCCAATGGTTTACCGGCGGGGTCGCCGGCACCATTACAGAATACTTCAGCATCTTCGGTTTTTACTTCGACACCGGCGAGCGGTACTTCTACGTCGTGCTCGCCTACATGGTCGTGATGTATGTCATGGCCTGGAACCTGATGCGCAGCCGCGACGGCCGGGCGTTGGTCGCGATCCGCGACCACTACCTGTCGGCGGAGATGATGGGGATCAACCTGACCAAATACCGGACCTTGTCGTTCGGCATCTCCTCGTTCTACGCCGGGATCGGCGGCGCGCTTTATGCCCACTATCTGTTGTTCGTCTCGGTCGAGGCGTTCAACATTCTGTTTTCGATCGAATTCCTCGGCATGATCATCATCGGCGGTTTGGGGTCGGTGATCGGCTCGTTGTTCGGCACGATCTTCATGGTGATGCTGCCGGAAGTCGTGCAATGGGGCGCCGACGCGCTGTCGGGCGGTTGGATCGACCGGACGCTGCGCTTGTCGAACTCGATCTCGTTCTTGCGCGAGATGGTGATCGGCGCGGTGATCATCCTGTTTTTGATCTTCGAGCCGGACGGCCTCGCCCATCGCTGGCGAATGATCAAGGCCTATTGGAAGCTCTATCCGTTCTCGCACTGACCGGGCGGGCCGCCCCCGCTGTTCGGCGGGGGCCGCGTGTGGTGAGGTCCCGGTCACGGTCGGGTGGAACGGCAGGCCCGGCGGGGCGGTTTCCCGCCACCCGCGAGGTCGGCGCCGCGGTGCGCTCGGCGTTTTGCGGGCAAACAGAGATCAAGAAGGACTTGGAGGAACGACATGAAGAAGCGTGTTGCGTCCATCACGGTCGCGCTGGTCGCGCTGGGCTTGGCCCCGGCAGCCGGCGCCGACGACATTCGGATCGGCCATATGGCCGATTACAGCGGTCCGACCTCCGACGTCGGGGTGCCGTACGGCCATGGCGTCGCCGACGCGTTGGCCTGGGTCAACAGCCAAGGCGGGGTCGCCGGGACCGCGCTCGACGTCGAGACGATCGACTATGGCTACAAGGCGCCGCGGGCGATCGGGCAGTATCAGCGCTGGACCAGCCGCAACAGCGTGGTCGCGATCGAGGGGTGGGGCACGGCCGACACCGAGGCGTTGATCACCTTCGTCGCGCGCGACGAGATCCCCTATGTCTCGGCGTCCTATTCCGCGGCATTGACCGACCCCAAGGGTCAGGGCCCGCGCTCGCACCACGGCTCGCCCTACAACTTCTTCTACGGTCCGTCCTACAGCGACGCGGTGCGGGCGCTGTTGCAGTGGGCGCATCAAGACTGGACGGCGCGCGGCGGCGACGGCCGGCCGGGCTTCGTCCACATGGGTGCCAACCACCCCTACCCGAACGCGCCCAAAGCGGCCGGCGAGGAATATGCGGCCGAGCTCGGTTTCGACGTCACCCCGTCGATCCAGTTCGCGTTGACCCCGGGCGACTACACCGCCCAATGCCTGACCCTGAAGAACAGCGGCGCCGATTACGCCTATCTCGCCAACACCGCGGGCTCCAACATCTCGCTGTTGCGCGCGTGCGAGACGGTCGGGGTCGATGTCCAGTTCATGTCCAACGTCTGGGGCATGGACGGCAACGCGATGAAGGCGGCCGGGGTTGCGGCGGACGGCGTGGTGTTCCCGGTGCGCACCGCCTCGGTGTGGGGCGACGACGTGCCCGGCATGGCGACGGTGCGCGCGATCAGCGCGGTCTCGGACCCGAGCGGCACCGCCTACCGGCCGGTCCACTATCTGGCCGGCGTGTGCAGCGCGATGCTGTTGGTCGATGGGCTCACCGCGGCGGCGGCGGCCGGCGAGGTCTCCGGCCCGGCGATCCGGTCGGCGATCTACGGCCTCGGCACCTTCGCCCCGGGCGCCCTCGAGGGCGTGTGCGCGCCGGTCACCTTCACCCCGGACGACCATCGCGGCCTGGTCGATATCCCGATCTACCGCTCGCGGGTCGCGGGCCCGACCGACGCCGGCAGCGTCGATGAGCTGATCGCGGGCGGCACCATGGGCCTCGACCGGGTCGGCGTGATCTCGCTCGAGCGCAAGGCCGAGTGGCTCGGCTGGTAACCTGCCTCTGATCGACCGACCCGGCGGTCCGCCGCCGGGTCGGTGCGCCGCCTTTCCTTGAAAATGCCCGTCGGGACGCATTGGACATGACCGCCACCGCCGCCGCTGCCGATCCCGCCCGCCCGGTCACGGCCGAAGACCCGGCACCGCTGCTCCGGATCAACAACATCGAGGTCGTGTACAACGAGGTGATCTTGGTCCTGCGCGGCTTGAGCCTGGTCGTGCCCAAGGGCCGGATCGTCACCCTGCTCGGCGCCAACGGCGCCGGCAAATCGACCACGCTGAAGGCGGTATCGGGCCTTTTGCGCACCGAAGAGGGCGAGGTCACCCGCGGCGACATCTGGTTCGACGGCGAGCCGATCAAAAACGCCGAACCCGACCGGATCGTGCGCAAAGGCATCTTCCAGGTCATGGAAGGCCGGCGGATCATCGCCGACATGACCTGCATGGAGAATCTGAGGCTCGGCGCGTTCACCCGGCGCGACCGGGAGGTGCGCCGGGACATCGAGCTGGTGTTTTCCTATTTCCCGCGGCTCGAGGAGCGGGCGGGCAACATTGCCGGCTATCTGTCGGGCGGCGAGCAGCAGATGCTGGCGATCGGGCGCGCGCTGATGGCGCGGCCGCGCCTCGTCTTGATGGACGAGCCGTCGATGGGCTTGTCGCCCTTGCTGGTCGGCGAGGTGTTCGACATCATCCGGCGGTTGAACCAGGAGCTCGGGATCACGATCCTGATCGTCGAACAAAATGCCGCGGCATCGCTGGCGATCGCGAGCTATGGCTATGTCATGGAGCAGGGCAAGGTGGTGCTGGACGGCACCGCGGCCGAGCTCGCGGACAATGAGGACGTCAAGGAGTTCTACCTCGGCGGCCACGGCGCCGAACGCAAGAGCTTCAAGAACTTAAAGAGCTACAAACGCCGCAAGCGCTGGCTGTGATCCGGCCCGTGCCAGACCAGACGAGACCCCGACCTCAAGACCCCGACCCCAAACCCCGACCCCAAACCCCGACCCATGACGACCGATCGGCATTTCGACGCGGCGGAGACCCGCGATCCCGAGGCCCGCGAGGCGGCGTTGATGGCGGCGCTGTCCGACCAGATCGCGCGCGCGATCGCGGGCAGCGCGGCTTGGCGCGCGGCGCTCGGCGGGATTGACCCGGCCGAGATCACCGGCCGCGCCGCGCTGGCGCGCCTGCCGGTGACCCGCAAGGCCGAGTTGGCCGAGCGCCAGGCGACAACCCCGCCGTTCGGCGGTCTGACGGTCACCGCCCCGTCGGCACTCGCACGCGTGTTCGCGTCACCCGGCGGCATCTTCGAGCCCGAGGCGCGGCGCGGCGACTATTGGAAGACCGCGCGCTGCCTGTTCGCCGCCGGGGTGCGGCCGGGCGATCTGGTGATCAACTGCTTTTCCTATCACCTGACCCCGGCGGGTTCGATGTTCGAGACCGGGGCCCACCGGCTCGGCTGCCCGGTGTTTCCGGCCGGCACCGGCAATTCCGAGGCGCAAGCGCATGCGATCGCGCAGTTGCGCCCGGCCGCCTTTGTCGGCACCCCGGATTATCTGAAGGTCCTGCTCGACAAGGGCGACGCGCTCGGCCTCGACGTCTCGTCGGTCCGCTGCGGCCATGTCACCGGCGGCGCGTTCCTGCCCGACGTCCAGGCGGTCTATCGCGACCGCGGGATCGACGTCTACCAGGGCTACGGCACGGCGGACGTCGGGATGATCGCGTATGAGACCTCGGCGCGCGCGGGCTTGGTGATCAACGAAGACGTGATCGTCGAGATCGTGCGTCCCGGCACCGGCGACCCGGTGCCCGACGGCGAGGTCGGCGAGGTCGTGGTCACCCCGATCAACCCCGACTACCCGCTGGTTCGCTTTGCCACCGGTGATTTGTCGGCGTTCCTGCCCGACGGCGCCAGCCCGTGCGGACGAACCAACCGGCGGATCACGGGCTGGATGGGCCGGGCCGACCAGACCACCAAGGTCAAGGGCATGTTCGTCCACCCAAGCCAGGTCGCCGCGGTGCTGGCGCGCCACCCCGGGGTCGGCCGCGGCCGCTTGGTGGTCGATCGCGACGGCGCCGCCGACCGGATGACGCTCAAGGTCGAGGCGACCGAGGACGCGGGTCTTGCGTCCGTGCTGACCGACGCGCTGACCGCGGTGACCAACCTGCGCGGCACGGTGGAACTGGTGCCGCCCAACTCGCTGCCCAACGACGGCAAGGTGATCGACGATCAGCGGGTCTACGACTGACCCGATCCCCACCGCCGGTCCCTGAGCGCGAATCGGACCACCAAGCTGACGCGGCCGGCGTGACACCACAGCCTGAACAGGGCGCGGGTGACCGGAAACAGCGCGCCGGTCAGACCGGTCGGGCGGAGTTTTTGGAATCTCGCCGCATCGATCAGCGAGTCGAATCGCTGATCTTGTTGGAACGGCGACGGCAGAAAATAGTAAAGGTTAAGTTTGGAATACCAGGCGAACGCCAACAAAGCGTCGATTGGGACCCAAATCCGTTCAGTCAATTGAACCAAGCGGTGCGCGGCCGCCCGCGAGACCAGATAGGCATGGGCGCCCCCCGGCACCTCGATCAATCGCGACAAATGGTGGTTTTTTCCGATCGCCGCGACTTTCCACCTTTTTTTGGACCGCATTATCTTTTCTGAAGAACAGAACCGAACCAGATCGAAATCGATGCCTGAGCCGGCAAGGCCACGCGCAATGTTGATCGCATCTGGTTCAAACGAGATATCATCTTCAAGAATAAGACCATAGTCAAGGTCTTGTCTCACGATTTCCTGGTAGACTTTGCGGTGGGCCAAGAAACAGCCGATTTCTCCCATAGTCATGTCTTGACCAAAGAACAGCTGCCGCCGACGTGGGGCGTAGGACGGCGGATAATCTCCCAGGGTGGCGCCATCGACGCCTTCGACAAACTCGAAGGTTTCGCCGGCCTGGGCCATTTGGGCGCGGACATTTTCCTGGCGGGTGTGTGCACACGGCAGGGTGATCACGAAAATACCTGTCTTCATCGAACACTCATTCGCCTTGGAAACGGAACGGCACGGCCGGTCCAACTGCCCGGCGGAGACCCGACGATGCACACCGCGTGGGACGGTCTTGGCATCAGAATACGGAAGATACCTTCCGGATACGGCGGGTATTACGAAATCCGGTTGAACCGTTCCGTTTGGTCGGAGCGCGCCGGTCGGTCGGGGCCGCACAGCTGAACCGCCGATGTTGGGGCGATCGGCCCCCACCGGCGATGCAAACAGGCAGACCGTGCCGGCCGATCGCCCCAACCTACCGGATCGGTGAACAGCTTCCTCAGGCATGGATAATCGGAACCAAACAACCGGATTTTGTATAGCGCCGCGCTACACGTCCTGCCGGTCGCACTGCATCGAGCGGCCTCGCCGTGCCGCGCCCGTTGAACCCGTCCGCCGCGCGGGGCAGCCCGGCTATCGCTAGTGATAGCATGCCGATAGCTCACGGCAGCGCCATGATAGCAAGGTGATATCAGACTGACGCGCTGCGACGCCGGCGGGTCGCCGTTTAAACGCCGATCGAGATGGTGCCGACGTGGCCGCCGAGCATGGCCGGCAAAGACGGCGGGATCACCGTCACCGGTTTCCCGGGTGGCGGTAGGCGCGCAGGAAGGTGTCGACCGCGGCATCGGCGGCGGCGGTGATCTCGGCCGCGGTCGGGGGGGTGTCGAGGCCGAACACGACCCGGTGAAACAAGGGCGCCTTCGTCAGTTCCATCAACTGGTGCGCCGCGAGCTCCGGGTCGGTGATCGCGAGCAGGCCGGCCTCGGCGACCTCGGACAGATAAGCGGCGACCCGGCGGATGCCGAGCGCGGGCCCGGCCTCGTAGAACACCCGCCCAAGCTCCGGGAACCGTTGGGACTCCCCGACCGCGGTCCGGTACACCTGCTGGGCAAACGGCGAAAGAATGAACGGGACGAAGGTGCGGGCGAACCGGCGCAGGCTCGCCGCGACGTCTTCCGGCGTGCTGCGTTCGATCACGAACAACTTGCGCGCGTTGGCCGCGCACACCTGGCGGATCATCGCGACGAACAAAGCGCGCTTGTCCGGAAAGTAATTGTACATGGTGCCCTTCGACACCCCGGCGGCGCGCGCGATTTCGTCGACACTCGCGCCCTCAAAACCGGCCTCGAGGAACACCCGCCGCGCCCCGTCCAAAATCTGCTGACACTTCGGCGACGGGTCCGTCGTCGTCGGCGCCTCGGCCGTCGCATGGTCCGGCGGTGCCACCGTCCGCTCCCCCCTTCCCTGGGTAAAAAAACGAACCGAACGGTTCTGTCAGCCTTGAGTTTAGGCCGGTGCCTCCTCATGTTCAAGCGTGTCTGACCGAACGGTTCGGTCAGCGCCGGCCCCGCCTTTCCCTCCGATCGGTGGTCGGCGTCGCCGACCGTTCGGGAGGGGCCCGGGCGGTGCGGCGGCGCCGTCCGGGTCGGTTTCGTCTGGTGTCCCTTGCTCTTGTTCCTGGCGATCGGGAGGCATCGATGCGCCCAGTTATCGCGATCACCCTCTGCGCGGCGGCGGCGCTCGGCGGCTGCGGCAACGACCGTGTGGTGCCGCCGTCGTTGCCGCGGCCGATCGCCTGGGCCACGGTCGCGCCGGCCGCCACCGGCACCACCCGCACGCTCACCGGCGTGGTGCGGGCGAGCACCCGCGCCGCCCTCAGCTTCGAAGTCTCCGGCCGGATCGACGAGATCGCGGTCGATATCGGCAGCCGCTTTGCCGCCGGCGACCTGCTCGCCCGGCTCGACGCCCGCACCTTCGAACTCGCGCTCGCCGAACGCGAAAGCGCGCTCGCCGAGGCCGAGGCCGAGGCCGCCGAAGCCATGAGCGAGTTCGAGCGCCAACGCGCGCTCCACCGCGACGGCTGGGCTTCGGGTGCCCGCTACGACCGCGCGGTCGCGGCGCTCGAAACCGCCAAGAGCCGGGTCCAACGTCTGGGCGCTGCACTCGAGATCGCGCGCGAGGACTTGGCCGACACCAAACTGGTCGCGCCGTACGACGGCGCGGTCGCGCGCCGGCGCGCCGAGCCGTCGCAGCAGATCGCGGCCGGCACCCCGGTGCTCGACATCCAAGGCGTCGAGGGCGGGCTCGAGGTCGTCGTCTCGACCCCCGAGACCCTGATCGATCGGCTCGCGGTCGGCGCACCGGCCCGGGTCACCCTGCCGGCGCTGGGCGGCGGTGCGCTGGCCGGAGTGATCGCCGAAATCGGCGCCGAGGCGACCGCCGGCAACGCCTTCCCGGTCACCGTCACCCTGCCGGAGTCGCCCGCCACCGTGCGCGCCGGCATGACCGCCGAGGTCGGCGTCACCCTTGACAGCGCGCCCGACAGCGGTCCTCTCGTCGAAATCCCGGTCACCGCGCTGCGCGCCGGCCACGGGCCGACCGACCAGGTCGCGTTCGTCTATCACCCCGACAGCGGCACCGTGCGTCGGCGGACGATCGAAATCGCCGACCTCGCCAGCGACCGGGCGCTGGTCGCCGACGGTCTGACGCCGGGCGAGGTGGTCGCGACCGCCGGGCTCGCCTTCCTGAGCGACGGTCAGGCGGTGAGCCTGCTCGGCCACGGACCCGCCCGTTACAACCCTTGAAAAGCCCGGTCGCGCGACCGGGTCCGGTCCCCGTGCGCGACACCCCCGCCCCCTGCCGAGTGACCGCCATGTCGTTCAGCGAACACGCCTTTCACCACCGGCCGGTGGTGTTGATGATCGTGGCCGTGTTGATGGTCTATGGCGCGGTCAGCTATCTGAAGCTGCCGGCGCGCGAGGACCCCGCGATCACGATCCGGGAGGCAGTGGTCACCACCCTCTACCCCGGTCTGTCGGCCGAGCGAGTCGAGCGCCTGATCACCAAAACCCTGGAAGAGGCGATCCGCCGGGTGCCTGAGGTCGAGGCGATCACCTCGACCTCGCTCGCCGGGCGCTCGACCATCCATGTCGAAATCCACGATGTCTTCTTCGACCTCGATCAGATTTGGGACGAGGTGCGCGAGGAGATTGCGACCGCCACCGCCGACCTGCCCGCCGGCGCGAGCCAACCCGAGCTCAACGACGATTTCGGCGACGTCGCGGTGGTGACCGCGGCCTTGACCGCCGACGGCTTTGCCATGCGCGACATGGCCGATATTGCTCAACACATCCGCGACACCCTCTACACGGTCGCGGGCACCCAGCGGGTCGACCTGCTCGGGGTGCAGGACGAGCGCATCTTCATCGAGATCGAAAACGCCCGGATCGCCGAGCTCGGAATCACCCCCGACCGGCTGATCGGCGATCTCGAGACCCAAAACGTGATCCGTCCCGGCGGCACGATCGACACCGGTGAGCGCGATTTCCTGATCGAGCCGACCGGCAACTTCGAAAGTGTCGCCGAGCTCGAGGAAACGCTGATCCGGGTGCCGGACAGCGGCGACCTGGTGCCGCTGCGCGATCTCGCCCGGGTCAGCCGCGCCACCATCGACCCACCGGAGCGCCGCGCCTACCACAACGGCGTGCCCGCGATCATCATCGCGGTCGCGATGCGCGACGACGTCCGGGTGCTCGACTATGCACCGCGGGTGCGCGCGCTGCTCGCCGCGCTCGAGGCGACCTTGCCGGTCGGCTACCGGCTCGAGATCGTGACCGACCAGTCAGACCAGGTCGCAACCGCGGTCTACGGCGTCAGCGCAAGCGTGCTCCAGACCCTCGCGATCGTGTGCGCGGTGGTGGTCCTGTTCCTGGGCCTGCGCACCGGCCTGATCGTCGGGTCGATCGTGCCCGCGGTGATGCTGGTCACGCTCGCGGTGATGGGGTTCACCGAAATGCCGCTCGAGCGGATGAGCCTCGCCACCCTGGTGATCGCGCTCGGGCTCCTGGTCGACAACGGCATCGTGATCGCCGAGGACTTCAAGCGCCGGCTCGAAGACGGCGAGGACCGCGCAAGCGCGCTCGGCGCCTCGGGGCGCGAGCTGGCGCTGCCGCTGTTGTCTTCGACCCTGACCACGATCTTGGTGTTCCTGCCGCTGATGCTGGCCGAGCACGTCGCGGGCGAGTACACTCGGGCGATCTCTTTGGTGATCTTGATCTCGCTTTTGACCTCGTGGCTGGTCGCGATCACGGTCACCCCGACCCTGTGCCACGCCTTCATCCGCATCAAGCCGCGTAGCGCGGGCGCGCGCGGCGGGCCATCACAACGCTTGTTCGATGCGCTGACCACCGGCTACACGGCCCTGCTGCGCCGGTTGCTGCGCCGGCGCAGGCTGTTCATCGCCCTGGTCCTGGCCCTTTTGGTCGGTGGGGTGGCGGGGATCGCGCATGCGCCCAAACGGTTCTTCCCGGACTCCGACCGAACGCAGGTGCTGGTCTATATCGATCTGCCGGCCGGGGTGTCGAGCCGGACCACCGACGCGACGCTGAGACGGGTGTTCGCGGCGCTCGACCAGCCGGGTCGCTTGGCCCATGTCACCGGGCACGCCGCGTACATCGGCTTCGGCGGCCCGCGGTTCGTCTTGTCGCTCACCCCGGTCGACCCGGCGCCGAACCGCGCATTCATGGTGCTCGACGTCGATACCCTGGCCCATATGGACGCGACGATCGCGGAGCTGCGGGCCCTGTTGCGCGAGGAGTTCCCCGAGCTGTCGGCCCGGGCCGCGCGGATGTTCCTGGGGCCGTCGGACTCGGGCGTGATCGAGGTCCAGGTGCGCGGGCCCGACGCCGACTACATCTACGCGATGGCCGACCGGGTGGTGGCGGCGCTGGCGGCGGTGCCGGGGACGATCGATCTGCGCCACGACTGGGAGAACCGGATTTCCCGGCTCAAAGTCGAGGTCGACCAGGCCCGGGCCCGCCGCGCCGGGGTGTCGTCGCGCGACGTCGCGACCGCGATGGCGGCCTATCTGTCCGGCCGCCAAGTCACCGAGTTCCGCGAGGGCGACGATATCTTCCCCGTGATGGTGCGTGCGGTCGCGGACGAACGCGGCGACCTCGAACGGCTGCGCAGCCTGACCGTGTTCCCGGCCGGCGGTGGTGAGCCGGTGCCGCTGATGCAGGTCGCCGAGCTGCGCCTGGTCAACGATTTCGCCGCGATCGCGCGCGAGGATTTGGTGCGCACGGTCACGGTCGAGGCGCGCAACACCCACCTCACCGCCGAGGATATGGTGCCGCTGATCACCCCGGCGCTGGACGCGTTGCGCGCGGAACTGCCGCCCGGCTATGAGATCGTGTTCGATGGCGTGGTGACCAAATCGGCCGAGGGCCGCGCCGCGCTCTCTGCCAACCTTCCGTTGTGCATCGCCTTGATGCTGGTGCTCTTGGTCGCGCAGTTCAACGGCTATGCGCGGCCGGCGATCATCGTTGCCACGATCCCGCCGCTCTTGATCGGCGCCTCGCTCGGGCTGACGCTGTCGGGCGCCAACTTCGGCTTCATGCCGATCCTCGGCATCTATGCGTTGGCGGGGATCGTGGTCAACAACGCGATCGTCCTGATCGACCGGATCGATCTTGAGCGCGCGCTGCCGGGCGCCGATCCTCACGAGGCGGTGATCCGCGCGGCGGCACGCCGCCTGCGCCCGATCCTGATGACCACGGTCACCACGATCTTCGGCCTGTCACCGCTGATCATCGGGCGCGACCCGCTGTTCTACGGCATGGCGAGCGTGATCGCCGGCGGCCTTACGGTCGCAACCCTGATCACCCTCGGGCTGACCCCGGCCTTGTACACGCTGATCTTCGGCATTCGCCCCGCCCGGCCCGCGCCGCGCCTCGAAGAACCCGCGCAACACAGCGACGGCGCGGCATTCCTCGATCCCGCCGACCACTTCGGGGGCATGGTGGCAGGTCGGCTGGGTGAACAACCGGAGGCCGTGATCGACCGCGCCGCCTTTGGGATCGTCAGCGCCGAAAAAGAGCCGGCGTAGGCGCTGGGGGTTTCACCCCAGCCCAGGGGTGCTACGGGTGCCTGGTACACGCCGCGCTTCGGCATCCGGGCCGCGCCGTGCCGCGAAGAACCCGCGCAGGAGCGCGCCGGCGCGCCGTTCTTCGATCCCGCCGACCACCTCGGGGGCATGGTGGCAGGTCGGCTGGGTGAACAGCCGGGGGCCGTGATCGACCGCGCCGCCCTTGGGGTCATACGCGCCGAAAAAGAGCCGGCGGAGCCGGGCAAAGCTGATCGCGGCCGCGCACAGGGCGCACGGCTCGAGCGTGACATAGAGGTCGCAGTCGGGCAGCCGCGGCGCGGCGCGGGCAGCGCAGGCGGCACGGATCGCCAGCAGTTCGGCGTGGGCGGTCGGGTCGCACAGCTCTTCGACCCGGTTGCCGGCGGCGCCGAGCACGGCGCCGTCCGCCGCGACCACCACCGCCCCGACCGGGACCTCGCCGCGCGCGCCGGCGGCGGCCGCTTCGGCGAACGCGCGTGCCATCGGCGACGAGGGCGCGTCCGCCGGCGCGGCGACGCTTGCGGGGCGCCCGGGCGGGCTTTTATGCTGGGGGTTCGTCACCGCCGTCCCCGAGCCGCAAAAGGAGCCGCCAGCCCATGAGCGACCGCACCGTCTATCATAAGGTCGAGCTGGTCGGCACGTCGTCGGACAGCATCGAAGACGCAATCGCCGCCGCGATCGCTCATGCCGGCGCCCACGGCCACACCGTCGACTGGTTCGAGGTGATCGAAACCCGCGGTGCGGTCAAGGACGGCGCGGTCAGCACCTACCAAGTGGTCCTCAAAGCCGGTGCCCGATTGCCCGCCGCCCGCTGACCCGCGCGAGCGGATCGCCAAACGCCTCGCCCGCGCCGGGGTCGCGTCCCGGCGCGACGCCGACCGGATGATCGCCGACCGCCGGGTCGCGGTCAACGGCACCTTGTTGACCAGCCCTGGCCGCCTGGTCGGCCCGGACGACGCGATCACCGTGGACGGCCGCCCGGTCGCGCTGCCCGAGCCGACCCGGCTGTGGCGCTACCACAAGCCCGACGGTCTGGTCACCAGCCGGCGCGACGACCGTGGCCGGCCGACCGTGTTCGAGCGTCTGCCGCCCGAGTTGCCGCGGGTGATCTCGGTCGGCCGGCTCGATCTGACCAGCGAAGGGCTGTTGTTGCTGACCAATGACGGCGCGCTCGCCCGCCATCTCGAGTTGCCCGGTACCGGCTGGCTGCGGCGCTACCGGGTGCGCGCGTTCGGGCGCATCGAGGACGAACGGCTGGCCGCGCTGGCGGGCGGGATCACGATCGCCGGCGTCGCCTACGGGCCGATCGAGGCGCGGGTCGACCGCCGCCAGGGCGGCAATGTCTGGCTCACCGTCGGTTTGCGCGAGGGCCGAAACCGCGAGGTCCGCCGGGTGCTGGAAGCGCTCGATCTCTCGGTCAACCGGCTGATCCGGGTCGCCTATGGCCCGTTCCAACTCGGCCGCTTGCCGCGCGGCGCGGTCGAGGAGGTGCCCCGCCGGGTCTTGCGCGAGCAACTCGGCACCGGCTTTACGATCGACAGCGCGCTTGGGCTGGCCGGCGCTGCCGGCCCCACCGGCCGGCGGCGCGGCTGATCCGATGCGGGTGATCGGCGGGTGCCACCGCGGCCGCGCGCTCGAGGCGCCGTGCGATCGTGCGATCCGGCCGACCAGCGACCGCACGCGGGAAGCCCTGTTCAACATCCTGACCCACGCCGACTGGCCCGACCCGGTGGTGTGGTCCGGGCTCGCCGGCGCTCGGGTGCTCGATGCCTGCTGCGGCGCCGGCACGCTCGGGATCGAGGCGCTGTCGCGCGGTGCCGACCATGTGCTGTTCCTCGACCAGGCACCGTCGGCGCTGGCGTTGGTCGGGCGCAACCTCGACCGGCTCGGCGAGCGCCGGCGCGCCACCCTGATCCGCGGCGACGTCCGCTCGCCGCCGGCACCGGCAGCCGCGCCGGTCGGCCTGTGCCTGATCGACCCGCCCTACGACCTGGCACTCGCGGGCCCGAGTCTGGCCGCGCTCGCCGCGCGCGGTTGGCTCGCGCCCGGTTGCCTGGTCGCGCTCGAGCATCGGATCGGCCGGCCGCCGGCGCCGACCGTCGGGCTGGTCCAATTGGATCAGCGTCGCTACGGCGACACCATGGTGACCTTCCTCGGCATCCTCGGCGGGGCAGACGTGCGGACTTGAGGGCCTTGTCACGCCGGCGCCTTCGGGGCTAGGGTGCGGCGTCCTTCGCGTCCCCGTGGGTCCGGCATGTTCTCGCTTTATCTCTTGATCGACACCGTGCTCGGTCTGTTCACCTGGTTGATCCTGGCCTCGGTGATCCTGTCCTGGCTGGTCCAGTTCAATGTCGTCAACACCCGCAACCAGGCGGTGTATATCATCGGGGATTTCCTCTACCGGATCACCGAGCCGGTGCTGCGGCCGGTCCGGCGGATGATGCCGCACATGGGCGGGATCGACATCTCGCCGGTGATCGTCTTGTTGCTGGTTTTCTTTTTGCGCAATCTGCTGGCCGAATACTGGCCACGATAGCGTGTCCGTGATGGCGACCGACGGGGGGCCAAGCCCGCGGTCACCGTTCGTGGCGGTCGCGGACGGCGTGCGGGTCGCGCTCAAGATCACCCCGCGTGCGGCCAGGAGCGCCGTGGTCGGGGTGGTCGACGGTGTCGACGGCGACCGCTTGCTCAAGGTCACGGTCACCGCGGTACCGGCGGACGGCAAGGCCAACGCGGCCGTAACCGCCCTGCTCGCCAAGCTATGGCGGGTGCCCAAATCCGCGCTCACCGTGGTCGCCGGTGCCACGGAGCGCACCAAGGTGATCCATGTCGCCGGCGACCCGGAGGCCTTGATCGCCGCCATGACCGACAGCCTGCCGCCGTCCTGAAAGCACCCGTGGCCGGGTCGCGGCGCCGGGGATTGCCGCGGGGGAAGAACGGGACGATGGCACGCGCGGAGATCATCGACGGCACGGCGACGGCGCGCGCCTTGCGCGCGCGGGTCGCGGACGCGACCGCCCGGCTCGCCGCCGACCACGGCGTGGTCCCCGGGCTTGCCGTGGTTCTGGTCGGCGACGATCCGGCCAGCCAGGTCTATGTCCGCAGCAAGAGCCGCGCGCTCGCCGAGGCCGGCATGGCGGCGTTCGACCATCGGCTCGCCGCCGGCACCACCGCGGACCAACTCGACCAGCTGATCGGCAGCCTGAACCGCGACCCGCGGGTCTCGGGCATCCTGGTCCAGCTGCCGGTGCCGCCGCCGCTCGAGGTCGCGCGGCTCCAGGCCGCGATCGCCCCCGACAAGGACGTCGACGGCTTTCACGTGGCCAACGCCGGCCGGTTGGCGCAAGGGTGGCCGGCGCCGGTGCCGTGCACGCCGCTCGGCTGCCTGATCCTGTTGCGCCAGCGCTTCGGCACCGGTCTGAGCGGGATGCGCGCGCTGGTGGTCGGGCGGTCCAACATTGTCGGCCGGCCGGTGGCGCAGCTGCTGCTGAACGCCGACTGCACGGTCACCGTCGCCCACTCGCGCACCGCCGACCTCGCCGCCGAGTGCCGGCGCGCCGACATCCTGGTCGCCGCGGCCGGCCGGCCCGGCTTGATCCGCGGCGACTGGATCAAGCCGGGTGCGACCGTGCTCGACGTCGGGGTGAACCGGCTCGCCCCCGCCGGCGCCGACCCGGGTGCCAAACCGCGCCTGGTCGGCGACGTCCGGTTCGACGAGGCGGTCGAGGTCGCGGGCGCGATCACCCCGGTCCCGGGCGGGATCGGTCCGATGACGATCGCGTGTCTGCTCGTCAACACCCTGGCCGCGGCCCAACGGCGGGCCGGCCTGCCCCCGATGCCGGAGGCCGTGCCATGATCACCATCCACGCCCGGATCGGCAACAGGTTGATCCGCCAGCGGCTGACCGAGGACATGGCGATGCCGCCCGAGACCGTGTGGATCGATCTGCACGAGCCGACCGAGGCCGAGCGCCGCCAGATCGCGTCGGCGCTGGCGATCGATCTGCCGACCCGCGAGGAGATGAAGGAAATCGAGGCGTCAAGCCAGCTCTATGTCGAGGACGGCTGCATCTATCTGACCACGCCCCTGATCAACCAGGTCGAGACCTCGCACCCCGAGCATGGCGAGCTGACCTTCGTGTTGGCGCCGCGCCACTTGGTTACCATGCGCTACACCAACCCGCGCTCGTTTGCGACCTTCGTCGCGCGGGCCCAGCGCCAGCTCGATCTGATGGCGACGCCCGAGGACGTGCTGCTCGGCCTGCTCGACGCGGTGATCGACCGCTTGGCCGATGTGCTCGAGCTGATCGGGGCGCGGATCGACGCCCTGTCGTCGCAGGTGTTCGAGGCGTCGGCGCGCACCGACGCCGCGGGCAGCTCCGGCGGATCGCGCCGCGCCGGCGCGCGCAAGCCGCGGACCCTGCAAGAGGTCTTGAGCGCGATCGGCCGCGCCGGCGATCTCAACCACAAGGTGCGGGCCAGCTTGGCTGGGCTCAACCGCCTGATGGCGTTCTTCGGCACGGTCAGCCAGGCGCGCCTGACCAAGGATCAAAAGCTCCAGGTCAAGACCTTGACCCGCGATTTGCGCTCGCTCAACGAACAGGCCGGCTTTCTGGCCCAGGAAGCGAACTTCCTGCTCGACGCCAGCCTCGGCTTGATCAACATCGAACAGAACAATATCGTGAAAATCATGTCGGTTGCCGCGGTCGCGTTCCTGCCGCCGACCCTGATCGCCAGCATCTACGGCATGAATTTCCGCTTCATGCCCGAGCTGACCTGGGCCTACGGCTATCCCGTGGCGATCGGTCTCATGGCGCTTTCGGCAATTATTCCAATTATCTACTTCCTGCGAAAGGGCTGGCTGTGACCTGACGGATTCGGTCGGCCTTTGGCCCCGCCGTCTCGGATCCGCTTGCCATGACCGAACTGACCCTTGCCGTTGCGGTGTTCCTGGTTTTGCACATCGGGATGTCGTCGACACCGCTGCGCGGGCTGATTGCCCGACGTCTCGGCGAGACCGCGTTTCTCGGCCTGTTTTCCACCACGGCCTTACTCGCGCTCGCCTGGATGGTCACGGCCTATGCCGCCGCCCCGTTCGTCGAGCTGTGGCCGCCGGCGGTGTGGCTGAACGCGATCACGCTGGTGCTGATGGCGGTTTCGGTGGCCTTGGTGGTCGGCAGTCTGTCGCCGTCGAACGCGGCGATCGCCGGCCGCTCGCTCGCGATCGACGACAGCGTGCCGGTGCCGCCGGCGGCCGGCGCGCTCCGGATCACCCGCCACCCGATGCTGTGGGGGATCGGTCTCTGGGCGCTCGGTCACGTCCTGCCGAACGGGGATCTGGCGTCCTTGTTGTTGTTCGGCCCGCTCGGCGCGCTGGCGGTCGCCGGCACCTGGCTGATCGACCGCAAGACCGCGGCCCGTCGCCCGGCGGTGTGGCGCCAGCTCCAGGCCGAGACCTCGGTCATGCCATTCGGCGCGATTCTGGCCGGTCGGCAGTCGCTGCGGCTCGCTGCGGTCGAATACGGTGCGATCCGGCTTGGCATCGCGGCCTTGGTGTTCGCCGCGCTGTTCGCCGCCCATCCGTGGCTGTCGGGTGGTACGGCGGTGTTTTCGTCCTGAAGACGACTGGGCCGTCCTACCCTGGCTGAAGCGCCGGATGCCCCACCTTGGGGGGCGCCAGCCCCCAAAACCGGTGCCGTCGGCCCGCTGTCGCGGATCAGAACCCGACCGGATCAAACTGCTCAGGCGCAGGGTCGATCACCCGCGGCCCGCCCGGCCGCACCTCGAGCACGGCGAGACCACGCTCGACCTCGCCGGTCGGCTTGAGCCTGAACAAGCCATCGACGCCGAAAAACCCGTCCGGATTGGTCAGGCGCCCGCGGTCGAACGAGGTCCGCCCCTCGCGCGCCAGCACCGCCGCCATCGCGGTGCCGTCATACGCCAGCGTGACCAGCCGCGCCGGTTCCTCGCCGTACAGTCTGCGATAGCGTTGCTCGAACGCGGACCGGCGGTCGGGTGCCGGCGCGGCGTACCACGCCCCGACCAGGCGCGCCAGCCGGCCGGTCGCGGGCACGTCCCACAACCCGGTGCCGAGCAACTGGACCGTGGTCCGGTCGATGCCACGGTCTTCGAGCTGTTCCAGGATCACCTCGAGCGGCGGGCCCGCCTCGGCGATCAAGAGCGCGTCGATCGCGGCCGTGCCGAGTCGACCGGCCGCGCCCGACCCCGGGCGGCCGAACGCACCCGCCAACCGGTCGAGCACCGCCACGATGTCCGAGCCGTCGGGCTGGTACTGCGCGCTGTGGGCGACCGTGCCGCCCTGGCGCGTGACCTGGCCCGAGAAGGCCCGGACCACCGCAACACCAAAGGCGTTACGCGGCGCCAACACCGCGAACCGCCGCATGCCGCGCGACTGGGCAAAGCCGACCACCCGACGCACCTGGTCCGGCGGCGAGAACCCGAAGACATAGACGTCGGGTGCCGCGACCTGCGCGTCGTTGGAGAAGGTGACGACGCTGATCCCGGCCGCGCGCGCCTGGCCACGCACCGGCGCGACATGGGCCCCAAACAGCGGCCCCAAAATCAGCCGCACCCCTTCGGCGGTCACCGAGCGCGCGGCGTTGACCGTCCCGGTCGGCGTGCTGCCGGTGTCGCGCGGCAACAGGATCAGGCGTTGTTCGCCGATCTCGAACACCGCCATTTCGGCCGCGCGCAGCATCGCGCGCCCGACCTCGGCACCGCGGCCCGACAGTGGCACCAAAAAGCCGACCGGCACCGGCTCAGCGGACACCGATGCCGCCGGGCGCCGGTCCGGCACCGTGCTGGTCGGCACGCCGGTCGGCGGGCCTTGCAGGGTCGGTGGGGGCCCGCTTACCGTCGGGGTACAACCGGCGACGACCGCCGCGATCGCCAGTCCGACCGCGAGCGTGCGCAGGCTGGGCGGTGCGCCGTCGCGCCGACCAGCCCGGGGGAGTTGATCTGATCTCATCATCCGACACTGCCCATGACGACGGCCCTTACGATCCGGAGCGCGCGCCAGACCCTAGCGATCGCGGCGAGATCTGTAAACCCGAGTCGGGACTGCTGATCATTGCGACGCCGATCGGCAACCTTGGTGACATCACGATCCGCGCATTGACGGGACTGCGCCATGCCGCCGTGATCGCGTGCGAGGACACGCGCACGACCGGTCGTCTTCTTGCCAAGTATCAGATATCGACCCCCATGGTCGCGTATCACGAGCACAATGCGCCGGCGATGCGACCGCGGCTCCTGCGCCGCCTCGCGGCCGGCCAGACCGTGGCCCTGGTCTCGGACGCCGGGACGCCGTTGATCTCGGACCCCGGGTACAAGCTGGTGCGGGCGTGTCTCGACGCCGGTCTGCGGGTCACCGCGCTGCCCGGTCCCGATGCGGCGACCACCGCCTTGGTGGTGTCGGGTCTGCCGACCGATCGTTACCTGTGCGCCGGGTTCCTGCCACCGCGTCGGGCGGCGCGGCGCCGGGCGATCGACCGTTTGGCCGATGTCGGCGCGACCTTGGTGGTCTACGAGGCACCGCAGCGGCTCGCCGAGACCTTGGCCGATCTGGCGGACCGGCTCGGGGCCGACCGCCCGGCGGCGCTCGCCCGCGAACTGACCAAGCGGTTCGAGGAGGTGCGCCGCGACACCT
>JANQHG010000061.1 GCA_028277115.1 Azospirillaceae bacterium
GCGCGCGCGCCGAGATCGAGGCCGCCCTGGCACCACCGCCGCCCGTGCCGGCCGCCGCATCCTGACCCCGGGACCGTTCCGGCCCGACCGGGCCGGCGCCGCCCGGTCGCCGCTGCCGGCGACCGCGGCGGCGCGCCGCCGCGGCCTTGCCCTGGCGGCCTGTGGGGTGGTGATACTCAGCTTCGACGTTCTGCTGGTGCGCCTGGTCACGGTTGATCTTGCGACCATGCTGATCTGGCGCGGCGTCGGCACCATGGTGGCGATCGGCGGTGTGCTGGCCTGGCGCCGCGGCGGCGATCCGCTCGCCCTGGTCCGTTCGCTCGGCCGCGCCGGCACGCTGGCCGGGCTGTGCTATGGCGCGAGCACGGTCTTGTTCGTGATCTCGCTCTATCACACCGCCACCGCCAACACGCTTGCGATCATTTCGACCGCCCCGATCATCGGCGCGATCTTGAGCTGGCTCGTGCTCGGCGAGGCGGTCGCGCGCCGCACCTGGGTCGCCGGCGCGCTGTGCGTCGGCGCGGTCGCCACCCATCCTGTCGGGCAGCGCGGCGCCGGGCCCGGGGTCGATCGCCGGCGACCTTGCGGCGTTGGTGCAGACCGTGTTCCTGGCCGCCGGATTCGTTCTGGTGCGCAGCCGGCGCGCCGAACCGGTTTCGATGGTGCCGGCGTTCGGCCTCGGCGGTGCCGTGACCGCCGTGGTCGGCGGGCTTGGGGCGCTCACGGTCGGCGGCGCCTGGCCGGTCGTCCCGGTCGCCGAGCTCCCGGCGATGGCGGCGCTCTGCCTGGTCGTGGTGCCGGCGGCGTTCGCGCTCCTGATCGCGGCGACCCGCCACCTGCCGGCGCCCGAGATCAACCTTCTGATGCTGCTCGAAGTCGGGCTCGGGCCGTTGTGGACCTGGCTTGCCGTCGGCGAGCCGGTGCCGCAGCCGACCCTGGCCGGCGCCGTGCTGGTGACCGCGACGGTGGTCGGCCACGCGGTGTCGGGGCCGCGCGGCCGGAACGGTTAGAACGGGTCGAGCTCGGTGTCCCAATAAAGAAAATCCCGCCAACTTTCATGAAGGAAATTTGGCGGGAATGAACGACCATTTTCCTGTAACTGATGGGCCGTCGGCTGGTAGGCCCTGGTTAATGGCGTCATCCCGCATACCTCGGGCAGGCGATTGCCCTTTCTTAGGTTGCAGCATGAACAGGCCGTGACGACGTTTTCCCAGGTCGTCCGCCCGCCGCGCGAGCGCGGGATGATATGGTCGAAGGTCAAATCCTGGGTCGGGAACGGCTTGCCGCAATACTGGCAGGCGAACCGGTCGCGCAGGAACACGTTGAACCGGGTGAACGCCGGCCGGCGCGCCGCCGGCACGTATTCCTTCAGCGAGATCACGCTCGGCAGGCGCATCGTGAAGGTCGGCGAGCGGACCACCCGATCGTAATGCGACACGATGTTGACCCGGTCCAGGAACACCGCCTTGACCGCGTCCTGCCATGACCACAGCGACAAGGGGAAATAGCTGAGCGGCCGAAAATCGGCGTTCAGGACAAGCGCCGGACAATGATCGGGGGGTGGTCCCACGCGCCGCTCCGCCCACAGCTGCAAGGCGGCCGCCCGGGGTCGAGGCCAGGACCCCCGGCGTCCACCCCCTTTAAATACCCCAGCTCCGAGGGGGACACAACATGACGCCTAAATGAAGAGCCAATCTTAATCGTTGTGTCACTATGCCGGGCGGGTCGCTGTGCCGCAGGTTTGGATTAGGAAATACATCTCATTGTATGCGCCAAATGCGCAGGTATGCCGCGGATAGTCGGGTAATATAGGAATATTGGCTTGACATTTTGGGAGAAAAGTCCTAGATGATCTCCCCCGGACGGCGCCGACCGGTGTCGGGTCGACCGTCTCAGTTAACCGGGGGAGAGGATCGACCAAGATGACGCATCTGACCGAGGGCGAGCGAAGCCGGCGTTCGGCAGCGACCAAGCGGAGCGCGCCGCGGCCGCGCCGGCGGCTGCGGCGGCCATGCCTGCGCTGTCAACAGCCGTTTCGCAGCGAAGGGCCGCACAATCGGATCTGCCCGGTGTGCAAGGAGACCCGGTCGTGGACCGACTGGCCGTGAGCGGCGGCGGCCCGGGCGCGGTGGCCGCGACCGGCTGGCCCGGCGGCGGCGACCGGGCGGACGAGCCGGCGGCGCTCGACGAGGTGGTCGCGCTCGATCGCGACGAGCTGCCGGCGCCGCCGCTCTTGTGGTCGGCCGGGCGATCGGTCACGCTGCCGGGGGTGCTCGGCCGCATCCATGGGGTGATCGGGTTCGAGGCGACCTTGACCTTGATCGACGCCTACGGCGGCGGCCAGCTGCACATCCCGGCACGGGTGACGCCGTCGCATCCCTTGGCGCGGCTGATCGGGCCTGCGCTCGCCGCGTGCCTGGCCGCCCGACTCGGCAACGACCGCTATGTCCCGATCGATGTCCCGAACGGCCAGGTCGAGCTCACCTTCGTGTTCGCGCGGGCGCTGCGGGCCGAGGGGCACACGATCGCCGAAATCCGTCGCCTGTTGCTCGAGCGCCACCGGCTGCGGGTGACCGACCGGCGGATCCGCCAATTGGTCACGGACATCCCGTGCCGGCGCCCGGTGGCGCGCCGCTCAGCCGACCACCTTGACCGTCGGGTCGCGCCGGCGGTGGGCGAGCAATGCCGCGACCGCGCATGAGGTCAGCTGCGAGCGCAAGGTGTCGACCAGGCTTGCCAGCACGATCGGCACCCGAGCGCCGAGCACGATGCCGGCGGACTCGGCGTTGGCCATGTACGACAGCTGTTTGGCGACCATGTTGCCGGCTTCGATGTCCGGGACGATCAAGATGTCGGCCTGGCCGGCGACCGGCGAGTCGATGCCCTTGGTCCGCGCCGCCTCGGCCGAGATCGCGTTGTCGAACGCGAGCGGGCCGTCAAGCTGGCCGCCGGTGATCTGGCGCCGGTCGGCCATCTTGCACAAAGCGGCCGCATCGATGGTGGACGCGATCTTCGGGCTGACGGTCTCGACCGCCGAGACGATCGCGACCTTCGGCCGGGCCACCCCCAGGACCTGCGCCAGCTCGATCGCGTTTTGACAGATATCGACCTTGTCCTCGAGCGACGGGTGGACGTTGAGCGCGGCGTCGGTGATCAGCAACAGCCGCGGGTAGGTCGGCACGCTGACCACGCAGACATGGCTCATCCGCCGGCCGGTGCGCAAGCCCCCGCTGCTGCCGCCGTCGGTCGCTGCCCGGATCAACGCCTCATCGGCGAGCGTGCCCTTGACGATCGCATCGACCGTGCCGGCGTGCGCGAGCGCGACCGCGGCCTCGGCGGCCTCAGCGGCGCCGGCGACGGGGTGGCGCTCGAACGCGCCGATCTCCACCCCGCCGTCGCGCGCCGCGGCGGTGATCGCGGCGTCGGGACCGATCAGGATCGGTCGGATCAGGTTGGCCTCGACCGCCGCGACCACGCCTTCCAGCGTGCGGACGTCGCACGGATGGACGATCGCGGTCGCCACCGGCTCGAGCGGGCGGGCCCGCTCCAACAGCGCGTCATACGCGCTGTGCCGGATCACCTGGACCTGCGGCAGCACCACCCGGCGGCGGCGGATCTTCTCCTTGGGCGCGATCACCTCGGCGGTGCCGGTGATCACGTCCTTGCCGTCCTGGTTGACGCACACGCAGTCGAACACCACCAGGTTGCGGCCGGGCCGTTTTTCCTTGGCGGTGACCGTGGCGGTGATGGTGTCGCCGACCCCGACCGGCCGGCGGAACCGGAAGTCCTGGCCGAGATAGATCGTGCCGGGGCCGGGCAACAGGGTGCCGAGCACCGCGGAGATCAATGAGCCGCCCCACATGCCGTGCGCGATCACCTCCTTAAACATGCCTCGCGCGGCATAATCTTCATCCAGGTGCGCCGGGTTGATATCGCCCGAGACGGTGGCGAACAGCTCGATATCGGTCTTGTTCAAGACCCGCTGGAGGCTGGCAGTTTGCCCGATCACGATCTCATCGAAGGTGGTGTTCTCGATGAAGGCATCGTCCTGGTTGTCTCCGGCGTCGCCGATGCCGGTCTGATTGGTCGTGGTCATCACCGACTCCTCAAATGGCCCCTGGCATCGGCCCGCGCGGTTGATGGACGCCGTCTTGCTCGGTCGATCTTGGGCGCGGGGGACCCTCGGGCGTCCCCGCCGTCTCGCTCCAGGACCGTCGGTGCGGGACGCGTGCACCGCAGCAATCTAGCGCACGGCCCCCCGTGACGGCCATGGTGATCGCGGCCCGTCGGGTTGCACGACCGCCGGGACACACCGCCCCGGCAATCGGGCGAGATCGGCCGGCCTGGCGCGGTCCGGTGGCCGCGGGCGCGGCAAAGGAAGCCTTGACGCTGGTTTCGCGTGGGGCCACCTCAGGACACATTATCCTGGGCGTTGCGGGCCTGGGCGTTGCGGGCGATCGGCGTCGATTTGGCGGCGCACCCTTGAGGGCGCGCATGGCTGCCGCGCCGTTTTTGGTGTCTGATGTCGGCACGGCGGGGTCCGTCGGGCCCGTCTGGTCGTTGCGGTGCCGCCATGCGCGCCGGGCAGGACGCGGTGCCGGCGCGTCGGGGCGGTGCAGGCGTGCCGGGTCTTTCGCGCAGCGGGCTTTACGGCCGACCGCGGCGGCAGGCCGGGGAGTGGTGACGCCGGCGAGCGAAGGCGGCGACATCCGGTCGCGCCGGATCGGTGCCGACCACCGCCGGCCGGCCGAGAACCCGAGGCCGGGTGACTGGGACGCGAGGTAAGGGCGAGCGCATGGCCACGAAAACGTCGAACGCCGCGGAAATGCCGGAAGCGCGGGAAGAGTCGGGCGATGGGCCGCTGATGGACGGGATGGTCCAGGCGGTCAAAAAAATGATCGCCCGCGGCAAGGAACGCGGCTACGTCACTTATGACGAGCTCAATGGCGCTCTGCCGCCCGACCAGTCGTCGTCCGAGCAGATCGAAGATACCATGGCGATGCTGTCCGAAATGGGCATCAACGTCATCGAAACCGAAGAGGTCGACGACAACACGCCCGCCGAGCCCGCCGCCGACTCCGAAAGCCGCGCCACCGGCAATCTCGACGACGATGAAATCGGCCGCACCGATGATCCGGTGCGCATGTACCTGCGCGAAATGGGCTCGGTCGAGTTGTTGTCGCGCGAGGGCGAGATCGCGATCGCCAAGCGGATCGAGGCCGGCCGCGAAATGATGATCGGGGCGATCTGCGAGTCGCCCCTGACGATCCGCGCGATCATCGACTGGCACGATGCGCTGTCCGACGGCAAGATGTTGTTGCGCGACATCATAGACCTTGACGCAACCTACGGTGGTGGTCCCGAGTCGGCCGGGCTGGGCGGCGCGCAGCCGTCGGGCGAGGACGGCGCCGGTGGGCCGGAGAGCACCAGCGCCGGCCTGGCCGCGGCGGCGGACGCCGCGGGCGCCGAGGCGGTGTCGGCGGCGGTCGATGCCGCCCAACGTGCCGGGACCTCCAGCGCTGGGTCTGGCGAGGCCGGGGCGACCGGGTCGCGGGGCAACGGCGGTGCCGAGGCGGCCGAGGGCGTGTCGGATGGCGGCCCCGGCGCCCGGGAGGGCACCGGGGCCGACGACGAAGACGGCGACGGCGACGGCGACGGGTCGGCCGACGGCGACGGCGATGCCGACGGCGAAGACAACAGTTTGTCGTTGTCGGCAATGGAGTCGGCGCTGAAGCCGCAGGTGATCGAGACCTTTGATTCGATTGCGGTGACATATGAAAAGTTGCGCAAACTTCAGGAAGGCCGCCTCGCGGCGGTCCAGCGCGGCGAGGAATTGTCCAAGCAGTCGGACAAGCGCTACGAGCGGCTGCGCGGGGAATTGGTCGAACTGGTCAACAAGGTCCGGCTCAACAACAGCCGGATCGAACAACTGGTCGAACAGCTCTACGGCCTGAACCGCCGTTTGACCGGGCTTGAGGGGCGGTTGTTGCGGATGGCGACCGAATGCCGGATCAAGCGTGAGGATTTCCTCACCCACTATTTCGGCCACGAGCTCGACCCCAATTGGATCGAGCGGGTCGGCGCCTTGCCCGGCAAGGCGTGGCCGCGCTTCGTCGAAAGGCACGGCGCCGACGTTCAACGCTTGCGCGAGCAGATCGCCGAGATTTCGAGCGAAACCCGGTTGCCGATCGGCGAATTCCGGCGGATCGTCTCGACGGTGCAAAAGGGCGAAAAGGAGGCGAGCCGGGCCAAGAAGGAGATGGTCGAGGCCAATCTGCGCCTGGTGATTTCGATCGCCAAGAAATACACAAACCGCGGCCTGCAGTTCCTCGACCTGATCCAGGAGGGCAATATCGGTCTGATGAAGGCGGTCGACAAGTTCGAGTATCGCCGCGGCTACAAGTTCTCGACCTATGCGACCTGGTGGATCCGTCAGGCGATCACCCGCTCGATCGCCGATCAAGCGCGCACCATCCGGATCCCGGTCCACATGATCGAGACGATCAACAAGCTGGTCCGGACCAGCCGCCAGATGCTGCACGAGATCGGTCGCGAGCCGACACCCGAGGAGTTGGCCGAGCGTCTGTTGATGCCGCTCGAAAAGGTGCGCAAGGTTTTGAAGATCGCCAAGGAGCCGATCAGCCTGGAAACCCCGATCGGCGACGAGGAGGACAGCCACCTCGGCGATTTCATCGAGGACAAGAACGCGGTGCTGCCGCTCGACGCGGCGATTCAGGCCAATTTGCGCGAGACCACGACCAGGGTTCTGGGCAGTCTGACCCCGCGCGAGGAACGGGTGTTGCGCATGCGGTTCGGGATTGGTATGAACACGGATCACACGCTTGAGGAAGTCGGCCAACAGTTCTCGGTTACCCGTGAGCGCATCCGACAAATCGAGGCCAAAGCCTTGCGCAAGTTGAAGCACCCCAGTCGCTCACGGAAACTGCGGAGTTTCCTCGACACCTGACCCGGTTCGATCGCGGTTCGGGGGCTGGCGACCGCAAGTCCGGGGCACGGACGGGCCTGTAGTTCAGTGGTTAGAACGCGCCGCTCATAACGGTGTTGTCGGGGGTTCGAATCCCTCCGGGCCCACCACATCGACGGCGCCTGCCCGGCGGGCGGGCGTGGTTTCGCCGGGTTTTGGTTCTCGGGCCGGTGCCGGGCGCCGCGGAGCGGGCGGTTGCATACCCGGTCGGGTCCAGGCAAGCTTGACCCGGTCGGATGGCGGTGTCATCGAATGCCCTCGGGGTTGCCGTTGGGCGCCTGCTTGATGGCTATTGGAAGCACCGATGGCGCCATCTCTCAAGACCACCCCGGAACCGGCGCGCCAGAAGCTGACGCAGAATGAGCTGAACGGCGTGGTGGCGCGCCACCGTGCCTTTCGCAGGAACCAGGCGGGCGGCGCTCGGGCCAATCTCAAGTTTCGCGATCTCTCCCACCTCGAGCTCGAGGGCATGGACCTGTCGGACGCCGACTTGAGCGGCGCCAAGCTGTTCAGTGCCCGGCTCGCCGGCGCCAACCTGGCGGGCGCCAATTTCTACGCCGCCGACCTCAGGCTCGCCAATCTCGAGGGGGCCGACCTCCACCGCGCCGACCTGCGCGGCGCCTGCTTCCGCGGGGCGGTGCTCAACAACGCCAAACTGATCGAGTGCGATCTGCGCGATGGCTCAATGATGCGTTGGGGCGCCGATGGTTCGATCGTCGAGCACGCCTACGACCACTCGCCGTTGATCAGCGAACTGACCTCGGCGAGTGTGGTCGCCGCCGACCTGTCGCGCGCCAAGATCGCCAACGCGTTCGTGGTCCAGACCGACCTCACCGACGCGATCCTGCGCGGCGCCAAGCTGATGCGCGCCAATCTCAGCAACTCCAACCTGACCGGCACCGATCTGCGCAACGCCGATCTGACCGAGGCGGTGTTGACCAACGCGCGCATGGTCGGCTGCGAGTTGACCGGGGCCGCGATCAACAAAGCGAATTTCTCCGACGCGATCTTGGTCGGGGCGATCCTTGACTCGGGTCAGTTGGCGTCACCCAGCCTCAAGGGGGCGATTGTGGCCAAGCAACTCGCCGAGCTCGGCACCGACCTGGCCGACGTGCTGGCACGCCACGGCCGCTGGATCGAGAGCGGCGGCAAAGAGGGCATCCGCGCCGACCTGTCCGGCTATGATCTGGTCGGCCGCGACTTCAGCGATGTCAACCTGTCGGCCGCGATGCTGCAGTATGTGTCGTTGCGGGGCGGCAAGCTGGCGCGCAGCAGGCTTGCGATCGCCGACGTATCGCTGGCCGACCTGCGCGACGCCGATCTGTCGGAGGCCGACCTGCGCGGCGCCTCGCTCGAGCGCGCGACCCTGACCGGCGCCGATTTGGCGCGGGCGTTGCTTGGGCCGGTCCAGATCGACGGCGGCGGCGGCGGTCATCTGTGGCGCACCAATCTGCGACGCGCCCGTCTGGCGAGGGCCCGCCTTCCCGGGGCGCGGCTGGAGCGCGCGGTGCTGCGTGCCGCCGACTTGGCCGGCGCCGACCTGACCGGCGCCGACCTGACCGGCGCCGACCTTGGCGAGGCCGATCTCACGGGGGCGGATCTGACCAACGCGGTGTTGACCGACGCCCGGCTTGACGGCGCGGTGGTCGACGACGCGATCGGGCTCGAGACCGACCGGCCATGACTGCGACCTTGCGACAATTTGTCCTGTTCGGCTTGGTCGGCGGCCTCGGCTTTTGCGTCGACAGCGCGGTCTTGACCCTGCTCGTCGAGCTGGCGGGACTCGACCCGCTGACCGCGCGCGGGCCGTCGTTCCTGTGTGCGACCACCGGCAATTGGTTGCTCAATCGCCGGGTGACTTTTCGGGATCGCCATCGCGGGCCGGCCTATCGGCAATGGATGGCATTCGTCACGGCGAACGCAATCGGCGGCGCGGTCAATCTCGGCGTTTATGCCGCGTTGATCGCGACCAGCGAGCGCGTGGCGGCGATGCCGGTGCTGGGCGTCGCCGCCGGGACGATGGGCGGCGCCCTGTTCAATTTCACCGCCTCCAAGTGGTTGGTGTTTCGCCCGGCGGTCGGACGGGCGGCCGGGCGGTGATCGGCGCGATCAAGGGGGGGCCGCAATGCCGATCTGCGGGCCAGCGGCGGCCGGCACGCAGGCGGGAGTGTTAACGCCTTTAAAGGCGTTGGCGTCTAGGCTGCAGCTGACTTTGCACGCTGTCGGGACGGTAGACCTGTCCGGGCGGTATCCGCGCATTTCAAAGGGGCTTCGAAACGATGAGTGATACGAGCTTGGCCGGCCGGTTTCGGGTCGCCACGCGCATCTTCGCCGGCTTTTTCATTGTGATCTTGTTGCTCACGATTGTCGCGATGGGCGGTTGGTATGGCGTTCGCCAAGGGGGCGACGGGCTTGGTCGCTATGCCCAGGTCACCGACAGTGTGGTTCGAATCGCCGGAATCGAACGTAATGTTGTCGATATGCGGCGTAATGTTTACTTGTTTACCTTTGCCGGGTCTGCCGACGCGCGGCGCCGGGTCCGCGAGATCAGTGACGAGTTGGCGGCGGCGCTGACCCATGAGCAAGAGCTGGTGGCGGACCCGGAGCGCCGGCGCGATTTTGCACGGATGGCCGAGCTGGTCGTGAGTTATCGCGGCGGGTTCGACCGCTTGGCGCCGCTTTATGACCAGCGCGAGGCAGCGCGCACCACGGTGTTGAACCAACTCGGGCTGCGCCTGCGGCGAGAAATGAGCGCGGTGGTCGAAGCGGCGATCGCCGCCGGCGATCCCGCCGGCGCGGCGCATGCCGGGATCGCCCAGGAAGCGTTGATTCTGCTCCGGCTCGACGCTGTGCGCTTTTTCTCCAACACCGATCGTGCGATCGCGGACCGTGTCGAGGAACGTGCGGCACGGTTTCACGCCGCGGCGGCGACCGCGATCGCCGAGCTTCAAGACCCGGCGCTGAGCCGTCGGGTCGATCGGGTGCGCCAGGAGCTGGGCGAGTATCTGACGGCGTTTCAGGACCTCGCCCAGGCGGACTTCGAAATCGATCGCCTGGTCAACGGCACGATGGCCGAGGAGGCGCGGGCGTTTTCCGATTTGGCGCGCCGGGTGCTTGATCAACAGACCACCGTGCTCGGGCGCACCAAGGCGGACGCCCGCGACGCGGCGGCCTGGGTCGAGGCGATGACCGTGAGCTTGACCCTGGGCGCGATCCTGCTCGGGCTTTCGTTTGCGTGGCTGGTCGCGCGCAGCATCACCCGGCCGATCGGTGCGATGACCACGACGATGACCCGGCTTGCCGAGGGCGAGCTTGCGGTCGAGATTCCGGCGCGCGGCGACCGCGACGAGATCGGCGAGATGGCCGCGGCGGTCCAGGTGTTCAAGGACACCGCGATCGACAAGCAGCGCCGCGACGAGGCCGAGCGGGCCCGGCTCGACGCCGAGCGCGAGGCCGCGGCCGCGCAAAAGGCCCGCGAGGAGGCGATCGGCCGCGAGATCGCCGAGCTGATCGAGGGGGTCGCCGCCGGCGATTTGTCCAAGCGCCTGGCGCTCGAGGGCAAGGAGGGCTTCTACCGCACGGTCAGCGACGGCCTTAACCGGCTGACCGAGACGGTCGAGACCGTGATCGCCGATCTCGGCTCCATCCTGGCGGCGCTGGCCGAGGGCGACGTGTCGCGCCGTGTCACCAAGTCCTATACCGGCGCGTTCCAGAAGCTGCGCACCGATCTTAACACCACGGTGGCGCGGCTGGCCGAGATCGTCGGGCAGATTTCGGCGGCGAGCGACCAGATCGCGGCGGCGGCGGGCGAGGTCTCGGTCGGCAGCACCGATTTGTCGGAGCGCACCGAGCAACAAGCCTCCAGTCTGGAGGAGACCGCGGCGTCGATGGAACAGCTGGGTGCAACCGTGCGCGCCAGTGCCGAAAATGCCCAACGCGCCAATCGGATGGCGGCCGATGCTCGGGAGGCGGCGGAAGGGGGTGGACGGGTCGCCGGCTCGGCGATCGAGGCGATCAAGGGCATTGAGGAATCGTCGCGCAAGATCACCGACATCATCGGGGTGATCGACGAAATCGCGTTCCAGACCAACCTGCTGGCGCTCAATGCGGCGGTCGAGGCGGCGCGCGCCGGCGAGGCCGGCAAAGGCTTTGCGGTGGTCGCCCAGGAGGTCCGGGTGCTCGCGCAACGCTCGGCCCAGGCGTCGAAGGAGATCAAGGCGCTGATCCTGGCGAGCGACAGCGAGGTGCAAAACGGCGTCGGCATGGTGCAAAAGGCCGGCGAGTCGCTGGGCGGCATCGTGTCGGCGGTCCAAGAGGTCGCGGGGTTGATCGCCGAGATGGCGTCGGCGACCACCGAGCAGGCGACCACTTTGGACCAGATCAACTCGGCGATTGCCCAGATGGACGAATCGACCCAGAAGAACGCGTCGTTGGTCGAGGAAACCACGGCGGCGGCGCACGGGCTCGCGACCCAGGCCGAGGAGCTGCGCCGCCTGGTCGCGTTCTTCAAGGGAGCGGGTACGGGAGCGGGAGCAAGCGCCGCGGCGGCGGCGGCCAAGACCGGCGGGACCACCCGCGCCACGAGCCCCGGGTCGGCGTCGCCGAGCGGACGCGCGCCCAACACCGGCAAAACCGCGACCCGCGGTGCCGCGCCGCGCGCCGCGGGCGCATCCGGCGCACAGCCGGGACCGGCGGCGAACCGGGCAGCCCGACCGACCGCAGCCCGCGGCACAGCACCGACACCGGCACCGGCGCGCGCGGCCAAACCCGCGGCGGCCGAGACCCTGCGCCATGCCAGCGACGAGGATGATGACTGGAAGGAGTTCTGA
>JANQHG010000065.1 GCA_028277115.1 Azospirillaceae bacterium
AGCGCCAGCCCGCCCTCGGCCAGGTCGTATTCGGTGCGGGCACCGAGGTAGCTACGGCCGACCACTGCGAGCTCGAGCGCGTTGATCGCCCCGGCGCTACCGTCGCCGCGCTCGCCGACGAGCTCGATCGTCTCCGGCCGGATCGCGACGATCACCGGCGTGCCGTCGGCGACCGCGCGGTCGCTCGCCGCCGCGAGCCGGCTGCCGTCGTCGAGTCGGACCTGGAGCAGGCCGCCGGCCGACCCCGCGGCGGTGCCGGTCAGAAAGTTGGTGGTGCCGACGAAATCGGCGACGAACGGGTCGGCCGGCCGCTGATAGAGCGTCACCGGGTCGGCGACCTGGACGATCCGGCCTGCGCGCATCACCGCGATCCGGTCGCTGAGCGCCAATGCCTCGGCCTGGTCGTGGGTGACATGGATCGTGGTCAGCCCGAGCCGTGCCTGGAGATCGCGCAGCCACGCCCGGGCCCGCTCGCGCAGCTTGGCGTCGAGGCTCGACAGCGGCTCGTCGAGCAGCAGCACCGACGGCTGGTAGACCAGAGTGCGGGCGAGCGCGACCCGCTGCTGTTGGCCGCCCGACAGCTCGCCTGGAAAGCGGTCGGCAAAGGCGCCCATCTCGACCAAGTCGAGGCCGTCGCGGATCCGTCGGGCCCGCTCCGCGGCCGGCACCCGGCGGAGCCTGAGCGGGAACGCCAGATTGTCGCGCACGGTCATGTGCGGCCACAGCGCATAGGACTGGAACACGACACCGCAGGCGCGGTGTTCGGGGGCGACGAAGATGCCACGGCGGACATCGACCACCACCCGGCCGCCGATCCGGATCGCGCCGCGGTCGGGCCGCTCTAGTCCGGCGATCGCGTTCAAGATCGTGGTTTTGCCGCAGCCTGAGGGTCCGAGCAGGGTGACGAACTCGCCGGCGCGCACGTCAAGACCCGCGTCGTCGATCGCGACGACGCGGCCGAACCGCTTGGATAGCCCCTCGATCTCGAGATCCGCCCTACCGGGCGCGGCCCGCCCCGCAGCGGTCCCCGGCGGGGTCGCGACGGCGGCGCGGCCGCTCACGCCCAGGGGCCGGGCGGGCGGCGCCGCGATCCAGCGCCCCAGGGGCCGCCATGCGGTCGCGCGCCCGCCGCGGGCGACGGCGGGGCGAGCGCGCGCAGACGGCGCACCCGCTCTTCGACCGGCGGGTGGGTCGAGAACAAGCGGCCGATCCCGCCGCCGTGCAACGGGTTGATGATGAACATGTGCGCGGTCGCCGGGTTGCGCTCGGCGGTCGGGTTGTCGATCCGGGTGACGCTGCGATGGATCGCCTCGAGCGCGTTCGCCAGCCAGCCGGGCCGGCCGCAGATCGCCGCGCCGATCCGATCGGCCTCATACTCGCGGGTGCGGCTGATCGCCATCTGGACCAGCATCGCGGCAAACGGCGCCAAGATCATGATCAAGATCGTGCCGAGCGGCCCGAGCCCACCCCGGTTCTCGTCGCCGCGGCCGGCGGAGAACAGAAACGCGAAATTGGCCAGCATCGAGATCGCGCCGGCGATCGTTGCGGTCACCGTCATGATCAGGGTGTCGCGGTTTTTGACGTGCGCCAACTCGTGTGCCATCACGCCGGCGACCTCCTCCTCGCTCAAGCGCTCGAGCAAGCCGGTGGTCGCGGCGACCGCGGCATGGTCCGGGTCGCGGCCGGTGGCGAACGCGTTGGGCTGGGGCGTGTCGATGATGAACACCCGCGGCATCGGCATCTCGGCGCGCGCCGCAAGCTCGCGGACCATTCGGTAGAACCGCGGGGCCGCGCGCTCATCCACCTCGCGCGCCCCGTGCATGCGCAGCACCATGTCGCCCGAGTTCCAAAAGGCGAACAGGTTGGTGGCGAGCGCGATGCCAAACGCGATCACCGTGCCGGTCTCGCCCCCGATCGCATAGCCGATCGCCAGGAACAAAGCGGTCAGGCCGGCCAACAGGATCGAGGTTCTCAGATAGCTCGTCATGGTCGGTCACCCTCGCCTAGGCGCGCCGGTCGCGACGACCGGGCCGCGCCGGCCATTGATATGGGTGACGCGGTCGACCAGGTTCAAGGCTGAGATCCGGTGCCGCCCCGGCGGCGCTTGACCTCGCTCTTGGACCGACTGAAAGCTCGCGTGCACCATGTCCGACAATCGCCCCGCCGCCCCGCCGGCCGCCGCCGACACCGCCTTCGAAGACGGACCGCCTGCCGGTCCCGGACCGCGGGCTGCGCCGCGCCAGAAGCCGGGGGAGCAGGGCGGCCCGGTCGGGCCCGAACCGACCCGGTACGGCGATTGGGAGCATCGCGGTCGCTGCAGCGATTTTTGATCCCGCCGAGTCTCCGCACGTTTCGGACGGGTCTCGGCCTTGCCATCGCCTCCCGGTTGATGGGATGAATAGGGGGCAGGGGCTGGCGTGCGCCGTCGGCCGCCGGCAGGGGTCCGGCTTCCAGACAAAGCGGCCGTATACGACATGGATGAAGAGACCGACAGCCCGGACACGGTCGCGACCGGCGGCGACGCCGCCGGGGCGGGCGCCCCTGGACATCCGGTCGCGGGCCGGATCCTGGTGGTCGAGGACGACCAGCACAGCCGGGCCTTGATGCAGGCGATCTTGGGCGGCGACGGCTATCAGCTGTCGTTTGCCGAAGACGGCGGACGCGCCGAAACCCTGCTCGGCGGTGCGCCGTTCGATCTGATCGTGCTCGACATCCAGCTGCCGGTCGCCAACGGTTTTCATCTGGCCAGTCGGATCCGCGCCGGTGAGATTGCCGGCTGCCGCGCCGATGTACCGATTCTCGCGGTCACCGCCTTTGCCATGCGCGGCGACCGCGAACGGGTGCTCGACGCCGGGATCGACGGCTATCTCAGCAAACCGATCGATATCGTCGAGGTCAGATCGGAGATCCGGCGCCTGATCGGGCCGCGGCCGGTATCGGGCTGACCGATGGCCGGTCCGCCGAGCGTCGGGGCGGCGCCCGTCGCCGAGTCCAAGGGATCACGCACCACCGTACGCCACCCCGCACCCTCGTGCGCATTGACGGTCCCGGGTCGCCGTCGATGACGGTGACCGTGATCCTCAATCGCCAGGCCGGGTCGTTGATCGCGCTGTCGCCGGCCGAGGTGCGCCGCCAAGTCGCCGCCTGGTTCGCCGACGCCGGTATGGCGGTCGAGGTGATCGCGTCGCCACCGGGGCCGCCGCTGGCGGCGGCGATTGAGCGCGCGCTCGCCGACCGGGCTGAGGCGCTGATCGTCGGCGGCGGCGACGGCACGGTCGCGAGCGCCGCCGGCCGGCTGGCCGGCACCGACACCGCGCTCGGCGTGCTGCCGCTCGGCACGCTCAACCTTCTGGCCAAGGACTTGGAGATACCGCTCGATCTGCCGGCGGCGATCCGGGCGCTCGCCGGCGCCTGGGTCCGCGCGATTGACGTCGCCGAGGTCAACGGCCACGTCTATCTGAACAACTCGGTGCTCGGCCTTTATCCGTCGATCGCCCAGGCGCGCGAACGCCTGCGTGCCGCCCGGGGCTGGCGCCGCTGGTTGGTGTTCGTCAAAGTGGTCGCCCGCACCATCTGGTTCCACAACCGCCTGAAGCTCGAGCTCGAGATCGACGGCCGCCCCCGGCGGGTGGTCACGGTCGGCTTGGTGATCGCGAACAACACCTATCACGCGGATACGGCGGCCGCGCCCGATTTCCGGACACTCGACGAAGGCGTGCTCTCTGTCTATATATCGCGGCACCGCGGTCGGTTCGACCTGTTGCGCCTTTTGGTCACCGTGCCGCTCGGCGGCTGGCAACACGACCGGGCGCTCGAGATCACGACCGCGCGCACGGTGGTGGTGCACGGCCGGCGGCGCCGGCTCAAGGTCGCGTTCGACGGCGAGGTGATGCGGATGGCGCCGCCGTTGGTCTACCGGGTGCGCCCCCGGGCGCTGAAAGTCCTGGTCCCGGCCGGCACGCCTCGCGGCACCCCCCCGTCGGCCGGCGGGACCCGCGGGACGGCCGGGGCAGCAACAAGGACCCCGACCGAATGATCACGCGCCGTCGGGCAATTCGGGCATTCGCAGCAGGGATGGTCGCGGGCGCATGGGGGCTCGTCCCGGCGGTCGGGATCGCTGCGACCGCGCCGTTCGGCCGCGGTCGCGCGGCGGATCTCGAGCAACGGGTCGGTCCCCGAGTCGGGCTCAGGCTTGCGCTGACCCGTCTCGAGGCCGGCGCGCCGGTGGTTTTGCGCGTGTTCAAGGCCGAACGGGTGCTCGAATTGTGGCTCGGCGACGGCGGTGCCGGGTTTCGGCTGTTCAAGCGCTACCCGATCTGCACGGTCTCGGGCACGCTCGGCCCCAAGCTGCGCGCCGGTGACGGCCAAGCGCCGGAGGGCTATTACGAGATTAGACCGAACCAGCTCAACCCGTGGAGCCGGTACCATCTCGGGCTCGACCTTGGGTATCCCAATCGGTTCGATCGTTTGTGGGGCCGCACCGGCCGCCATCTCCTGATCCACGGCGGCTGCAGCTCCGAGGGTTGCTTTGCGATGACCGACCGCGGGATCGAGGAGATCTACTATCTGGTCGAGCGCGCGCTCGACGCCGGCCAGCCGGCAGTGCCGGTCCTGGCGCTGCCGTTCCGGATGACCGAGGCGGCGCTGGCGCGGCACGCCCGTTCGCCCTGGATCGCCTTTTGGCGCAACCTCGCGGAAGGCGACCGGCTGTTCGCCGTGACCAGCCGGCCGCCCGAGGTTACGGTCGATCGCACCACGCGACGCTACCGGTTTCGCGGCCGCTGACCTTTCCTGGGCGCAACGGGTCAGCTCGGCCGGCCCAGGCGTCGGATTGCGGCGAACGGCCCGCCGGCGATCGGGGTCGGCGGGTCGGCCTCGACCGTGGGCCGATCGTCATCGCCGCCATGGCCGCCGCTGCGCAGCAACGCGAGCGCGCGGTCGGGATCGGCCGCGGCGATCCGATAAAAGGCATCGACGAACAGGCGCGCCTCGCCGGTCCGATTGACCACCCAATGCTGGTCGCACTCGCCGATCAACACGCCGTGGCCGACCAAGACGCCGACCACCGTGCTCAGACGATTGTTGTAGCGAACCTCGACCCGCGGCAGCACCGACTGGCCGTCCTGGACCTGGATCTTCTGGATCACCGCCTTGATCGGCTCGAGCAGTTCGCGATCGCGCCACGACACCGACAGGCAGGTCGACAGGAGCTCGCGCACGAAGCTGGACAGACGCCATTCGATGTCGTCGGCCGGGTCGACCGGCGGGCGTGGGTCCGGCGGCTCCGGCGGCGGTTCGACCACCGGCTCCGGCGCCGGCGGGTGAAGCGGGCCGACGCCCGGCGGTGCGTGGGCCGCGGCCGTGCGCAAGGCGGCGTGGTCGCGGACATAGCGTTCGTACAGCCAGCCGAGCCGGGCCCGTTGGATGCGCCACCGGCGCAGGAACAACAGAAACTCAAGCACGCGCGCGCGCCGCCGTCGCGGTGCCTCGCGCGGCGGCCGCCGGCGGTCGGCGATCAGGAACACGCGGAACGCGCCGACGAACAGGGCGAGGAAATCAAACAGGCTCGCCTGCACCAGGGTGACCCAGACCCGCTTGACCCGCAGCTCCGACACCAGCATTTCGAACGCCGCCTCGAACGACGACGGCACATAACCGGCCTCGCGGTTGAACAGCGCGATCAGGCGCTGCGCCTCGCTGCCGTCGTCCGGGCACGACCGGCAGTGGCGCAGCGCCGTCGACAGCCGGGTCGCGATCGTCGCGGTGTCGTAGCGCTCGGCCCCGAGATCGGCCGCGAGCGCGGCGAGTGCCGCCTGGAACGCCGAATACTCGCGTTCCAGCAGATCCAGCCTCGCCTTGCTCTCTTCATAGGTCGTGCGCAGGCGGAAATAGACCGGGCCTTCGCCCGGGCCACGGCCCGAGATGCTGCCGGTTTCGTACTCGGCGCGCATGCGGGCGCGGTGGTCGGCGACCGCCGCACGGTCGGCGAGCAGCGCCTCGGTTTCGCGCGCCTCGACGGCAGCGAGCTCGCCTTGCAGGTCGGACGCGGCTGTGCGCAGAAACCGGGCCCGCTCGGCGTCGCCGTAGCCGGTCGCGTACAGGTAGATAAAGGCGAAGACGACCGAAAAGACCGCGGCAACCCCATAGGTGACCAGGGCGATCAGCCGCCCCAGACCGGTCAGCTGGGGGAAGTAGACCAGGGTAATAAAGATCGTGCCCTGGATCGCGAGTGCGATCGCAAATGCCAAGACCGGGTCGTCATAGGCCAACCCCAAACCGCGCATCGTGAAATAGCCGCTGACCACGACCAGAAACAAGATAAACACGGTCGTGATCTGGGCGAGCGAAAACTTGATGCCGAGGCGGTCGGTCATCGGGGCTGCCTCGTGGCTTCGCGCGGGATCGTCGCTGCATCCCGAGCGTGTTCTATCAGTCACGGTTTGCGGCTTCAAGATGCCTGCCATTGAGACCGGTTGGTTCGTCACAGTCGTCGTCGTGAGCCGCCGCGGCACCGACGCCGGGTTTTGGGGTTGGCGCCCGTGAGGTCGGGGGGCTGCGCCCTCCGCACGGCTGTCAGGCCGCATCCGGCCCCGCCGTCAAGCCATTACCGTTCCAGATCGCTCGCCTGGGCGGCCTCGACCAGGTCGTGAAACGCCGCGACCAACGCCGGGTCCGGGTCACGCTCCGGATCGTGGCGCCGATAACAGCGCCGGAACACCTCGTCGGGCTTGAGCTCGGCCAAGTCCTGGTGGGGCGCGGTCGTCCGGTCGGCCTCGTCCGCATCGCCGGCGTCCGGTGCGACCACCGCCAGCTTGACCAGGCGGACCGCCTTGTCCCGGACCGCGGCCTCGACATCGGCGCGCAGGCGCGGGTCCGGGGCACCGAGGCGGACGGTGACTTCGAGATAGGGCCAGCCGGTTGCGGGGGGCGGCCGGTCGGCCGGCGGCAACGCGGCGAGCGCAGCCAGCACCTCGGCGCGCTCGGCGCCGTCCGGACCGGGTAGGCGGATCACGTCGATGAAACGCGGGACCCGCACCGGTTCGATGTGGGCAAGCCTGTCACCGTCGAAATCGAGGACCAGGATCTGGTGCGGATAGGCCGCCTCATCGACCGCGAGCGCGTACGGCGCACCGCTGTAGCGGACGTGGGCCCGCTCACCGACCGCCTGAGCCCGGTGGAGGTGGCCGAGCGCGACATAGCTGAGATCGTTCGCGAACAGATCGACCGGCAACGCGTGGAGATTGCCGCCGAGGATCTTGCGTTCGCTCAGCTCCGAGAGCCGGCCGCCCTGCATGTAACAATGCCCGGTCGCGATCAGCGCCTGGCCGGGTGCCCGCCGTGGCCGCGCCGCCGCGACCGCGTCGGCGTAGAGCCGGCGCACCCCTTCGACCAGGGGATCCTCGCCGGCCGGGTCGTCAGGCTCCCGGGCGGGCGCCGGCAGGTCGGCCGGCCGCAGATAGGGCACGGCCGCACACCACGCCGCGACCGTGCCGTCGGATCGGGCGAGCGGCACCACCAGCCGGTCCGGCCGGACCGCGCCGTCCGGGTCGCGCGGCACCACGCCGACGATCCGGATGCCGAAGGCGTCGAGCAGCGGCGCCGGCGCCGCGAGCCGGCCGCCGCTGTCGTGGTTGCCGGCGATCACCAGGATGTCGAGCGCGGGGCACCGGTGCTTGGCGGCGGCCAGGAACCGATAAAAGGCGGACACAGCCGCGACCGGCGGGTTCTGGCCGTCGAACAGGTCACCGGCCACGATCAGCGCGTCGGCCGCCCGGGTCTCGATCTCGCCGAGCAACCAGTCGAGGAACGCGTCTTGTTCGGCAGCGCGGTCAAGGCCGTGAAAGCAGTGGCCGAGATGCCAGTCCGCGCTGTGGATCACCCGCATCGTCGGCGCGGCGGCTCGCGCACGGCGTCGTGGATCAGGAGGCTTTGCGCGCCTGGGCGACCAGGTCGCGCAGGGCCTCGTACCCGATCGCACCCGGGATCACTTGGTCGCCGACCACGAACGCCGGGGTGCCGCGCACCGAGAGCGCCTCGGCCAAGTCCATGGTCTTCTCAATCGCCTGGCCGATCTCGGGGTCGTCCATATCGGCGCGCAGCCGATCGACGTCGAGGCCGATCGACCGCGCCAGCTCGAAAATCTTGCCTTCGTCGAGCCGGCCGCGGTGGCTCATCAGCGCGTTGTGATAGTCCCAATAGCGATCCTGGCGCCGCGACGCCAGCGCGGCGCGCGCCGCCGCGGTAGATATCGGCCCGAGGATCGGGAATTCCTTGAGCACGACACGGACACCGCGATCCCGATCGATCAGCTTGACCAGGTCATCGCGCACCCGTTTGCAATAGCCGCATTGATAGTCGAAGAATTCGACCACGGTGACGTCGCCGTTCGGGTTGCCGGCGATCGGGTCGTCCGGATCGCCGAACAGACGTTCCGCCTGTTCGGCGAGGGTGCGGCTGCGCTCCACCGCCTCCGCCTGTTCGCGGCGTGCCTGGAACCGCTGGATCGCCTCGACCACCACGTCGGGATTCTCGGTCAGATAGTCGCGAACGATCGCCTCGATTTCCCGGCGCTCGGCGCGGTCGAACGCGGCCCCCGGACCGGCGATAACGGCCGTCGCGGCGATCAATGCCGCGACACCGGAGAACAACAGCACCCTTTTCATGGCGATCCCACGACGGTTCGTTAACTGGCGGCGCCACTATGACCGCGGGCCGACCGGCCGACAAGCCCGGGGTCCGCGCGCTGACAGGAACGTGACGGCCCGGCGGCTCATCCGATGATGCGACGGACCCGGGGCAGGAAATCCTGGACCGCCAGGGGTTTGACAATGAAATCGGCGGCGCCGAGGCCGATCGCGCGTTCGCGGGTGCCGACCCGCTCGTCGCCGGTGACGATGATCACCGGCACCCCGGCAAGCCGCGGGTCGCGTCGCATCTCCTCGAGCAGGGTGAAGCCGTCCATGTCGGGCATGAACACGTCGGCGATCACCAGGTCCGGTGGGGTGGTGACCTGCATGGTCTCGAGCGCCTCGCGCCCGCCGGCGATCACGGTCGCCTCGGCGCCAACCGCGCGCAGATACATGCTGAGGACGCTGCGCGACAGGGTGTCGTCGTCGATCACCACCACCCGCGGCGTCATTATCGGCAGGCCGATGTGCAGGCGGGTGCCGCCGCCGAGCCGCGAGTCGACCTCGAGGCTGCCGCCGAGCATGGCCATGATTCGGGCGGCCAGCCCGAGCCCGTACCCGATGTCGCCGGCGTCGTCGCCGGACGACGGGCCCCGCCCGATGTGGTCGGTGACCGCGCGTTGGTCCGGTTCCGGCAGGCCGACGCCATGGTCTTCGACGGTCAGGGTGTGCGGCCGTTCGTCGGGGTGATAAACCCGAACCTCGCCGCCAGCGTAGCTGAGCGTGACCGCGTTGGCGAGCGCGGTCCGCAGCACTTGGCCGAACAGCATCGGATCGGCGCACACCCGGGTGCCCGTCGGCACCTCGTTGATCAATGCGACCTGCTTGTGCCCGGCGAGGCCGCGCACGGTCGCGAAGGCCGAGACGACGGCGTAATGGAGGTCGAAGAAGCGGGCGCGTGGCGCCTGGGCGCCGCTGTCGAGACGGTCGAGCGCCAGGCTGTCATCGACCATCCGGGTGAGCGCGTAGACTTGGCCGACCAAACCGTCGAGGTCGGCGCGCGCCGCGTCGTCGAGCGCGGCGGCGGCCACGACGGCGAATCGGTCGAGCCCGGTCGCGAGCGTGTCGAGCGGGCCGCGCAGGTCGGCGGCGAGCCGGGTCAGCACGACGTCCTCGCGGTCGCGGGCGACACCGTCGGCCCCGAGCTCCCGCCGATGCCGATCCAGTCCGCGGCGATGGATCGCGGCCACGGCGGCATGGCCGACCAACTCTGGATAACCGAGGCCCTTAACCACCACCTCGTGGGCGCCGTGGTCGAGAACCGCGGCGGTGAGGTTGTCGTCACCATCGCCCGGCAACGCCGCCGACGACTCAGTCGCATCGACCAGGACCAGCACCGCAACCCCGGTGACCGCGAGCGCACGCACCTGGACCAGTGCATCCTCGACCGCGGTCGCGGAGCGGTGACCGGCGCTGCCAAGGTCGAGCACCACCAAGTCGGGCGGGGCGTTCGCGGACTCACCCAATTCGACGAGCGCGTCGGCGAGGCCGGCGCGATGTATCACCTCTGCGGTCCCGAACGGGTTCGGCCCCAGGGCGGACCGCGCCGCCGCCAGGTCCGCCAGCACCGCCGGGTCCTGCACGACCAAGAGTACGCGCACGAGGTGTCCTTGCCTGTTGCCGTTCCCGGGGTCGGGTCCTAGTCTCGGACGGCGACGGAGTCGGTCGTCGAACCCCTGTCTCGACCATATCACGGTCGCCTGCCCGACCGGGCGAATTCCACCCCGGTTCGGGCCTTGGGTGGTGGGGGGTGACCCTTGGCCACCGGGTGTTGCGGCCATTTTCTCGACATGCCGACGGCTTACATCGGCGCCCGGTGTCCGGATTTCCCCGTGTCCGGATTTGACGACGGCGAGTGGCCCCGATGACCCAGACGTGTTGGCGGCTTCCGGCCTTTTCGGCATTCGCCCCGGCGCCGGCCGAGGCGGTGGTGCTGGTGGCGGACGTGATCGGCAGCTCGCGCCGGGTCGCGGCCACCGGCACCTATCGCGACATCACCTTTGTCGCGACGGCCGCGTTGGTCGCGGCCGAGAATGCGGTCGGGTCGATCCCCGGTGTCTTTACCGGCGACGGCGCGGTGGTGTTGGCGACGCCGGATCAGGCCGCGGCAGCGGCGGCGGCGCTCACCGCGGTCGCCGGTTGGTCGGAGCGCACGCTCGGGATCGCGATGCGGGTGGCGCGGGTTCCGGTCGGCGCGTTGTCGGCGCCGCTGATGGTCGCGCGTACCCCGCTCGCCGACGCGGAGCAGTGGCATCTGCTCGGAGGCGGGGCCAGCGAGGCCGACCGGTTGGCCAAAACCGCCGCCGACCGTCGGCTCGACCCCGATCCCGACGGCGCGCCCGACCTGACCGGTCTGTCGTGCCGGTGGGACCCGCTGGAGACCGCGCGCGGCGCGCTGGTGTCCTTGCTGGTCCAACTGCAGAGCCGAACGCCCGAGGCGGATCACGCGCTGTTGTCGCGGCTGTATGGCGGGATCGCCGAGCTGGCGGGGCCTGAAGAGCGGCTCTGGCCGGTTCAGGCCGACCGGATTCGCTGGTCGTGGCCGCCGCCTGGCCTGGCGCTTGAAAGCGTTGCGATTGCGCCGACGCCGGGGGTTCGGCGCGCCCTGGTGCGCGTGCGCCTTTACGTCGAGACTGCGCTGGCCGCTTTGGTGCTGCGTCTGGTTCCGCGGGCGGCCGCCGGCTACGTCGCCAGCATCGGTCCGAACACGGTGTCGGCCCAGGTGATCGATGGCTTGGCCCTGATCATTGATTGCAGCCCGGACCAACATGCACGCATTCGGGCTTTGCTCGCCGAGGAGTCGGCGGGCGGCGGGGTCCGGTTCGGCACGCATGCCAGCAGTCAGGCGCACATGGTGTGCGTGGTCCGTGGCACGGACCAGCACCGTCATTTCCTCGACACGACGGTCGGCGGCTACTGGCACGCCAGCCAGGAGCTGAAAACCGCTCGGGCGACGGTTTCTTGAGTTTCGGTGGGTCGAGGGGGCTTTTGCCCCCTGGCGGGGGTTCGGGGGCAGCGCCCCCGATTTCGGCTGCGAGGTCGCGCGCCGGTCAAGCCGCGTGGCTTGCCTCGGTCTCGGTCAGGATTGCGTAGAGCGCGTCCGCGTTTGCGGTGCCGCGCAACTTCTCGCACACGCCGGCGTCGCGCAGCAGGCGCGATACCCGGGCCAGCGCTTTCAAGTGGTCGGCGCCGGCCTGTTCGGGCGCCAACAGCAAAAAGATCAGATCGACCGGCTGTTCGTCGATCGCATCGAAGCCGACCGGTCGCTCCAGGCGGGCGAACAGGCCGTGGACCCGGTCGAGCGCCGGCATCTTGCCGTGCGGGATCGCAAGCCCGTTGCCGACCCCGGTGCTGCCGAGCCGTTCGCGCTCGAGCAGGACGTCGAAGATCGCGCGCTCGTGCTGGCCGGTCAGGTCCGCCGCCCGATGGGCGAGCTCCTGAAGCGCCTGCTTCTTGCTCCCGACCTTGAGGGCGGGCAGGATGCCGCGCGGCGAGATCAGTTCGTGCATCGCTCCATCCGGCCTTCACCGGTGTCGGCAGGGCAGCGGGCAACGGCCGGCGTCGAGCCGCGCCGACCCGGTGCCGCGGCCGCCGACAGTCCGGCGGCCGCGGGGGCGAACCGGGCGACCGGCACGCCGATCATGGGGCGACGCGGTCGGTGCGCGGGTCGACCCAGCCGACATGGCCGTCGGGCCGCCGGTAGATCATGTTGAGCCCGCCGTGGGCTCGGTTGCGGAACATCAGGGCCGGCAACTCGGCGAGCTCCAGGCGCATCACCGCTTCGCTGACCGTCAGCGACGCGATCTCGGTGGTCATTTCAGCGATCACGACCGCGCCGTCGGCGCCGTTGCCGCCGTGCGTGGCGGGGTGGTCGTCGGTGACGTCGTGGTTCCCGTGCGGGTCTGCCGCGGCGGGACCGGCGGGTCGGTCCCCGGCGGCCCGATCCGGCGCGGCGCCGGTGCCGTCTTCCCCGGCCGAGCGGCCGGCCTCCGTCTCCCCATCCTCGGTCGGTCCCAAGATGTACTGGCTTGCGACGATGATCTCGCGCGCGTCGGCGGCGGCGGCGCCGTGGTGATCGCGCAGGCGGCGCTTGAACCGGCGCAGCCGTTTGGCGATCCGGTCGCAGGCGCTGTCGAACGCCGGATAGGGCTGTTCGGCCTCGCCCTCGCTCTTGAGGATGATACCGCGTCCAGCGTGAACCTGGATATCGGCGCGGAACAGATGCGCCTCGCGCGAGATCACCACATTGGCTTCGATCGGGTTTGGGAAGTATTTGGCAACGGCAGCCGTCAGCGAGTCGGACACGTGCGTCTTAAGCGCCGTGCCGACATCCAGCTGCTTACCAATGACGGAGAGTTGCATGATGGGCGATGTCCCATTGGCGATGGCTCGCCTGCGGCGGTCCCGCAGAACGGGCGCTCCAGGACGGTCTCCCACACATAGGAGTTGGCCGGAGCCCTTGTCAAGAAACCGCCAAGGTCGCTGCGGGGGTCGAGCGTCCCCGGGTCAGATGATCAGAACCGCCCGAAGATCATTGATGTTGGTCCGGGTCGGGCCGGTCATGACTTGGTCGTCGAGCGCTTCGAACACGGTCGCCGAGTCCGAACGAGCGAGTGCGTCCGCCGGGTCGATCCCGGCGGCGCGGCAGCGCGCAAGGGTGTCCGGGGTGATCACGGCGCCGGCCGTCGGCTCGGTGCCGTCGATGCCGTCGGTGTCGGCCGCAAGCGCATAGACGCCGGCCGCGCCGTCGAGCGCCAGCGCGAGTGCCAGCAGGAACTCGGTGTTGCGGCCGCCGCGCCCGGTGTCGGTGCGCACGGTCACCGTGGTCTCGCCGCCGGACAGCAGGAGGCACGGCGGCACCCAGGGTTGATGGTGGCGGCGGACCTGGTGCGCGATCCCGGCGATCACCCGGGCGACCTCGCGCGCCTCGCCTTCGATCGCGTCGCCGAGGATCGCCGCCGGTACCCCGGCGGCGGCGGCATGGTCGGCCGCGGCGGCGAGCGCGTCCTGGGCCCGGGCGACGATCACCGCGGTCGCGTCGGCGAGCCGCGGGTCGTCCGGCTTTGGGGTCTCGGCGTCGGGCGTCGCGAGGAAGCGGTCGATCGCCGGCGACGGGTTGATGCCGTGGCGCGCCAGCACCGCGCGCGCATCGGCCGCAGCGGTCGGGTCGCCGACGGTCGGGCCGGACGCGATCACCGCCACGTCGTCGCCCGGGACGTCGGAGATCGCGAGCGTGACCAGCCGCGCCGGCGCGGCGGCGAGCGCGAGCCGGCCGCCCTTGATCGCCGAGAGGTGTTTGCGCACCGTGTTGATCTCGGCGATCGACGCGCCCGAGGCCAACAGGTCGCGGGTCAAAGCGCGCTTGTCCGGGGCCGGCACCCCGGGCGCCGGCAGGGTCATCAACGCCGAACCGCCGCCCGACAGCAGGCACAAGACCAGATCGTCGGAGGTAAGGTCACCGACCGCGGCGACCAGGCGCCGGGCCGCCATCTGGCCGGCGGCGTCGGGCAGCGGGTGGTCGGCCTCGACCACCTCGATCCGCCGGCAGGGCGCGCCGTGGCCGTACCGGGTGATCACCAGGCCGGACAGTGCGACCTCGGGCCAGGCCTCCTCGACCGCGAGCGCCATCGCGGCGGCGGCCTTGCCGGCGCCGACCACCACGGTGCGCCCGACCGGCGGCGCCGGCAGGTGCGGTGCGATGCACCGCGACGGCAGGGCGGCGGCGACCGCGGCCTCGAACACAGAGCGGAGAAACGCGCGCGCAGCGGGGTCGATCACCGGTCCTCCGGGGCGGTTCGGGGCGGCGGCACTGGCCGTCCGCCCCGCCCCGGCCGGTCAGGACTTGCTGACCGAATAGGGGTCGGCGGCGTCGCGCAGGCCGTCGCCCAGGATGGTGAAGGCGAGCACCGCGATCACGACGAACGCGGCGGGGATGAACACCCAGGGCGCCTGTTCGATCGCCCGGATGTTCTGGGCGTCCTGCAACAGGATGCCCCAGCTCACCGACGGCGGCCGCAAGCCCAATCCGATGAAGCTGAGCGCCGTCTCGCTCAAGATCATATAGGGAAAGCTGATCACCAGATCGACGATGATGTAACTGGTAAACGACGGCAGCAGGTGCCGCGCGATGATCCGGCCGGGCGAGGCGCCGGACAAACGCGCCGCCAGCACATAATCTTCGGTGCGCTGGGAGAGCAGATGGCTGCGCACCCGGCGCGCCAGGGTCGGCCAGCCGACCAGGCCGAAGATCAGGGTCATCGCGAAATAGACCTGGATGTTGGTCCACTCGCGCGGGAACATCGCAGCCAGGCCCATGTAGAGCGGGATCACCGGTACCACCCGCACCACCTCGGTCAGGCGCTGGATCAGATAGTCGATCCAGCCGCCGAAGTAGCCGGCGATGCCGCCGATCACCAGCGCGAGCACGAACGCGACGATCACCCCGAGCGCGCCGATCGACAACGAGGTGCCGGTGGCATACATGGTGCGCGAGAACAAATCGCGGCCGAGATCGTCGGTGCCGAACAAGTGAATCTTGCCGTCGTCGAGGCCGAACAGGCGCAGGCGGCTGTCGAACACACCGAACAGGCGATAACGCTCGCCCTCGACGAAGAACTGCAGATAGCGTCGGGTCTCGGGGTCGACGTGCGCGATCTTGCGCAAGGTCACCGGGTCGCGCTCGGTCTTGATGCCGTGGATGAACGGCCGCCAGGAAAAGCCGTTGTGGTCGATAAACATCGGCAGGGTCGGCGGCGCCATGATCGCGTCGCGGTCGCGGGTGGTCGGGCCGTAGGGCGCGACGAAATCGGCGAACAGGCCGACCAGCGCGAAGGTGATCAAGATCACCGCGCCGACCATCGCGGCACTGTGGCGGCGGAACCGCCACCACACCAGCTGCCACTGCGAGGCGGTGTAGTATTTGAGCGCGCGCGCCGAAGAGGCGGTGCGGCTGTCCGCCGGGGCGCGGTCGTCGATCGTGGTTGCGAGATCGGACATGGCCGGTCGCTCAGCCCCCCTGCAGCTTGATCCGCGGGTCCAATGCCGCGAGCGCGACGTCGGAGACGAAGTTCATCAACACGATAAAGAAGGTCAGCATCAGCAGAATCGCGCCCGCGACATACATGTCGAGGTCGAGGAACGACGTCAGCAACAACTCGCCCAGTTCCGGCAGCCCGAGCACCAACGCGACGATCGGCAGCTCGGAGAAGATGCGGTTGGCGTCGAACCCGATCGTGCTGACGACCGGGTTGACCGCGAGCCGGGCCGGATACTTGAGCAACAGCTTCCATTCCGGGAGGCCGCGGGCGCGCGCCGCGGTGACCGACAGCTTGTTCAGCTCATCCAGCATGGTCGCGCGCACGGTCTGGAGCTGGAGCGCGGTCGCCGACCAGGCGAGCACCACCGCCGGCACGATCAGATGCTGGATCAGATCAAGCGCCTTGGCAAAGCTCCACGGCGCCTCGGCATAGACCGGCGAGAACAGGCCGCCGACCGAGGTGTCGAATGCGGTGACGCTGACGTACAACAAGATCAGCGCGAGCAGGAAGTTGGGCAGGGCGAGCCCCAGGTAACTGACGATGGTGAGCGAATAATCGACCATGGAGTGGCATCGGATCGCTGCATATATGCCGATCGGTAAGGCCAACAAATAAGTCAGGATCAGGGTCGAGTATAATATTGCTAAAGTCAGCCACAGGCGTTCGCCGACCACGTTGTTGACCGAGGTTTCATAGGCGAACGACTGGCCGAAATCGCCTTCGAGCACGATGCCGCCGATCCAGGCGAGGTAGCGTTCCCATGGTGGGCGGTCGAGGCCGAACTTGATCCGCAGGCTTTCGACGTCGGATTCGGTGATCGAGGTGCCGGTGCCGGAGAATTTGCGAAAGGCATAGCGCTCGGCATAGTCGCCGGGCGGTAGTTCCATCAGCGCGAACACCATGATCGAGACCAAGACCATGGTGACGGCCATGCCGATCAGGCGCTGCAGGGTGAAGATCAACATGCGATGGTGCCCGGTCTTGGTGACGTGTTTTTCGACCGATTTTCGGCCGTTGCCAGTGGCGCTGCCCCCGACACCCCCGTGAACGGGGTTGCCCCCCTTGCCCCCCGAATTCTGGGGTCCAGGGGGCACCCCCCTGGTCGGGGGGTGTCGGGGGGTGAAACCCCCTGACCTGGGGGCGAAGCCGCCAAACTGATGCCGCCGTATCCCCCCGCCTGGAGGCGGGGGGAGGTTGGGGTTCACACCCCAGTCGACGGTTTGATCACAATTTTAGGTTGAGGTGACAATCCCAACATTCCGAATGCGCCGCAGCACATCCCAAGAAAACGCCGGCCGGCGAAGACGCTCGCTTCCCCCGCCTGACGGCGAGGGAAGCAGATTGGCCCGCCGATCGGCTCCTGTCTATGACTTCGACCTCAGCGCTTCAGGAACCACTGCTGAGCCCGATACGGGTAGGACCAGTAATAATCGTAGGTCACCGCCTTGAACGGCTGGAAGTTGCCGATGCGGTTGTGTTGAATGATCGGCGCCTTGACGCCGCCGACCGTGCCGACCTTCCACAGGTTGGCGATATGGATGTCGGTGATCTCGGTGCCGATCCGGTTGCTCTCGTCCGAACCGATCGGATGACGGGTGAACGCCTCGGCGAGCGCATGCAGACGCTTGACGTCCTCGGGCGGCTCGATGCCCTCGGTGCCGTTCGAGGCAAACCAGTTGGCCCACTCCCAGCCGGTGTCCGGATTGAAGTAATCGCCGGCAGTCGGAACCAGCCGCCAGGTGTTCTGCGAGATCGTCGGCGCGCTGACGTTGTCGTTACGCCACGCGGTCATGTCGAGATCGTTGGTCGAGGCGTTGGCCCGGTACTCGTCCGAGGTCACCTCCTTGATGTCGACCCGAACACCGACCTGACGCCAGTTGTCGGACGCGAGCTCGTGCAGCCGCACCGGCGAGCCCTGGTTCGAATACTGCAGCAGGATCACCAGGGGCGAGCCGTCCGGCCGCTCGCGCAGGCCGTCGCGGTCGTGGTCGATCAGACCGGCTTCGGTCAGGAGCTGGTCGGCGCGTTCGGGGTCGAACTCGGTGAACGCCTTGCGGTGCTCGAGGGTGACGAAGGTGACGGTGCGCGGGTCGGCCGGCACCGCCTGCTCGGCCTGGCCCTGGCCGAGGTAGACGACGTCGTTGATCTCGTCCCGGTCGAGCGCGAGCGACATCGCCTGGCGGAAACGGACGTCGTTGAAGATCGCCCGCAGGCCTTCGTCCTTGTGCGTGGTGTTCCAGGCGTAGAACACGGTCTCGCCGAGGCTGGGTGCGAGGTGGACGGTGTAGTCGCCGTTGCCCTCGTTTTCCTTGTACAGCGGGAAGTCTTCGATGTAGGTCGCCTGGACTTTATAGTCGACCTCACCGCTGGTGATCTTGAGGTTGCGGACTTCCTTGTCCGGGACGTAGCGCTCGTCGATCACGCTGATGTAGGGCAACTGGTTGCCGGCGGTATCGACCATGTGGAAGTACGGGTTGGCGACCACGGTGCGGCCGCCCGAACTCTCGGCGACCAGGACGTGCGATTCGAGGGTCGGCACCACCACGTCGTCGGACTGGTCGATCAGCGGCGACGGGACGTCCTTCCAGTCGCTGCCGCCGTAGTAGTTGTTCAAAAGCTCGCCCCAACCCTCGAAGCCCTGCGCGGCGGCGAGCGCGTCGGCGTCCGGGTTGTAGGCGATGTGGAAGCGCGACAGGAAATGCTTGGGCTGGAACGGCTGGCCGTAATCGACCGCAAAGCGGTTGAGCAGACCCGGGCTCGGCACCGGCAGGGTGAACTGGACGGTGGTGGCGTCCAGCGCGTCGACGCGCATCGGCCGGCCGTCGAACAGCCAGCGCGCCGGGGTGCGCGGGTAGATGTTGTCGTTGAGGATCAGGTCATTGTACCAGAACACGATGTCGTCGGCGGTGAACGGCGCGCCGTCCGACCATTTGTGACCTTCGCGCAGGCTGACGGTCAGGACGGTGTAGTCGTCGTTCCACTGCCACGACTTGGCGACGTTCGGCACGACGGTCTGAAGATCGTCGGCATAGCGCACCAGGTTGACGTGGCGCAGGCTGAGCACGTCCGAGGTGCCGGCCTCGGTCGCGTTCGACAGGCCGTGCAGCGTGCCGCCGTAGGTCCCGATCTCCTGGTAGGGCAGCACGACCAGCGGCTCTGCCGGCAGGCGCGCGGCGACCGGCGGCAGCGTCGCCGGATTGTCGCCGATCCGGGCGTTGAGCGCGGCGATCTCGGGGTTCTCGCTGAAGGTCAGGGTGCAGCCGGCGGCCTGTTCGAGCTCGGCCAGCTCGAATTGCTGCGGAAACTGCCCGACCAGGCCATGGGTGTCGGCGACGGTCAGCGCCGGGCAGGGCCCGGCGGCAAGGCTGGTGCCGGCAAGCAACGCCTGCACCAGGACCGCGCCGACGGCGGCGCGTCCCAGATTGATCGTCATGTTTTCAAGACTCCCGTCACGGTTCGCGACAGACGGGTTGCGGGAACGGCAACCCGAAGCAAGGCAGGACCGGCAGGCACCGACGCCATCGAGGCGGGCACGCGGGAGATCGCATGCGCACACGTCGCAACGCCCCGGCGCGGCTGCCGGGAAAAGACCGGCGGCAAGGTACGCGAGCCGGCCGGGTCAACACCCGTGACGTTTCGATAACGCGTGAATGACGCTGGGGTGACGCCCGTGCCGATCAGCGGGCCGCGCGATCAGGGCAGGACATCGCGTGAGATTCGTGATCGACCCAGTGTGATGAAACGAGCCGGCGTCGCCGAGATCGTCATTCGGGCCGAGCGGTCCCCGAACGGCCGCTCACGGCCGGCCGCCGTCGTTGAACAACTCGTCGCGGCTGCCGGCATCAAGGAGGCGCTCGGCCCAGTCGTCGAGTTGATCGATCTTGGCGCCGCGTACCCGGGCGACCACCTCGTCCGGAAGCTCGCCGAACTTGCGTCGCATTTGACGCAGCAGCATCTCGACCCGGCCCTCCCTCAGATGGCCGGGGCGAACCTCATCGATGATCTTCGGGCGAACCTCATCGATGATCTTCGGGCGAACCTCATCGATGATCTTCGGGCGCTCCTCGTCGATGATCCCCGGGCGCGCGTCGTCGATGATTTTCCTCATGATCGGTGTCAGCACGCTATCCTCCATACCGGGAAAGATTCGGGCGAGTACGGCTCGGACTTTGTCGTGATCGATCCAGTCGCTGCCTCGGAACAGATAGGGCAACACCCTGATCACGGTGTCGAGGTCGAGATCGGCGGCGGCTCGGAGCACGCGTTCGAGTGTGGTTTCCGGCTCGTCGTCGCTCAACGCGTATTTGAGCGCGATCAAACCGGCCTGCAACTCGGGATGGCGCGACAGCTGGTCGTCGGGAATCCGGGCCAGATCGACCAGTCCATAGGTAAAGGTCAAAAGACCGCTTGCGCCCAGACCCGGCGGCAACGGGTAGGCGGCAGCGAGCTCGGTCGGCAAGGTCCAGCGCCGCGGCCCGTGATAGAGGACCAACGGGTAGACCGGGGCCGGCACCCGCCAGACCGTGCCGTCCGGGTTGCGGCGGTCGACCATGGCGCGACACGCGATGCCGGAAAGCGTCCGCAGGAGTTGGACCAGGGTGCCCGGGTCGGGCGCGCTCTTGTGTTCGACCAAGGTCCAGACCAGGAACGGCGCGCCGTCCTCGGTCTCGAGCATCCAGACCCGATCGCCCCGGAGCTCGGACAGCGCCGGGCTGATCACGCTGGCCGAGCGGTCGACCGGCGGGGTCGCGGCGAGCCGCGCGACCAGCGCCGCCGGCAGGCGTTCGCGCAGAAACGCGTCCGCGTTCGCCACCACGTCGAGCACCAGCTTGATGAACTGATCGTGCGCCCGGATCAGGCGCGCCGGTTCCGGCGCCGACGCGCGCCCCAGCGCGCGCGGGTCATCCCCGCTCATCGGCGACCGGACGGCGGATCACGGTGGATCACGGCGGATGTTGATGCCCGCGCCCGAACAGCGCATGGGCGGCCACCGCCACGGCCGCGCGTCGGGTCCGCTATCGCCGCGGCCGGCACGGGTCCCGCCCGAACGGCGACTGCGCGCGGGCAACGATCGACCCACCAGATTGTTCCAAAGCCCTGATCCGCTCGTGCGCACCACTATGCCCATTGATGGCTGCAAGACAATACAGGCCGATCGCCCGCGACAAGGATTGCGAGACACCGTGACCATGTTCGTAAAGCTCGGCAAGATTGAACATGCCGAACTTGTTGCCGTGCCGGGCCGCCTCGGAAAACAGCCGCGCGGCTTCGGCATAGTCTTGCGGTACCCCCTGACCAAACTCGTACCGCGTGCCCAAATTGTTGATCGCGCTGGTCGAGCCCTGCGCAGCCGCCAAGCGGTTCCAGTAAACTGCGCTCGTGTAGCTCTGGGGGACCCCGCGTCCGTCCCGGTACATGCTGGCGAGGCTGGACTGGGCCCGCGGAAATCCCTGCTCCGCGGCCCTGCGATACCAGCGGACCGCTTCGGTATCGCTCTGTGCGATCCCGCGTCCGTCCCGGTACATCAACCCAAGGTTTGTTTGCGCCGGCGGGTGTCCTTGCTCCGCGGCTTTGCGATACCAGCGCACCGCTTCGGTATCGCTTCTAAGGACCCCGCGTCCTCGACGGTACATCCAGCCGAGGCTGGTTTGCGCGCGCGGGTTGCCCGCTTGCGCGGCCTTGCGCAGCCAGCGCACCGCCTCCGGGTCGCTCCGTGCGACCCCGCGTCCGGCCCGATACATCAGCGCCAGGTTGGTTTGCGCCGGCGGGTAGCCGCGCTCCGCGGCGATGCGGAACCAATGGACCGCGTCACGGTCCCGCCCCGCGGCGAACTGCGCGCGGCCGAGCTGAAAGGCGTACCGGACGATCTCCGGCTGGGCGCGGGCGGCGCTTTCGCACGCGCGGATCGCCGCTTTGGGGTCGATCTCTTCGATCTCGACGCCTTGCGCGATCATGGGGTTCGCCGGGTGGCCCGCCAACCGGTCGCACAACGCCCCGTCGGCGCGGTTCCTCAGTGCCGGACGACGGATGGCGGGCGGTCGAGACGGCGTCAGCGGCCCTCGATCCTCCGCCGTCACCCGGGTCAGGCGCGCTGGCGCCGCGGCGTCGAGGCCGAACGATCGGGCCCACGGACCGTCAGCGATGGTCGCGGCAGCCACCATCACGCCCATGACACCGGCAAGACACGCGCGCAGACCGGTTCGGCGGCCCGCCGCGGTCACGGCAGGTAATCCTGCGGGATCCAATAGACCGTGGTGCGACGGAACGAGGTCGCGTAGCTGAAATCGTCGTTCGGGCCGAGCGGGACCTTGTCGATCGCGCTGGTCACGAACGGCAGGCGGCGGCCATTGGCGCTCAAGGTCGGGCAGACCGTGGTCGGCACGCCGCCCGGGGCCTCGTACCACACCGGCTGAAACCGGCCGTCATAGGCGACGTTCAGAATCTCGCCGGCGCGACGCGCCCACAGGGCGATGAAATCGAGCTCGCAACTCGGCACCCGCGCCGGGTCGGTCAGCGCGTCCGGCGAATAGGACAAAAGCGGGCTGCGCGCGCGCAGCGGCAGGCCGCCGGCGCGTTTCAGATAGTCGGCAAAGGTCTCGCCGGTGTCTTCGAACGGCGGCTCGCTGATCGCGTTCTCAAGACTGCGCACCAACACATTGACCAGCGAGCGTCGGCGGTCGCGCCCCTTCATGTCGACGTCGCGCAGCGGCCGCAAGATATTCTGCCAGCGCAACAGGTCGTCGGCGCGTAGCCAGACCTCCTCGACCAAGCTCTCCGACACCGGCACCAGAACCTCGCCGACATTTTGGTAAATCCGGCGCTGGCAGAGTTCCTTCAGCTCGTCGCACGCGCTCTTGTGGACCAGCTTCCAGAACAGCATCGGCACGTCGTCGTTGGTCCGGCGCAGGCGGTCGATGATCTCCTCGAGCGCGGCGCCGCCGCGCAGATCGACCTCGATTTCGGCGATCAGGTCGGGGCGGGTCATGGCGCCGACCCGGCCGACGATCTGGTCGAGGATCGCGCGGTCGGCGCTGCCGTCGGCCGGAAGGTCGATGAAATAGGCCGCCCTGTCCTCGGCCTGGGTCTCGATCCGGCCGAGCAGGTCGAGCGCCTGGCGCCCGAACAGGTCGTGGGCGTCGTCGTAAAGGTCGGGCCGGGCGAAATCGGCGTGATCGCGCGGCGGGCGCACGAAGAACACCGCCATCGCCGGCCGGGCGTTGACCCTGAGCGCCAGTTCGCGGGCGCTGACCGGGCGGCGCCCGCGGCTGCGCTGGCGCGCGACGTCGTAACCGGCGTCGCCGATCACGAACACGAGCTTGGTATTGTCGCCGCAGCCGCGGACGTCGCGTAGCGCCTGCTTCAAGCCGCCGAACGTGTTTTCCGGGAAGTCGTCGCGGTCATCGACCGTGGTCTCGACCGCGAGCAGGGCCTGTTGGAACGCTTGATGGCTTTGTTCGATCGCGTCGCGGTCGGGTTCCAAACAGTCGGTGCTGGCAAGGCCGAAGGCGGCGCCGAGGCCGTCGCCGCGGCGGCCGCCGGTGTCGCGGTAGACCCGAAAGCCATAGCGGAACACTGCGCCCTGGGCGGCCTCGCGGCGCAGCCGCTCGGCGATCGCCTGGACCACGCCGGGCCGCTCGGCAGTGCCGCGGATCGCGTCGATCCACGGCGTCATGCTGCGGGTGCCGTCGATCAGGAAGAACACGTCGATCCGGTTGCGCGCCTTCAGCTGGTTGACCGGGATCTCGCGGACCTGGGTCGGGTCGATCACCCGCAGCGTGCCGTCGTCGCGGTCGACCACGTTCCGCTCGTCGATCGCCGCGCTCGGCACCGCGATCCGATAGAATCCGTCCTCTTCGGCCAGGATCGGCAGCCGGAACCACGACCGGAACCAGTCGCGGCCGCCCAGGATCGGCTGGCAGTCGCGGTCGGCGGCGGCGTCGGCGGCCGAGACATAGGCGCACACGCTGCCGATGCCGCCGTCGTGGCTCAGCGTCTCGGCCGGGCGGACCCCGAGCGCCCAGTTCCACAAGATCACGCTCTGTTTGGCGACCCAGCCGACCAGCCGGACATGCGGCCCATCGATCACGAAGGTCTCGGTCAACAGGATCGCGTCGTCGGTCTCGTCGGCGACGAAATAGAGTTCGAACCGCGACAGCTCGCGGCACGAACCCGCGGCGCAGCCGTCCAGCGTCGGGGCCGGATAGGCGGTGATCGTCGGGGTGCCGCCGTCGCCGTCGGCGACCGCGGTCTCGGTGCGGATGAACGCCTTGCGCTCGAGCCCGGTCCTGGCGTCGCGCAGGGGTTTCAGGCGGCACAACAGGTCGGCGCGGTCGACCCAGCCGAGCGGCCGGGTCTCGCCGATCTTGCGCACCAGGACCCGGTCCGGCGCGGCGCCGACGATCCGGACCGGGGCGCTGAAGCCGAAGGCGGCGATCGCGACCCCGCCGACCGCGGCGTCGTGGACGGCGGCACCGGCGCGGGTGATCAGCGACAGCCGGCCGTCGGGGTCAAAGCCGCCGTCGGCGGCGCGATAGCCCGACAAGTCGTAACCGACGCAAGCCCCCGGGCCGGCGGCGGCCGGGCTGGCGGCAACGATCAGCACCGCCGCCGCCAGGACCGCCCAGGGTCGGATGCTCGTGCGGTTCATGAACCCCAAACCTCCCCTGTCCGCCGCCGGTCGACCCGGCGGGCGTGAGCCCGACCGGGGCCCGCGCGATGCCGTCAGCGCATCAACGCATCAGCGCGTCCAGCGCGTCGGTGACCGCTGCGACGGCCCGGTCGGGGTCGCCGGCCACGCCGCCAAGATCGATGCAGGCCCGGTCCGGGACCCCGGTCTCGGCCGCCCAGGCGGCGCAGTCGCCGATGATCGCGAGCGCGAGCCGCTTGCCGCGCAACCGCCAGTGCAGAACCGGGCCGATGTCGGCGGTGCGGAACAGCTCGCGCCGGGTGTCGGCGACATAGAGCACGCGGTCGAAGCGGTCGCCGGCGAGGGCCTGGTCGACCGAGGCGAGGTCGAGCAACGGCCGGCGGTCGCTGCCGATGAAGGTCAGCTCATCGAACCGCTGCTGCAGCGACCCGGCCCCGCTCGGCGTGAGCGCGGCCAAATCCTCACCGTCGAGCCAGCGGATCACCCGACCGTCGTTTCCGATCACCAGGACGGTGATCGGTGCCGAGGCCTGGTCCGCGACCAGCCGGTCGAGCCAGCCGCGCAACGCGGTCTTGAGCGGCCGCGCCAGCCCGCGCTCGGCGAACGCGTCCGACGGCGACAGCACCAGGACCCGCCGTTCGCCCGCGAACAGCCGGCTCGCCAAGCGGAAGGCGACCAGGCGGGTGCCGTCCTCGGCGGTCTCGACCGAGCCGGCGGTGCAGGCGGTCAGATGGCGGCGACCGTCATCGACCACCGCCCAGCTGTCGGCACCGGTCCACACGGTATCGTATCGGCCGCTGCCCTGATAGAGCACGAACAACGGCGCCGGCACCCCGGGGGCCGCGGCCTGACAGGTGGCCAGGCTTGGGTAGAGCTTGACGCTGGAGAACACCGGCAGGTCGTCGCCGCCGGCGAGGTTGATCGGCAGCCGGACCCGGAACGCCGCGACCGGCAACGGCGCGCCGTCGGCCCCGATCGGCGCGATCACCTGATGGCGCACGGCATAGGGATCGTCGATCGGCAGGTCGGTGCCGGTGCGCCGGAAGGTGACTTTAAGATGATCGGGACGGCGCCGGTCGGTCCGGCAGCCGGCGGCCGCCGGGGTCGGCAGCGCGTCCGGCACACCGTCGGCGGTCGCGCGCACCGGGACATCGACCGGACAACAGTCGGCACCGTCGGGGTCGCGACAGTAGCCGACCGCCTCGGCGCGATAGGCGACCGCGCCGCCCCCGGCCAGGGCCTCGGCGTCCGGGGCGAACGGCCACATTGCCGCGGGCCAGCCGTCGGCCGCCACCGGCGCCTCGGCCACGCCCTCCGGCGCCTCGACCGCAGGCTCAGGCGTCTCGGCCACGGCCTCCGGCGCCTCGACCGCAGGCTCGGGCGCCTCAGCCACGGCCTCCGGTGCCTCGACCGCAGGCTCGGGCGCCTCGGCCACGGCCTCCGGTGCCTCGATCGCAGGCTCGGGCGCCTCGGCGACGGCCTCCGGCGCCTCGACCGCAGGCTCGGGCACCTCGGCCACGGCCTCCGGTGCCTCGACCGCAGGCTCGGGCGTCTCGGCCACGGCGTCCGGCGCCTCGACCGCAGGCTTGGGCGCCTCCCGCCATATG
>JANQHG010000228.1 GCA_028277115.1 Azospirillaceae bacterium
GGGTCGCTGACCACGCCGCCGTGCTCGGAGATCATCAACTGGGTCGTGCTCAAGACCCCGATCACCGCGTCGGCCGCGCAGATCGCCCAGTTCGCGGCGCTGTTCCCGATCAACGCCCGGCCGACCCAGCCGGTCAACGACCGCACTGTTGCCGCCAGCCAGTAACGCGCCAAGGTACCTGCCGGCCCGAGCGGCCGGCAGGTTTTCTTCGCCCCCCGGGTGAGGGGTTCCCCCCTGGACCCCATTCGTGGGGGTCAAGGGGGGTGCCCCCCCTTGCGGGGGTGTCGGGGGCAGCGCCCCTGACAACGGCCGTCAGGCCGAAATCCGGCGCCGCAGCTCACGGCTTGTGCAGATTGGGACAGGTGCACACCTCGGGGCAGGTGCACACACTCGGACAAGTGCACACGCTCGGGCAGGTGCAGACCTCGGGGCACTCGCAGACCGCCGGGCATTCGCAGACCGCCGGGCACTCGCAATCGGCCGGGCAGGCGCATTGGTGCGGACAAACCTGGGGCGGTCCGCGTTCCTTTTCACCGAGCGCGACCCGGTTCGGCATCGTGGTGCCGTCGGGATCGCCCTCGGCCCAGTCGATCAACCGCCGCATGTCGATGGGCGCATCCACCAACACATCAACGTCGCTTAAGGACGACATGTCCGTCTCCAAGAGAAGGGCCCCGCCAAGAGGCCGAAAAAGAAGGAGAACCGCCGCTTATCGGGCGTCGGCGCGGCGCGCCAGCGCCTGGCGCAGGCTTTCGCGGTAGACTTGGCCCGCATGCGCGGCGTCGCAGGTCGCCGGTTGGTCGCCGTTGCCGGTCACGCAGTTGCCGGCGCACACCAAAAGATAGCGGCAGCTCTGGCACGGCTCGCGCAACTGCGGCGGGTCGGCGAGACAGATCTGCCGGTCGAACCGCTCCGGGTCGCGCGCCAGCGTGTCGTAGTCGGCGACCGCGCGCTCGGCCCGGCCGACGTATTTCCAGCACGACCACACGCCGTCCGGCCCGAACACCGCCATGCCCTTGGCGGCGCTGGTGCCGCAGTGGGCGCCTTTGGGCTGGAACCGGCCCTGACCGGAGATCGCCTGGACCAGCGGCAGGGTTGCCGGGTTGTAGACATCCTCGACACAATCGTCGAGCGCGATGTCGCCGTCGTCGCCGTAGATGTTGGCGATATAGCAGCTGAGCCGCCGGCCGGCCGCGCCGTCGTAGCGGCTGGTCAGCTGCTCGCGCAACGCCCGGCACGACGCCACGGTCTCGCGGTTGGCGTTCATCCGGACATTGACCCGGCAGCCCTGGGCGATCAGGAGATCGATCCCCTTGATCACGTCGTCCCACGACCCGCGGCCGCCGGCGTAGGCGCGGTAGCGGTCATGGCTGTCTTTCTGCCCGTCGACCGTGACCTGGGCGCTCGCGATGCAGTCGGGGCCGAGATAGTCGGTGTAGGCGCCGAGCTGGGTCGCGTTGGTCACCGCATGGATGCGGCCGCCCGCCGCCCGGACATGGTCGAGCAGCGGCACCAGCACGTCCCGGCTGCGCCGGAGCAGCGGCTCGCCGCCGAACAGGGTCAGCGACGGCTGCTCGTGCCGGGCGAGGAAGCCGATGATCAGCTGGATCTGCGCCGGGGTCAGAAAGCCGCGGCTCGCCCGGCGAATATCGGCCTGGTAGCAGTAGCGGCAGTCGAGGTTGCATTGAAAGGTCGGCGCGACCACCACGGTCGGGCGGGCCTGGGCGTGGTAGAGTGCCCGGGCGTAGCGCCGGACCGCACGCTGTTCGGCCTCGACATCGGCGGTGACCACACCCAGCTCGGACAGCCGGCCGGCCAGCGCCGGGTCGCCGTCCAGCACCTCGGGCGCAAGATGGCGGCGGTCGGGCAACCTGACCACCGCGCCGGTAACTAAGTGAATACACGTAATCGAGGGGCCGTCGTCGAACACCTCGATATAGCGGCTTGGGCGGTACATCAGGCCGTTGCTTTCGTTCAGTGCGGCGGTTGCCGGTGCTTTCATTCGGAACCACCCGGACCGTACACGGTTCGAAGCCTAACAGATCTGGGACCAAACGTCGCGCTGCCGGGTCGACATCGGCGATCACCTGGACGGATTACTTACGCCGGGTGCCGGCGGCAACCGGTTTGGCCGCCGCGCGTAACGGCACCTCCGGCTTATGTGACGCGGTCGCGCCGGGTCATGCTTGACGCGCCATCGCGGACCGAAAAAACTGGGGCTAAATTGGAGGTGTCCCGATGGTGTCAGGATCGTTGGCATCGGCTTTGCCTGCAGCCCGCCCGGCGCAGTCGGGGACCTCGTCGCGTGGTCCGGCGCGCTACGCCGACCTGTGCGCGTTGCCTGAGACCGTGATCGGGGAAATCCTGGACGGCGAGCTGGTGGCCAGTCCCCGGCCGACCTGCCGGCATGCCGGGGTTTTGACCTCTTTGATCGGCACGCTTTGGCGTCCCTATCAGCGGGGCATCGGCGGCCCGGGGGGCTGGTGGCTTCTTGTGGAACCGGAGGTTCATCTCGACCAACAGGTCCTGGTTCCGGATGTCGCCGGCTGGCGGCGGGAGACGCTTGCGACCCATCCGACCGGGGCGGCCGTCGACACCGTGCCGGATTGGGTCTGCGAGGTCGTGTCGCCGGCAACGGTGCGGTATGATCGGGTGACCAAGCGCGCCCTGTACGCCCGCTACGGCGCGGCGTTTTTCTGGTTGATCGATCCGGTCGCGCGAACGCTCGAGGTCCTGCGCCGTGACGACCGCCAAGACGACGGGTGGGCGGTCGCGGGCAGCTGGTCCGGCGACGCCGAGATCACGGCACCCCCTTTTGTCGCCTGTCCGATCCCGCTCGGCGCCCTTTGGGTCGCCTGACGGCGGCCGGCGCTCACCGCCCGGCCTGGACGATCACATAGGGCGCCCAGGCGACCGGATCGGCTTTGCGGGGATTGGCGCTCCCGGCCCAGGCCAGCTTGACCGCACGCAACGCCTCGACCGGGTCGCGGTCGGCCTCTGTCAACCATTCGCCGTAGAAGTCCACCATGAAGTCGCGCGCCTGCCCGTCGGCGAGCGGCCACAGCGTCATCAGCACGTTTTGCGCCCCGACGATCCGAAAGGCGCGGGCGAGCCCCATCACCCCTTCGGAATAGTCGATCGCACCTTTGCCGGTGTCGCACGCCGACATCACCACCAACTCGGTACAGACGGCGTCTCACCGCACGTTCCGTTGTGCATCACGGGTCGGGCCGATCCTCGCTCCCGGCACCGCCCGCGGGGGTAACAGTCGGCGACGCCGCTCGTCGCCCTGTCGATGTCGCGACGTAGGTCGGGGCGCGCGCTGCTCCGCGGTCGATCGATCCCCCCCCGATCGCGCGCGCCCCGACAGCGGCGGTGCCGCGAGCGGCGGCGTCGGTGTCGGGGC
>JANQHG010000248.1 GCA_028277115.1 Azospirillaceae bacterium
AGGTCAGGGGGTTTCACCCCCCGACACCCCCTGACCAGGGGTTGCCCCCTGGACCCCATTAAGTGGGGTCAAGGGGGCGAGCCCCCTTGCGGGGGTCGAGGGGGCAGCGCCCCCCGCACGGCCGGCAGGCCGCCTACGGCGTCGCAGCACGGAACGGCGGGAACCCCATGCCTGAACGCGAAACCCGACGGGTCGCCGCCCCACCGACGGCCGACAAACTGACCCGAACCGAATTCCGCAAATACGTCGCAGCCCAGGCGGCAAGCCTTCGCGCCCGCATCGAGGCCGAAGGCGCCGGCCTCGACGACGCCCCCGACGCGATCGCCGAGCGCCGCCGCCGGGTGCTCGCCCCCGACGGCTTCGAAACCTTCTGCCGAACCTATTTTCCCCACTACGTCACCGGCCCGAACAGCCGGTTGCACGACCATCTCTACCACCGGTTGCCGCAGGCGCTCGCCGCCCCGAACAGCCAGCACGACGCGATCGCCGCCCCGCGCGGCGAGGCCAAAAGCACGCTGTGCGCCGCCCTGTTCCCCGTGTGGTGCCTGGCGCGCCGCACCAAGCGCTTCATGCTGCTGATCGCCGACGCCTATCACCAAGCCGCCCTGCTCCTGGAGGCGATCAAGGCCGAACTTGAGGCCAACCCGCGCCTCAAGGTTGATTTCCCCGAACTGGTCGGACCCGGCCGCGACTGGCAGGACGGCGAGATCGTCACCCGCTGCGGCGCCAAACTGGTCGCGCTCGGCTCGGGCAAACGGTTGCGCGGCCTGCGCCACGGCGCCCACCGGCCCGACCTGGTGGTGCTCGACGATATCGAAAACGACGAGAATGTCCGCTCGCCCGAACAGCGCGACAAGCTCGAGGCCTGGGTCGACCAGGCGGTGCTCAACGTCGGCGGCGCCGGGGTCAAATGCGATGTCCTGTTGATCGGCACCCTGCTCCACTATGACAGCGTGCTCGCGCGCAAGCTGCGCCATCCGCTGTGGCAGGGCGTGCGGGTCCAGGCGATCGCGCGCTGGCCCGACCGGATGGACCTGTGGGACCGCTGGGAGGAGCGGCTGCGCAACCACGGGTTGGCCGCGGCCGACCGCCTGTTCGCCGACCACGGCCCCGAGATGACCCGCGGCGCCGAGGTCAGCTGGCCCGCGGTGCGCCCGCTCGCAGACCTGATGAAGATCCGGGTCCGGGTCGGCCGCCACGCCTTCGACACCGAGTATCAGAACGATCCGGTCGCGGGTGAGGCCGCCGCGTTCGGCACCCTGACCTTTTGGGTCGACCGCCGGTCGGACTGGCTGATGGTCGGCGCCTGCGACCCGTCGCTCGGCCGGGCGAGCCGCGGCGCCGACCCGTCGGCGCTGTTGGTCGGCGGCTTCGACCGCGAGACCGGGGTGCTCGACGTGGTCGAGGCTGCCATCCAACGCCGGCTGCCCGACCGGTTGATCGAGGACGTGATCGCGCTGCAGGCCGAACACGCCTGCGTCAAATGGGCGATCGAAGCGGTCCAGTTCCAAGCGTTCTTCGCCGACGAACTGGTCCGCCGCTCTGCCGCGCGCGGACGACCGGTGCCGGTCGTACCGGTGACCCCGCGCTCCGACAAGACCCTGCGCATCCAGTCGCTGCAACCGCATGTCGCCAACGGCCTGATCCGGGTCCATGCCGGGCTGACCACGCTGATCGACCAGTTGCGTCACTGGCCGGCCGCCGACCATGACGACGGGCCGGATGCGCTGGAGATGCTGTGGTCGCTGGCGCTCGGGCTCCGGACCCCGGTTGCCTATGCCGGCGGCGGCCCGCGCCACCGCTTCGGCGACCCCGACGCCGACCGCGACCGCGGCGGCACCGCCGGCACCTCTCGGCCGCGGCCGTTCCGCCGCGGCGCCGGCGCCTGGTAACCCCCCGCCCGCTCCCTCTCCCCCGGCCGGAGACACCAAGACCGATGCCCGACCTGCTCGATGCCCATGGCCGCCCGCTGCCGCCGCGCCGCGTTCTGACCAGCGAACGCGCCGGGCCGTCGCTGGCAGGGGTGCGCAGCGTGCTCGCCGACCACCCGTCGCGCGGCCTCACCCCGGAGCGCCTGACCCGCCTGTTGACCGAGGCCGAACAGGGCGACCCGACCCCCTTTCTCGAACTTGCCGAAGATCTTGAGGAAAAGGACCTGCACTATGCCGCGGTCCTGCGCACCCGCAAGCTGGCGGTCGCCCAGATGGAGGTCTCGGTCGAGGCGGTGAGCGATCGGCCGGACGACCTCGACAACGCGGACCTGGTGCGCGCGGCGCTGGCGCGCGACACCATCGAGGACGAGTTGGCCGAGATGCTGGATGCCCTCGGCAAGGGCTACTCGGTGACCGAGATCGTGTGGGCCCATCGCGCCGGTGCCTATTGGCCGGCCCGTCTGGTCCATCGTGACCCGCGCTGGTTTGCGCTCGACCCGGCCGACGGCCGCACCCTCGCCTTGCGCACCGATCACGGCCGCGCCGAGCCGTTGCCGGCGGCCAAGTTCATCGTCCATGTCCCGAAGATCAAGTCGGGCCTGCCGATCCGTGGCGGGCTCGCGCGCGCGGTCGCCTGGACCTGGCTGTTCAAGGCGTTCGCACTTAAGGATTGGGTGATCTACGCCGAAACCTTCGGCCAGCCGCTGCGTCTTGGCAAATACCCGGCCGCCGCCACCGCCGAGGACCGCGCGGCGCTGCTCGCCGCGGTCGCCAATCTGGGCGCCGACGCCTCGGCGATCGTGCCGGCGGACATGGCGATCGAGTTCGTCCAATCGGACGGCCGCGGCGACGCCGGCGCGCTCTACCAGGATTTGTGCGAGTATCTCGACCGCCAGGTCTCCAAGGCGGTGCTCGGCCAGACCGCGACCACGGATGCAATCGCGGGCGGCCACGCGGTCGGGCGCGAGCACGAGCGGGTGCGCCAGGACATCGCGCGCGCCGACGCGCGCCAACTGGCGGCGACCTTGAACCGCGACCTGGTCCAGCCGTTGGTCCTGCTCAACCGCGGCCGGCCGGCGGCGTTCCCGCGCCTGGTGCTCGGCCGGGCCGCGCCGGTCGCCCTGCCCGAGTTGGTCCAGGCGCTCGGCACCCTGGTGCCGCTCGGCCTCGAGGTCGGGATGTCCGACATCCGCGATCGCCTCGGCCTGCCCGACCCCGACCCGGGCCAGGTGCGGCTGCGGGCGCCCGTTCCATAAAACTATATTGATGTGCTAGTCTCGTTATACGAAATCCGGTTGTTCGGTTCCAGGCAACAACCATCCTGTTGGGGCGATCGGCCGACACGGCATGCCTGTTTGCCCCGCGGGTGGGGGCCGATCGCCCCAACATCGGCGGTGCGTGCGGGCTCGCGGCGACACCGCTGTCGGGGCGCGGGCCTGCGAAAGGGGGCGCCCGATCGACCAAGGTGCGGCCCGCGCCCCGACCTACCGGCGTTGCGCGAACCAAGCGGAACGGTTCAAACGGAGTTCGTATTAGAAGCGCAAGGGTAGAATGGAGCGGAGCCTCGCTCGGCCGTGCGGGACGGGGCCGTGCCTGGGAGCGCCAGCGGTGGCCGGGCGTCTCCTACCAAATCCGCTCAACCGCCGCCGGGTTTGCGCGCCACAAGACGTGGTCCGCGATTGCGGCCGAATGCCCAAATCCGGAAGAGAGCGTCCGGATCTGGCATCATCCCTCGCTGCGCAACACGGCGATCAGCCGGTTTTTGAGGTCGTTCGGCGACACCGGTTTGGTCAGATAGCCGTTGACCTTGAGCTCGACCGCCTGGATCACCGCTTCCTCGCCCTTCTCGGCGGTCAGGAAGATCACCGGGGTGCGCGCGACCGACGCGACGCTCGACTTGCGCAGCGTGCGCAGGAACGCGAGCCCGTTGACCGGCGACATATTGATGTCGCACAGCACCACGTCGGGACGGGTCCGGATCACCTCGCCGTAGCCCGCCTTGCCGTCGCCGGCCTCGTCGATCCGTTTGACCCCAAGGGTCCGGAGCAGCCCGCGAATGATCTGGCGAATGTAGGGTTCGTCCTCGATCACCAGGACCTTCAACTCGGCCCAGTCGATCACCTCGGTCTTGTCGGCAATGTCGGTCATCGGATGTCCCAATTGGGTCCAAAGTTAGTCCAGAAACTGGCTGAGGGCGCCGTACAACTCTTCCAGAGTGGGAGTGAGCAGGTCAACGATCACCTCTGCGGTCTCGAGATCGCCCGCGTCGAGCGCGTCCTGAAGATCGCCGGCGAGCCGACCGAGCCGACCGGCCCCCGCCGACAACGCCACCCCTTTGAGCGCATGGGCAGCCGACCGCGCCGCGGCCAGGTCGCGCGCCGCGAGCGTCGCGCCGTTCTCGGCGACCAGGTCCCGGCACCGCTCGAGCGCGCCGGCGACAAAGCCGCGCGCGTCGGCCGCCCAGGCACCGAACGCCATGATCACCGGTCCGGTGTCGAAGATGTCCGGATCGACCGCCGGTGCCGCCGGCACAGCGGCCGCGGCTCCCGACCGGTCGGTGCTTGCGGGCCCGTCGTCGTCCGCCTCCGGCCGGCGCAGCTCGAGCGCGACCGGCAGGAAACGTTCAATCACGCCGTAGAGCTTCTCGAGCTCGATCGGCTTGACCAGGTAATCGTCCATGCCGGCATCGAGGCAGCGCTCGCGGGTGCCCGGCAGGGCGTCGGCGGTCAGCGCCACGATCGGCAGCCGGGCTGCGCCGTCGCGCGTCTCGCCGTCCCGGATCCGGGCGGTCAGGGCAAAGCCGTCCATCTCGGGCATGTGGAAGTCGGTCAGGACCAAGCCGTGGGCGGCGCGGTCGACGAGGGCGAGCGCCTCCGCGCCGTCGGTCGCGAGATCATGGGCGATCCCGAACCGGGTCAGGACGCGCGCGATGATCGTGCGGTTGATCGCATTGTCCTCGGCGACCAGCACCACGGCGCGGGCGGCCCGCGCCTCGGCGTCGGCGGGCGCGCGATAGCGACGCGACAGCACGGTCTCGCTCGGCCCGGTGTCCTCCGGCGCGGCGAGGCCGAGCGCGGCGGCGAGCGCCCGGTGCAACCGGGCCCGACCGATCGGGTAGGGCAGGACCGCGAGCGCGGTGGCGCGCGCCGCCTCGGGCAGTTCGGGGATCAGCCGGCGCGGCGTGGTCAGCACCTGCTTGGGCGCCGGCCCGTCCGCGGCGATCGCGAGCGCCGCCGGCGCGGCGTGCGGGTCGACGACCAAAAGGTCCGGCCCCTGGTCGGGCCCGACCACCGTCGCCCCAAAGCCGGCGATCGCGGCACGGACCACGGCATCCGCCATCCGCGGCAGTCCGACCAACGCGACCCGCGCCGCCGAGACGTCGAGCGCCGCGGTCGCCGCCGCGGCCGCGGCGGCGACCGGCGCCTCGGTCGGCGTGAACGGCAGCT
>JANQHG010000004.1 GCA_028277115.1 Azospirillaceae bacterium
CCCCCTGGACCCCGTTCATTGGTCGGGGTCCAGGGGGCAGCGCCCCCCCCCGAACGGCCGGCAGGCCGAACGCCGGCGTCACAGTGTGGCTCGGCCAAGACCTGACGGGAGAGCGGCCCGATGACGACCGATCCCTCCTCGCCCCGCCGGCGCGCTGCCCGCGCGGTCGCGCTGGCACCGGCGCCCGACGGCGTGCTGGTGACCCTGGCCGGCGCACCGGCGCGCACCCCGTCCGGCGCCCCCTTGGTCCTGCCGACCGCCTCGCTGGCCGACGCGGTGGCGCACGAATGGCGCGCGCGCGAGGACGACGGCGACCCCGGGCTGCGCGGCGACCGCCCCGAGCCGTCGGCCCTGCGCAAGATGCCGCTGACCCGGCTTGCCGCAACGGCGCTCGACCGGGTGGTGCCGCACCGCGCCGAGGTGATCGCGGGCCTCGTCGCCTATGCAGACAGCGAACTGATCTGCCACCGTGCCGAGGGTCCGGACGCCCTGGCCGAGCGCCAGGCCCGCGCCTGGGAACCCTTGTTGGACTGGCTGGCGTCGACCACCGGCGCCCGGCTCGAGGTCACTGCGGGCGTGATGCCGCACCGCCAGTCGGCAGCGGCGCGCCACGCGCTGCATGCGGTGGTCGCCGACCGCGACGACTGGGCCTTGACCGCGCTGCAGCTGGCGGTCACGACCTCGGGCTCGTTGGTGCTCGGCCTGGCGCTGGTCGCCGGCCGGCTCGACCCCGAGGCGACGCTGGCGCTGGCCCAACTCGACGAGCTCTACCAGGTCGAACGCTGGGGCGACGATGCCGAGGCGACGGCGCGCCGCGCCGCGCAGGGCGCCGAACTGGCGCTGGTTCCGCGCTGTCTCACCTTGCTGGGCGTGGCGCCACGTTAGGCCAATGGGGCTGCACGGGTGGGACAGCGTACAGGGAAGAAGCAATATGAATTTTAACGCCCAGCTGATTGACCAACGAATCGAAGGCATAATGGCAACGCTCTCTGACCGGTTCGGGCAAGAGCTTAGGGTTGGAAACGATCAGGACAGGCTCAGATCAGTTGCGTTTGTCTACCTTGTTGCCACAACTGTGCTTGGCCTCGATCAAGACACCAGTTTTGAAGGAGTGGTTGAAGGCGGTGGTGATTTCGGCGTTGACGCGGTCTACTTCACGGCACCAGAAGATGATGAGTTCAAGGTAATCTTGATCCAAGGTAAATACAAGCGATCCTTGGCAGGAGAGGCTGCCTTCCCAGAAAACGGTGTCGTCAAGATGCTGGGCGCTATCCAGACGATGTTCAACCCAAACACCGTTTACCGAGCTAATGATCGCTTGACCAAAAGGATTGAAGAGTTACGCTCTCTTATTCGAGAAGGAAATATTCCAGATGTCAGAGTAATTCTATGCAACAATGGTCGGCGTTGGACCGAAGATTGTCAGACACGGATTGACAACTCCGGTCTTGGGGATTTGGTGAAATGGGAGCATGCTGGCCCAGATGAGTTGGTCAGCTTCATGAGAGCGCGGAAAGACGTACATACGAAGATTCAACTTTCCGGTCGTGCCTTTGTCGAAGACTATGAGTACATGCGCGCGATGATCGGCCGGATGTCGGTCTCGGAGCTGGCCCGGATATTTGACGAATTCGGTGATGTGCTTCTTGATCGCAATATTCGCCGGTACCTGGGCCTCTCTGTAAGGGTTAATGAAAGCATTGCGGAAACACTGAAGGACCAAAAGCAGCGGCCGAATTTCTATTTTTTTAATAACGGAATAACAATCATCTGCACCAAATTCAGCTATAATGCTTTTGCGGATCGCGATTGGATTGTCCAAGTGTCTGGATTGCAGATCGTGAATGGTGGCCAGACATCAAAGACGATTCAGTTGGTCCAGAGGCAACTTGGTCCGGAGATCGGCAATGCGCAAGTACTGATCAGACTTTACGAATTGCCTGAAGAAGATGAAGAATTGGTCCTGCGGATTACACAAGCGACCAACAGCCAGAATCCTGTCGATCTTAGGGACCTCAGGTCGAATGACAACCGACAGCAGCGACTTGCCGTATCGATAGGCGAGCTGGGCTACACCTATCGTCGCCAGCGAACCAACGGCCCAACAGACACGAATGTGATCACGAGCGCAACGGCGGCGGAAGCGGTTCTCGCGGTTTGGCGCCACCGGCCGCACGCGGCGCGCTTTCGAGCGACCGAGCATTTCGGAAAATTGTATGACCAGATTTTTACACCTGACTTGAACGGTGCACAAACGGTCATCGCGGTCTTGCTCTTAAGGTTCGCCGAGAACAAACGCAAACGGCCGCCCAAAGACGCGCCTGACTTTTTGCAATATGGGTCTCGATTTATTGCGATGCTCATGGGAATGTACCTGCTGGAGGCCATGAACATCACGCTGGACCAATTGACTCACAGAAATTTTTCAAAAGCAGACGAGATAATCGATAGAAAGATTAACGAATATTTTGAGCGATCACTGATTCAGATTGGTGGCGCATTAAAGGAGCTTTTTGGGGATACGAAAATCAGCCTTCAGAAGCTCTCTGCAACGTTTAGGAGGCATGATCTTGTAGAGAAACTCCGCGGTGGGAAAGCGATCGAGATTGTCGTGCCCGGGGCAAATCCGGTCTTGGATGATGAAACGGCCGACTGTCCGCCCGGTTCATCTTAAAGCCCCGCTTCGCCAAGGCTTGGATGCGTTTTTCCACGCCCTCGAGGAGCAGGCCCGACAACGGCGGTGGACATGGCACCTCATCCCGTGCGGCGGCCGTCGCATGGCGTTCGTGGCCTTCCCCACTCAGGCGCGCGAGCGCGCTCAACCCGGCGAGGTTATCGTCCTTCCGGTCGATTCGGTGGACGCCGTGACAGCACCGACCCGATGAGAGCCCCTGCGCCGCCGCCCGGGCGACGGCTGGGACCTGTCGGGCGTGTCCCGGACGATCACGTCCATCTGATGGCCCAAGCCAGCGAAATCTTCTTGATCTCTCGCGGGGCCGGTGCCCACTCAAGACGTTATCCGGTCCGCTCTGCCAGCGCCGGCAAGCGCTCGCGCGGCACCGGGCCGCCCGCAATCAGCGGTGGCCGGGCGACCAGCGGCTGGGTCGTGCGGTCGGTGATCAGGTGGTGGTGGCCGGGCGGCTGGGCCGCGACCGCCTCGGCGAGGTCGCCGAGGCGCGGTGCGAACGGCCCGCGCAGCTGGCCGAGCACGCGCGCCCCGGCGGCCAGACGGCCGATCAGCCAGGTGCCGATCTCGGTCCGGGCGGCCGGGTCGAGGTCGGCCGGGGCATCGCTGAGCAGGATCACCCCGAGCCCGGCCGCGGGGCCGCGGCGGAGCAGCTCGGCGACCGCGGCGCGTGCCGGGGAGGGGCTGCGTGCCGGCAGGAACCGCTCGGCGGCGTCGAGCACGACCACGCCGCCGAGCGGCCGGCGGTCGGGCGCCGGCGCGCCATGGTCGGCGCGGCCGAGCCCCGCAAGCAGCAGGCCGCCCCAGGCGGCGACCGCGGCAAGATCGTCGAGAAACGCGGTCGTGACGATCGTGAGCCGCGGGCCGGCCGCGCCGGCACACCAGGCGTCGGGCGCCGCCGCGTCGGTGCCTTCGGTCGCGAACAGCCGGCCGTGGCCGAGGCGGAGCACAGTCAGGTCCTCGACCAGCCGGCGCAGCACCGTCGGTCCGACCTCGCCGAGCCGGGCGATCAGCGCGTCGTCGGCGGCGTCGATCGCGGCGATCACCGGGTCGAGGGTGACCGGCCGGTCGCTGCGCGCCGCCGCGAGCTCGAGCGCGTGGGCCAGCACCTGCTCGCGCCGCCGGTCGCCGGCGCTGCGCGGGCTGTAGCTCAACAGACCGGCCAGGCATGCCGCGACCAGGCGGGCGAGGCGGCCGCGCTCGGTCGCCGGCCATCCGCCGGCGTCGGCCGGCAGCAGCGCCAGCGGCAGCGGGCGGCCACCGGGCGCGCCCGGCGTGAAGAGGGCGACCTCGGCGGTGCCCGGCAGGCGCGCCGCCGCCGCCGGCTCGGCATAGCGGGCAAAGGTGCCGCCGCGGTCGAGCGCCAACACCGAGACGCCGTGGCCGAGCAGCGCTTCGATCAGCCGCGCCGCCACCGCCTCGGCGCCGCTCGCCGGGTCGCCGACGATCGCGACATGGCGGCCGAAAGTGTCGAGCGGCAGGCCGACCGGGGTCGCCCCGGCGTCGCCGATCACGAGCGCCGGCGGGCCGGGCGGGGTTGCCGGCGCGACCGCACCCTGATCGGGGGCGGCACCGTGGGACGCGGTCCAGGCGCGCAGGCGCTGCGGCGCCAGGATCGCCTGGAGCGGGCCGAGCCGGAGCAGCGGCATCTCGCGACGGCGCCAGGCGGCGAACCCGGGGGTGGCGCCGTGGGCGGCGGCGAACGCGCGGAACGCGACCAGGGTGCGCCAGTCCGACTCCTCGACCACCGCGGTGCGGCCGCCGGCCTTGACGAAGGCGCCGAGCCGCTGGATCGCCCGGCTGGTCGGGCCGCCCGGGAACGGGGTCGCGCGCACCGCGACCGCGACCGCCGGCCCGCCGATCGCCCCGGCCGCGCGCGCCGCCAGCGCGTCGAGCTGGCGTTCGAACGCGCGCTGGCTGTTCGACTTGCCGCACAGCCCGGCGCACAGGCGCGCGGCCTCGCGGCCCCCCCCGTCGCGCACCCGAACCAAGACCGCGGGCACGTCGGCCGCCAAATCCTCGCGCCGGGTGTCGATCCGAAAGCCGCCAGCCAGCTCGGCGGCACCGTCGGCGAGCGCCCAGGCGAGCAGGTCGGCGCGACCGGCGTCGCTGTCGGGCACGCCGCCGGCAAAGTCGGTGCGCAGATCGTTCCACAGCGCTTCGAGCGCGCCGGCCGGCGGCGCCGCCGGTGTCGGCGTGGGCGCTGCGGGCGGCGGCGGCGCGATCGCCCCGGCCGCGCGCCCCGGCGCCGCGATCCCGCCCGGCGGTACCCGGCCGGTCTCGATACATACCGCGCGCGCGGCGTGGCAGGCGGCAAGCAGGCTGCGCACCGAGGCCCCGGCGTGCTGGTCAAGGAATGCCGCGGCGAACGGATAGAGCGGGTCGGCCGGATCGACCGCGACCTCGTCGCTGGCGTACAACACCTCGAGCCGACGCGCGACCACCTGGGCCAGCGTCGCGCGCGGCGGCGCACCGTCGAGCGTGATCGGCGCCGGCGGGTCGCGCTCGATCCGGTCGCGCAGGCTGAGCGACAGGCCGGCGCCGAGCGTGTCGTAGACGTCTTCGAGGCACGCGAGCACGATCACCGCGTTCGGCACCTGCTCGGCGATCGCGGTCGCCGCCGCGATCGCGCGGCGGAACTGGACCGCCGGCGCGTCGGCCAGGTCCTGGATCTGCTCCATCTGGTCGAGACAGATCACCAGCGCGCGCTGCTCGACCTGCCAGATCAGCCGCGCGAGCGCCCGGATCAGGAGCGGCGCGTCGGTCTCGCCGTCGCGCGGCGAAAGCCCGCCGATCAGCGCGCGGTCGGCCTCGGTCAGCGGGTCGCCGCGCAACAGCCGCAACACCCGGTTGCGGGTCGGCGGGTCGTCGCACTGCAGCGTGACCAGAGCCTGGATCAGCTGGTCGTCGAGCCCGGCGAACGCCGGCACCCGCTCGATCCCCCGGCCGATCGCCGCGACCAGGTCCGCGCGCGCGGCCGGCTCGAGCGGCCCGGCCGCCAAGTGGTCGAGGTCGGCGGCGCGCACCGCGCCCGGATGGTCGGTCAGCGCCATCGAGATCAGCGCGAGCCCGGTCCGCCCGATGTCGTGGCGATAGGGCTTGTCCAGCCCGTCGATGACGTTGCGCAGGATATAGCGGTCATAGGTGCGCGCCGCCGTGGTCATCTGCAGATAGGCGAAGTAGCCGCGTTCCTCGCCATGGGTGATCTCGCGCAGGACGCGCATCAGATGGGTCTTGCCGACCCCGGCGCCGCCCTTGATCAGCAACAGCTGGCCGCCCTGGCGGTCGAGCCCGCCGGTCGCGCGGGCCAGGCACTGGCGGAACAGCTGGCGCGCGTCGGCATGCAGGGTGTCGACGTCGAACGGGTCGGGCTGCCAGACCTGGTTTTCGTAGACGATCGACTGGAACACCTCGATCTCGCTCGGGGTCGAGAACACCCGGTCGCGCGGGTCGGTCTGGGGCATGGGTCGCGGGTCCTTGGGGCGCGCGGCGATCGGCGGCTATCGATCGAGCCGCACGAAGTGCCAGCCGTCGAGGTCGCACATCGCCTCGGGCGGGCGGGTCAGCGACGCCGCGACCGCCGCGGGGTCGAGGGCGGCGACCAAGTCGGCGCGGCTCAAGGTCAGATGGCCGCTTTGGTGGGCCGAGACCAGCACCGCCTTGAAACCCTTGAGATCGAGGTCAAGCGCGAGGTCGGCGAGCCCGCCGGTCACCTGCAGCTGGCGCCAAACCTCGGAGATGAACACCCGGCCGGCGCCGACCCGGCCGGTCGGTGCCGCGGCCGCGGCGGCACGCACCCGCGCGGCGAAGTCGGCGAGCGCCTCCGGCGCGACCGGCGGTGGCGGTGCGCCCTCGGCCGCCGCGACAGCACGGCGCAGCACGGCCGAGCGCAGCGACGCCGGGTCGGCGCGCCGGGCCCCGGCGGCGGCGGCGGCGAGCCGGTTGATCACGGTCGGTCCATCGATCCGCAGCGGGTCGGCGCCGGCGAGGTCGGCCAGCAACACCAGCGCGAGCGGCGTCACCGGCAGCGGCCGTTCGTCGATCGGGCCGGCCGGCCGGCCGCGCAACGCCGCGAGCCGGGCCCACACCAGCGCGTTGCGCACCCGGGTCAGGCTCGGCCGCTCCTCGATCCCGGGCAGGCGATAGGCGCGCAGCAGCACCGCCGCCTTCAGCCCGTCGGCGCCGGCGATCCAGGCGCCGAGCGGGTCGGCCAGCGGGTCGGCCACCGGCGGCGCGAGCGCGCGCGCGATCAAGACCCGGTTGCGCACCGCGGTCCAGCCGGGCGCGGCGTCGACGGCGATCCCGAGCCGCGCCGCGATCGCGGCGCGCCCTGGGTCGGTCAAGCCCCAGCGGCCGCGCCCGATCCGGGCGGCCTCGCCGGCCGCGGCCAGACGGTCCAAGGTGTCCGCGACCTGCCGGCGCGTCTCCAACAGCGGCGCGAGCGCGGCCGCGAGGTCGCTCTGGCGCCGGCCTTGGGGCCGGGGCGCGGCGAACAGGGCGGCACCGACCAGGGTGGCCGCGGCCAGCGGCGCGCAGCCGAGCGCCGGGACGCTGGCGGCCGGGGTCGGCTCAGGCACGGTTGGCGAGCACGATGCCGACCGCGACCAGGAGCCCGCCGACGATGTGGTAACCGACCACCTGCTCGCCGAGCAGCACGATCGACAGGGCGGCGGAAAAGATCGGCATCAGATGGAGGAAACTGCCGGCGCGCGCGGGCCCGATTTCGGCGACCCCGCGGTTCCAAAAGATGTAGGCGATCACCGAGGGGAACAAGGCGATGTAGCCGAGCGCGAGGCCGGCCGGGCCCACCACCTCGAACGCCGGTGCGGTCGCCAGCTGCCACAGATAGACCGGTGCCTGCACCAACATCCCGGTCGCCACGATCGCGGTCAGCAGCACCAAGGGCGGCAGGGTCGCCGGCCGACGCTTCAAGAGGACCGAGTATGCCGCCCACGCGACCACCGCACCGAGCATCCAGACGTCACCTGGGTCGAGCCGAAGGGCGAGCAGCACCTCGAGATCGCCGCGCGCGACCACCAAGGTCGCGCCGACCAGCGAGGCGAGGATGCCGACGAGCGGCACGACCGCGATCGGCTCGCGATAAACCAGCCGGGTCGCGGCGACGATCACAAGCGGTGTGGTCGGGAGAAGCAGGGCGGCATTGATCACTTGGGTTCGGATCAGCGCGGTGTAGGCGCAGATGTGGAACATCACGATCCCGGTGACCGCGAGCGCTGCGATCACCGGCCACGCGCGCAGGACCTCGCGGCGGTGGCGCCAGGTCTCAGGTCCTGCGATCGCGCCAAGGATCACGAGCGCGAGGCCCCAGCGCCAGAAGTTGAGCGACACCGGCGCGATGTCTCCGCCGATCGCCCGGCCGGCGACGAAGTTGCCGGACCAAAACAGCACGGTCAGCGACAGCAGAAGTTCGGGCGCCATCCACGGCGGCTGTGCGGCCTTGGGCATCGGGGTCTCGTCTCGGGCTTGGGGTGTACCGACCGCCACGCTACCCTACCCCCGCTCGGTGATGCCAGGGATGCCGGCGGCGAAAACCATGGTCTGTCCCCAATACTGTTCACTTTAGTTTCCCACCGTCCTTCGGCCGCCCCACCCTGGATGAAACTGCGTGGCATCCCCGCCGAAAGGCGGGGGACCGTCCTCCCCCACGGCACGTGGGGGGGAGTTACGAGGGGGGCATACGGCGGTGCCGCCTGGCAACCGCCATCGCCCGGTCACGAGGCGGCCTTGCCGACCGGCCGCTGGCGCGGCCACCTCCGCCTTGGGGCGGGGAACGGAGATTTCGCACCGAGGTTACGCCAACAGGCCGGGTAACGGCGGCTCGCGGCCGAGCTCGAGGCGGTCGGTGAGCGCGATCCGGGTGCCGCGGCGGCGGGGGAGCCCGTCGTCGCGCCGGACCAACAGGTCGCCGGCGTCGCGGCGGGTCCGAATCGCATCGCACAAAAGATCGCTGGTCACCGGCGTGTCGTTGCAGTGGCGGTTGAACAGCTCCGCCACACTCGGCGGTCGGCCGCCGGCCTCGGCCGCCGCGGCGATCACCAGGTCGCCCAGTTGCTCGTCGACGGTGGCGCGGGAGCGGTCGCGCGCCGCGGTGTCGAAGTCGTAGTCGAGCAACAGCTGGCCCGGATCGCGCCGGCGCGCCGGGGTGAAGCCGAGCGAGCGGAACCCGGGGCCGCCACGGTGGTCGATCGCGCCGCCGCTCGCCGCCTGCCAGTGGAGGCGCCCGATCTCGTCGCGGGCCCGCCAGTGTTTGGAAAAGTGCAGAAACCACAGCGCACGGTGGGACGGCTGCGACATCAAAAAGAACGGCGAGGCGTAGCGCACCGCCAGCCGGTCGCAGATGTGGTGGTACAGCGCGTGCTGGATCACCGCGCGCCAGCCGACCTGCTCGGCCTCGTTCCAGCTGTGCTCGGTCCATTCGATCCGGCTGCGGGTGGTCATGTCGGCCTGCCGCGCGCGAGCTCGGCCGCGAGGCCCTCGCGATAGGTCGGGTGGGCGAGCGTAACTCCGAGCTCGCGCTTGATCCGATCGTTCAGCACCCGTCGGTTGTCGCTGTAGAAGCTGATCGCCATCGGCGACAGGGTCCGTGGGTCGAATGGCTCGAGCGGCGGTGGTGCGACCCCGAGCAACTCGGCGGCATAGGCGATCACCTGGTGGCTCGGCGCCGGTTCGTCGTCGGCGACGTTGTAAACCGTCCCCGGTGCCGGCCGGGCGATCGAGGCGCGCAGCACACGCACGATGTCGTCGCGGTGGATGCGGCCGAACATCTGGCCCGGCTTGTCGATCCGGCGCGCGGTGCCGGCGCGCAGGCTGTCGAGCGCGCTCCGCCCGGGGCCGTAGATGCCGGCGAGCCGGAAGATGTGCACCGGCACGCCGTGGCGGCGGTGGAGGTCGAGCCAGGCGTCCTCGGCGATCAGCCGCGCCCGCTGGCGCGGGCCGCTGGGGGTCGGCGGGGTGGTCTCATCGACCTCGGCGCCGCCATGGTCGCCGTAGACCCCGGTGGTCGACAGATAGCCGACCCAGTCAAGCTTCGGCAGCGCTGCGATCCGGTCGTGACAAACGCGCAACACCGGGTCGAGTGCGACGCCGTCGTCCGCGCCGTCGCGGTCGGGCGCGACCGTGCTCAACAGATGGGTGGTCTCGGCCGGCAGGTCCGGTGCGCCGGTGTCGGGTGCGCCGGTGTCGGGTGCGCCGGCGTCGTCGGCAAAGCGCACGGCGGCAAGGCCGTCGGCGGCGAGCCGGGCGACCGTCTCGGCGCGGCGCGCGGTGCCGGCGACCCGCCAGCCGTCGGCGGCGAGCGCCTCGGCCAGCGCGCGGCCGCTGTAGCCGAGGCCGAAGCAGAACATCAGGCGGGATGGCGACGGGTCGGCCATGGGGCGGGCACGCTCCGGGGCGGCGGGGCCGGGTCAAGGGGCTTTGCGGCCCGCGCCGACGGTGCCACATTGCCGTCATCACTGTGCCGCGCGATCGGCCGGGCCGCAACGGCCGTCCGCGCGGTTATGGCGCATCCAGCCGCGAAGGTGCGGGGAAGATAGCCGCGCAGCGGCTGGATGGGTGCCGGTCGGCACCGCCGTCGGCCCCCCTCTATCTCCCCCCCACGTGCCGTGGGGGGAGGAGGACTTCCTTAACCCCCGCCGGTGTGGCGGGGGAGAACCCGTCGGCCCTATCGGAGGTGGCGCCATGCTGATCGAACGCCCCGTCACCGCACCCGACCGCGTCGCTCCGGCGGACGCCAGCGCCGGCGTCCGCTCGCAGCGTCTCGCCGTCGGGCTCGACCAAACGCTCACCGGCGCGCTTGACCGCCTGGTCGACCAACACGGCACCGGCGAGGCGCTCCGCCCCGCCCTGATCGCGCACTTAAAGGGGGTCCTCGAAGAGCGGCGCACCGAGATCCGCACCCGGTTCGAGGCCGGCGCGATCGACGGCGAGACCTGCGGCAGCGACGCCTGCACCGTCGCCGACGCCGTGATCCGCGCGCTCGCCGAGATCACGGTCGGCCGGCTCTACGAATGCGGCGGTCCGACCACCGGTGAGCAGTTCGACATCGTTGCGACCGGCGGCTACGGCCGCGGCGAGTTGGCGCCCGGCTCCGACATCGATCTGTTGTTCCTTCTGCCCTACAAACGCACCGGCCGGATCGAGCAGATCGTCGAATCGATGCTCTATGTCCTGTGGGACCTCGGGCTCAAGGTCGGCCATGCGGTGCGCTCGGTCTCCGACTGCATCCGCCAGGCGCGCGCCGACATCACCATCTGCACCAACCTGTTGGAAAGCCGCCCGCTGTGGGGCGACGAGCGCCTGTTTTCCGATTTCCGACGCCGCTTCTTCCGCGAGATCGTCGCCCCGACCGGCCCGGCCTATGTCGTCGCCAAGCTCGCCGAGCGCGACGACCGCCACAAGCGCCAGGGCGACAGCCGCTACATCCTCGAACCCCATGTCAAAGAGGGCAAGGGCGGTTTGCGCGACCTGCACACGCTGCATTGGATCGCGAAGTATCTTTACCAGGTCGAAGACGTGCTCGACCTGGTCGAGCTCGGCGTCCTGGTGCGCGAGGAGGCGGCGCGCTTTGCCAAGGCGCAGGCCTTCCTCGCCACCGTGCGCTGTCATCTGCACTATGTCACCGGCCGCACCGAGGACCGGCTGACCTTCGACCTGCAGGGCGAGATCAGCCGGCGGATGGGCTACACCGACCACGCCGGTGCGCTCGGCGTCGAGCGGTTCATGAAGCATTATTTCCTGTACGCCAAAGAGGTCGGCGATCTGACGCGCATCTTCTGCGCGGCGCTTGAGGCCGACGCCAAGCGGCCGCCGCGGCTCAACCTCGGTCGGTTCATGGGTGGGCGCGCGCGCGAGATCGACGGCTTCAAGCTCGACGGCGAGCGCTTGACCCTGTTCCGCGACAGCCAGTTCCGCGACGCGCCGATCGACATGATCCGGCTGTTCCATGTCGCCCAGCGCACGGCGCTCGACATCCACCCGCATGCGTTGCGCGCACTGACCCGCTCGCTCGGCGGCGTGCGCGCGCTGCGCACCGACCCCGAGGCCAACCGGCTGTTCCTCGAGATCCTCGCCGGCGACCGCGATCCCGAGCCGACCTTGCGGCGAATGAACGAGGCCGGCGTGCTCGGCCGCTTCGTGCCCGACTTCGGCCGGGTGGTCGCGCAGATGCAGTACGACATGTACCATGCGTACACGGTTGACGAGCACACCCTGGTCGCGCTCGGCATTCTCTACGACATCGACACCGGCGACCGCGAGGACGAGCTGTCGCTGGCGACCGCGCTCGCGCGCAAGATCGCGTCGCGCCGCGCGCTGTTCGTCGCCTTGCTTTTGCACGACATCGCCAAGGGGCGCGGCGGCGACCATTCCGAGCTTGGCGAGCAGGTCGCGCTCGCCCTGTGCCCGCGGCTCGGCCTGACCGACGAGGAGACCGACACGGTCGCCTGGCTGGTCCGCCACCATCTGGCGATGTCGTTCACCGCGTTTCGCCGCGATCTGGAAGACGATGCCACGGTCGCCGACTTCGTGGCGCTGGTCCAGTCGCCGGAGCGGCTGCGTTTGTTGTTGATCTTGACCACCGCCGACATCCGCGCGGTCGGGCCCGGGCGCTGGAACACCTGGCGCGCCACCTTGCTGTCGGACCTTTACCACCGCGCCGAGGAGCGGCTGCTCGGCGAGACCGGCAGCCTTGGTCGCCAGCGGCGCATCCAGGCGGTCCAGGCCCAGGTCGCAGAGCTGCTCGCCGGCTGGAGCGAGGACGAGCGGCGCTGGTTCCTCGGGCTCGGTTACCCGTCCTATTGGCTCGGCTTCGACCCGGCGACCATCGCCTATCACGCGAGCCTGGTCCGCGCCGCCGAGCGCGACAGTGACCCCTTGACCATCGACAAGCGGATCGACCGCAACCGCGCGGTCACCGAGATCACCATCTACACCGCCGACCACCCCGGCCTGTTCGCCCAGCTGACCGGGGCGTTGGCGTTGTGCGGCGCCGACATCGTCGATGCCCGGATCACCACTTTGACCAACGGCCGCGCGCTCGACGTGTTTTCGGTCCAGGACGCCGCGGTCGGCGGTGCGTTCGAGAGCGGCGAGAAGCTGGCGCGTTTGTCGTCCTTGACCGAACGCACCCTGTCCGGTGCGATCCGGCCGGCGACCGAGTTGACCAAGCGGGCGCCGCCGTTGTCGCGCCGGGCCCGTGCGTTCAAGATTTCGCCGCGGGTGATCATCGACAACGACGCCAGCACCGGCTTCACGGTGATCGAGGTCAATGCGTTCGACCGTCCGGGTTTGTTGCACGACATTACTCGGACCTTGACCGAACTCAGCCTGCAGATTTCCTCGGCCAAGATCATGACGTATGGGCACAAGGCGGTTGACGTGTTCTATGTCAAGAACGTGTTTGGTCTGAAGGTCGAGCACGAGGGCAAGTTGCAGCAGATCCGGGCGCGGTTGCTCGAGCGGTTGACCGATCCGGAGGAGGACGGTGTGCCGGTGCCTGCGGCGCCGGCGCCGGTGCGTCGGCGGCCGCCGCGGCGGCGTTTGGCGCCCGGGCGGCGCGGCCGCTGATAACTCGCCCCCGGCGCCTGCGGCGCCGGATGCCTCCATCCGGCCGGTTGCGTGGACCACCGCCCCCCGCTTGGGCGGGGAAGGAAAAAAGGTCCCCCCCAAAAAATGGGGTCCAGGGGGCACCCCCTGGTCGGGG
>JANQHG010000176.1 GCA_028277115.1 Azospirillaceae bacterium
CTTCATCGATCATAGGCACAAGATGTACGACGAGTCGGCCAAAGGCAATCCCAAATTTAGCGTACACGTACCTCCGATTCGGTTGTTCTTGCGCAAAGCCTTAGGTCGGTTCGGGAGCTACGATCTGTTTGGGAGCGGGAGTGGTAGGCGGCGGTGCGGGGCACGAGCTTTCCGAACGCATTTCGGTGCGGGCGGCAGGCGCCGCGGGACCGGTCGGGGTGACGTTTGATCGTCATAAGAACAATGCACACCCGGTGACCGCGATCGTATCGACCAGGAGCGCGCGATCCAAAAGTTGGTTCCGCCGCTCGCAGCTTGTCTCCGCCACCAGCAGGCACCCGTGACAGGCCGCGCCCAGGAGGGCCCGTTCGTCGAGTGCGTCGCCCGGGACATGATCGGCGCAGACCGGGTCGTTGGAACAGAGGTCAAGGCGCTCCAAGCAGCGCGCCAGCATGCCGGACAGGCGCGGCGCCGTGCCGACCAGACCGCCGAGGGTTCCCTGAGCGCCGGTCGACGCCGTATAGATCAGAAGCCCGAACCGGCGAGCAGCGCGATCTTGCGCGCCGAAGGCGTAAATCCGCTCTTTCAATGAACTCGCGGGGTAGCCGCACTCGAGCGATATCTCCGTCATCAGGGCATGAGACAGGCTGTGCAGCGCAACATAGGCCGCCCCGGGGAAGTGCTGCCCCGCCGATCGGGGGTACTTGTTGCGATGGGCGTCGAAGCCCGCGATCAGAACGTCGGTACGATCGCGTACGGCCGGCCGCGCCAGCCACCGGTCGATCCAGTCCGGATCGAATTGGATGAACAGGCCCTCCCCGAATTGCTCGACGGCGGGCAGCCAATCGGTTCGTGACGCGATCGGCGCGCCGGTGACCGCCAGGTGAATGTCCTCGACATCGCCGTCGGAGTCCGTGGCGGCCGGCTCCAATCGGGTGAAGCCGTAAAGGCACATGATCTCGCGCAGTCGATGGACCGCGACCACGGCTTGGATCGCGCGCAGATCCACCCCGGCGTCGCGGGCCCAGGCGTCTCGCGGCAGCGTTCGGGCGTACAGACGCGCATCCGGGCCGTTGACGCCGATCTCCGCCTGGCCGCACGCCAGCACGTCGAACTCCATCAGCTTCGGACTGAAGCTCGCCTCCGCTGCGCCTTGGGCGCGGATCGCCCGCAACCGCTCGAACACCACCTCTTCCGGGTACCTTTCGACGCTGCGCTTGAAGCCGCGATTGTACCTGCATGCCTCCCGAATGCCGTTGACCGAGTCGACCTCGTCGAGATCGGGAAGGTGCTCTTGGATCACCCGGATCAACTCGTCGTCCGCCGCCGGCAGCGAGATCACCGTCACCGTTTGGGAAAAGTAGGCGTTGGTCGCCGACCGGGTCAGCAGCCGCAGGCGGTTTTCGCACGGTTCGGCGGCCGCGGCGCTCAGCCATGGTTGGCGCCCGTCGCATCGGCCAAGCCGCCCGGGCTTCGTCAGGTCCTGCACCGCGACCGACCGCCCGCAGCCGCAGACGACTTCCAGGTCGGCAAGACTGGCGCTTGCACCCTCTTCGGTCAGCCAAAGCGGGTCTGCGCATCGTTCGCCGCCATGAACCAGGCGACGCCATTCGATGTCCTGAAGGTGTCCGTCCTCGCAGGCGCCGACGAAGCGCAAAGGCGTGACATCGACCTTCTTCTTGTCCTCAAAGACATACTGACGGCGACCACCCTCGGGCCGCAGATCGTCCCAATGCACAAGCCGTCTGCCCGGTCGCTCACCGTCCCTGACCTTGACCGTTTCGACGCGCTCGCAGACGAACCACTTCGGAAAGATCGTCGCGGCGACGAAATCGGGTTCACGCTCCTCGAACTCCTGCGAGACCGGCGGGGTCAGCAGCTCGAGGGTCTTGTCGGCTTCAAGTCTCCCATTGTCCCGCAACCATTTTTCGAGCCGCCGCGCCAGCAACGGTTCGTCGATTTTTTTGAAGGATAGCCGGTCCTTCGTCTTCATTCGCCATTGGTCAAGGCCCGAGATCAACACCGAGCGGGTCGGCAGGTCGACCATCGCGCCGGGGCCGAAGGTGGTGATCAATTGGCTTTGCCGCAACACCGTGCGCGTGCCCATCACACATCCTCCGCGTCGAGCGTCCGGCCGAACGGGTCGCGCACCTTGAGCAGGACATTGGGTTCGACGTCGCGCATCGACCGCGCGGCGACGAACCGCGATCGCTCGTCGCCGACCAGGTTGGCGAGCGCCGGGTCGAGCGGCGCATAGAGCAGGTGATGCGGACCGCCGTGATGGGTATAGGACAGTTGCGACTGAATCTTATCGACGATCGCGTCCCAATCGTCCAACAGGCTTTCGATTTGGGCGCGCAACGCCGCCTTGCCGCCGACCACGCCGTCCTCGGGCGCGCGCGCGACGATCGCCTCGATCACGCGGTCGCGGTAGCCCGGCAGGGACCTCATCCTCGAGACCGCGCGCTCCGGGGTGAGGTCGGGGTCGAGATGACGCGCCACCGCGACCACCAGCGCCGGCAAGGATCGATCGAGCGATCGGGCCGCCCAAGGCGTCACGCTGGTCGCCTCGACCGCGCGATAGAAGGTTTCGTGGAACAGACGGAAGGATTCATAATGCGCCCGGTCGCGCGGCTTGTGCAGGTTCAGCACGGTCACGACCAGCCCCGGCTTGTCGGGGCGCCGCCCGACGCGCGAGGTTGCCTGGATATACTCGGCCGCGGTCTTGGGTTGGCCCTGGACCACCATCAGCCCCAACCGCAGAATGTCCAAGCCGACCGAGATCATGTTGGTCGCGAGCGCCACATCGACCTGCTGACCCGTCCCGTCGGTGAAGGGCGCTTCCAGGCGCTTTTTCGCCAAGGCGACGTCATCGGTCGATACCCGCGAGGTCAACTCCAAGGGCTCGGCGACCCTGCGGTCGGCGAAGACCGCCCCCGACGGGGTCCCCCTTTGGCGAACGGCGCCATAGCGCGACAGCCGGTCGGCGACTTCGTCCTCGACGATCCGCCGTGCGCCGCCGAGCTCGCGCAACGCGTTGAAATAGCACAAGGCGGTCAGATACGGGTCGGCCGGATTGTCCGCTTGGCCCGGCACCGCGTTCCGGTCGAACCAGTGCTTCGCGGCCGACATCAAGGAGATCAGGCCGCGCATGAAGACCAGGCGCGGCCCTCGCCCCTGCGCGGCCAGCCCGACATAGAGCCGGGCGGGGGCGAGCGACGAGGACTGCGTGCGTGCAAACCAGCTGTCGGTTCGGTTGACGCCGGGCGGTGGGAACACATGGGTCCGGTCGCGATCGAACAGCGCTTTGATCTGGGTGTGCGCCCGACGAACCGTGGCGGTCGAGGCGACGATCTTCGGCCGACTGCGCTCGCCGCCGCGCCGCCGGGTCGACAGCCGATCGATCGCCGTCTCATAGAGGCCGGCGACGGTGCCGAGCGGCCCGGAGATCAGGTGCAACTCATCTTGAATGATCAAGTCCGGCGGATCGAGGCAGTGGTCGTTGAACAGCGGCGTCCCCTGTCCCGGTTCGGCCGCGCCGTAGAACCCGACGCCGGGCTCGAAGCGATCGGCATGCCCGAAGAAGGCGCCCGCCGGCCCGATCCAGGGCAGCCCGGCGAACTTGTCCACGGTCGCGATCAGAAAGGCCGGCAGCCGCCGATAGATCGCCTGATCGACCGTGACGATCGGCAGCGTCCGGCCGCGCACGAAATCGCAGCGCGGGTTGGCGCAGGTGATCGTCATGTTCTGCGGCGCGGATTCGGTCGGCTTCAGCTCGAAGCTGCGCTTACCGAACGGTGTCGCGCACCAGGGGCAGGTCTTGATCGGCGCCGGCGCGTGTTTGCCGTCCTTTTTGAAGCGGCGCACCCGGGTCACCGCGGTGTGATCGCCCGTGCGGCCGGTCCCGCCCAGGATATTGGGCGAGGCGTCGGACCCGACCCACAGGCCGATTTCGATCGGCCAGTCGCCGAGCCGACGGTTGCCCGCGCCGTCGAGCACCTCGTCGCCGCTGCGCATCAGCTCCAGGGCGCACACCACGCCGGCCGCGCGGGACAACTGGTCGAGCGTCAACAGCCGCAGCGTATAGCGCATGATGACGGTGACGCCCGCGCCCAACAGGCCGCCGGCGCACAGTCGCCGATGGGCGATCGCGAAGGCGGCGAGGCCGAGATAGGCCTCGGTCTTGCCGCCGCCGGTCGGGAAGAACAACAGATCGACGATCTCGCGTTCGGGATGGGTCCGTTCGACCAGGCCGTCGAGGTTGAGCAGGATGAAGGCGAGTTGGAACGGCCGCCAGGATGGCGGCCTCTGGGCCGCCGGATCGCCGCCGGGCCCGGCGAACCGCCGGCGCGCCGCCCGCGCCACCGCCAGGTTCATGACCCGGAACGCGGTCCGGGCGCGTTCGTCGCGGCCCAGCAGCGCGACACCGCCCGCGATCCGGTCGCGGGCGCAGGTCATCGCCTCGATCAACCGCCGGGCGGTCTCTTGCCGGCGGCCGGGCAACCCCGCCAGCAGGCGGCGCTGCGTGTCGATCCACCCGGCATAGAGATCGGGCAATCCGCCGAGCCGCCCCAGGAGCGCCGGGCCGCCGGCTTCAGCCGCGTCGGCCAGGGCTTCCATGCCGAACGCGACCGCGTCGGCCGGAATCTCCTCGTTCGGCGCGACCCGTTCGACCTCCGCCGTCGGCAAGGGCTCGGTCCAGACCGCCAACACCCGGCCATCGGCGTCGGGCGCGGCCCAATCGGCCGCGGTGTTGCGCCCGACCGCGTATTCGGCAGCGTCGCGGTAGTGCAGATCGGCGATCCGCAGATCATCGTCGTCGGCGCGATAGCCCGACAAGTTCCGCCGCGGCACGAAACCCTCGGCGCAGCGCAGCTCCATCCGTGCCTGGAAGGCATAGGCGATGTCGGCGTAGCTTCGGCGCGCCTCATGGCGACGGTTGACCAGGAACACGGTCAGGGCGCGGACCCGCCGCGGCGGCCGATCCGGCTCGTCGAGCGTCAACTCCCGCGCATGGGCGGCCAGTTCCAACCAGCCGCACCCCGGCCGCTGCGGCGGGGCGCTGTTCGGGACCGCCACGGGCGGCGCCTTGCCGGTTTGCGGTACCGCCAGGGTCACGATCGCGTCGCGCGGGCGGCGCAGCCAATCGACCCGCGGCGCGTCCTCGTCCGCCCCCCCGCCGTCGGGCGCGAGAACGCTCTCCGGCACGGGCGGTTCGGCGGCGTAATCGCCCCAGGACAGATGCACCTCGACACGCGGCACCTCGACCGGGAGCAGAACGGTCAGGCCGATCGAGCTCGGATCGTACCGGCGGCGCACCGCCGGCGCCTCGGGCGGCGGATCGTCTTCGGCCGGCGGCGCGTTGGCGTCGCCGCCCAGGTCGTCGCTTTCGAACAGCCCGCCCAGCGCCTCGCTTTCTTCCTGGATCGCCGGATCGTCCGGCGCCGCCGCGGCGGCCGAGCGCGGTCCGAGCGCGGGGGCGATGAAGCCGGTCAGGTACCAGTGCGACGGCGCGCGTTCGAGCCGTTCTTCGGCAAGATCGGCGTCGCCGGGCGCGATCGCGGCCGGCAGCGGCCCGATCAGGTCGCGGCGAACCATGTCCAGGATGCCGGTGCGCACCGCCGCGCTCGTCATCGGCTGATCGGCCGGGGCGGATGGCGACGTGTCGTTCATGCGGCCGCCTCGTCCGCGTCGTCGGTCTCGCCGTTCTCGTCCGGCCCGTCCCCTGCCCCGCCCCGACGCAGAACCTTGCCGTCGGCCGAGACCAGCCCCAACCGCCGCTCTTCGGCATGGCGCTCCGCGTTCAACGCGAGCAGCCGGGCCAGCACCTCGTCGCGAAACGCGCCCGGCCAGAAGAGCCGTCCCTGATAGGCGTACTCGTCCTCATTGCTCTCATCGAGAAACTTCGCCGCGGCGCGATCCGCCAGATCATCCCAGCCGTAGGCGCGCAGCACCGCGTCATCCATCGCCGCATGGAGCTCGCGCAAGCGGACGATGTCGGCGCTGCGCTCGGCGCGGTCGTGGAAGCGGTTATAGGTCTTGGTCAGGCCCTCTTGTCGATCCTGCATCAACTTGGCGCGGACGTGGCAATAATCTCGCCCCATAGCCTCAAGCGTCGGTTCGCTCTCCCAACCATGCGGAAAGGGAAGCGTCAAAAAACAGGATTTAATAGTATAGACTAGATCATCCTTCAATGTACTCCCAAAAAACCAAGCCCACACCTCATGTACTCTTGACTGCAAGAATGAGAAAGAGCGTATGTCAATCGCAATCGCAATCAACTTGTGACTAGGATAAATCTCAGACCCAATAATCGACACCCCAAAAGTGGAAGAATTTTGGCAAATCACCAAAACATTATCAATGTTTCTTGTTGCCTCGCGAAGCCCTGGACGATTTTCATTGAACTTCCACCAGCACTCTCTAAGATGCTTTCGTTTCTGATTGCGACGAAACGGATGTACAAATTTTTCAATTATCGCCACTAGATCAGGAAATCGCAACCTTGCCTCTTCCTCACTTAGATCATTCATATCTATTACGAGCCTTTTGGGTGAGTGTTCTGGTGAGTCGTTGATCTCTCGCCCACCAATAAAGGGGTGAATCCGAGAGTGGTGAGCCGCTGATACAGATTGAAGCTCTTTTCCTTGTGTGAACGACAGTGATCGCCCCTTATCGCACGCGTCATCGTCGAAGGTGAAGCCGACGCCCATAATGTCAAAACCCTGAAACGCCTTGCCCGCATTGGCGGCGAGGATCGCCGGCGAGTCATCGAGGTCGCCCTCGACCAGATAGGCGGAAATGCGTTGCGCCGGCCGGCCGTCCAGGATCGCCGGCGCCGGGGCGCCGGTGCCGGCCGTGCGGACATGCACGACCGACACCACCACGGCCGCATCACCCGGCCATTTCAGCCGCTTGACGGCGTGGGTGATGACGCCGCCGGCCTTGAGGATCGCGGTCAGGCCGGTGGCGCGGGTGTCGCCCTGGCCGATGGTGTTGGTGGCGATCAAGCCGAAGGTGCCGTCCCGCCTCAGCAAGGTGAAGGCGCGCCGGAAGAAATGCGCGACCAGATCGGCGTTGCCGTGGGCGCCCTCATGGGCGGTCTTCAGCCAGTCGAGAAACCCATCGCGGTGGCTGTTGATGATCGTGTTCTTGCCGGCAAACGGCGGATTGCCGATGATCGCGTCGAAGCCGGGGGTGTCGCGTGCAAACACCTCCGGGAACTCGATCTCCCAATGGAACGGGGTGATCGGAAACTCGCCGTCGCGCAGCGTCGCCGCCGAGGTGCGCAGTGGCGCATCGCCCTCGGCGGCGGCGGCCAGAAGGTGGCGTTCGGCCTCGCCACGGGCGATCAGCCGGGCGCGCGGCTTGTCGGCCGAAAAGAACGCCGCGATCACCGCGTCGCCATAGAGCCGCACGAGATCCAACCGGCCCTCGACGACGCGAAACCGCGATTCCTGGATCTCGCGCGTCACATCGTCCGGCGCTTCCTGGATTTCGCGCCGCCCCGCGACGGTGGCGCCGACCCGCTCTTTCAACAGCAGGCCGAGCAGGGCCATCGGCGGCGCGTTCAAGTCCCAATGGGCCGCCGCGATCTGGGCGCGGGTGAGGCCGACCAGGCTGTCGCCGCATTTCAGCGCGTGATCGAGGAAGGCGAACTCGTGCTCGCGCGCCAACGTGGCCAGCCACAGCGACAGCCGCGCCAGATCGACCGCCATCGGGTTCTTGTCGACGCCGTAGAGGCAGCGTTGCGCCACCAGGCGGCGGGCGTGCAGCGCTTCGTCCTCGTCGAGCGGGATGGTCGGCCGCGTCTTGGGCCGGCGCGCCCACGCCGCGACCAGCCGTTCCGCGAGGTGGCGGCAGGCCTCGACCAGGAACGCGCCCGATCCCATCGCGGGGTCGCAGATCTTGAGCGCGAGCACCTCGTCCGGTCGCGCGTCGGGGCCGAGCCGTGCGAAGGCCGGCGCGAGGGCGTGGCGGACAATCGGCTCGGTCAGGGCGCGCGGGGTGTAGTGGCTGCCGGTGCGCCGGCGCTCCTTGGTCGGCTGGAGGATCGGCGCGCCGGGCGGCGTGGTCGTCTTGCCGGGCGACGCGCGTTCGTCGACGATCGGGTCGAGCGCCGCCGCCAGGCCGTCCGCGTCGACCGCCGCCTTCACCGCCCGTTCGACCGCCGCCGGCAAACCGGCGCGGTTGCAGACGTCTTTCAGGTATTTGGCGCGTTCGGTCTTCTTTTTGTGCGCGAGCACGTCGAGATCGGCGAAGACGGGCGTCTTGTTGTTCTTGCCGGCCTTGATCGCCAGGGATCGCCCGACGGCGCGCTGGATCGTGAAGCCCATCACCGTCTCGTAGACCGAGCCGATCTGCTCGACATCCAAGGTCCGGTAGGACAGACGTTGGCGCGTCTTGGTCTTGGGATCGCGGATGGTGAGCAGACCATCCAGGATACGCAGCACGCAGCCGTCGGAGACCCGCGGCACCCGGATCGGATCGTCGTGGGTGCGCTGCCCGGTCAGGAACGGAAAGTGCTGCGGGTCGAACAGCTTGCCGCCGCGCCGGATGATGAAGGTGCGCTTGTCGGGCGATCCGTCGTGGATCATCGCGAACAGGGCGAGCAGCTGGCCCCAGGCGCCGAAGCGCTCGTCCATGGTGTCCGGGTTGAGCGCGGCATCCTGCAACAGCCGGCCGTGCAGGCCGCCGACCGCATAGCCGGCCTCGTAAAGCGCGCGGGCGCGCGGGTCGCTCAAGGTCGGGATCAGATCGCGATCCTCGGCATAGAGGATCCTCGGCATAGAGGATGAACACCAGCCGCAGAAGAACGGTGAGCAGGCCTTCATAGAGATGGTGCGGATCGGTTTCGGCGCGCTCGCCGATCAGCGCCGGCGCCGCCTGGGCGAGACCGCGCAGCAGTTCGTGCAGCGCGCCCAGGACCTGTTCGGCGAGCGCGGTCGAGACCGCGAGTTGCGCCTCCCGGCTGTCCTTGAGCAGCGCGCGCAGGCGGTGCGGGCCGCCCTCGTTGAACAGCCGGAACCCGTCCAGGATCAGTTTCAGCCCGCCCAGCAAAGGACGGCCGGCCACGCTCGCAAGCGCGCGCAGCGGGAACGACACCCAGCCCGAGGTCTCGCCGCGCGGCGCATAGACCAGGCGCAGGGCGTGGTCCGAGATCAGGACGCCGGCCAGCACCCCGGTCTCGCGCAGCAGGCGCTCGAACCGCTGGTGCGGCGTCGCCTCCCAGCCTTCGGCCGCGCCGCGCCGGTCCGGGTCGACGCCGGCGGGCTCCGCCCGGACCAGAAGCTGCCAGGGCGCGTCGTCGTCGAAGCCGGTGACCGCCCAGTCGGGCGCCAGCGTCGTGTCGTGCTCGGGAATCCGGATCGCCAGGGTGTCCGGCAGCGGCGGGCCGCCGGGCGCCCCGGCCACCAGACCGGCGTCCCAGCCGAGCACCGTTTCGAAGAACGGCCAGACGTCGCCGAGCGCCGGCCGGTCCGGGTCGGGGTCGATCAGGCTGGCCGCGTCGGCGGTGTCGGTCGCCGACTGGCGGGATGGTGCGAGCTGGCGGTCCTTGATCACGATCGGTGACAGCACGAGCCCGGTCGGCTGCGCGAGATCGAGCCATTCGAGATCCGGGTCGCGGGCGATGTCGTCGGTCGGTCGCATGGGTCGCTCACCCGGTCGCCGGCCAGAGATAGACCAGACCGATCGGTTCCAGCCGCTCCGCGCGCACCTCGTACGAGGCGCGCACCCGCGCCGGCTCGGTGTCCAATTCACGCTCGATGCTGCCGAGCCGCCGGTGCCAATGCGTGCGGTCGGCGATCTTCTGGCGCCGCTCCGCCTCGAAACCGGCGAGCTCGAGTTGGCGATCGTCGAACGTCCGATCGGCCTTGAGGATGCGATCGCGCTGTGCAACCAGCAACGCGCGCAGCGAGTTGGCTTCGTCGTCGCCCCGTTTGGCAAGATCGGCGCGGGCGCGGGTCTTCGCCTCTTCGGCGCGGTCCTGCAAGGCGGGCATAAGGTCGGCAACATCCTTTTGCGCAAAGCCGAGCGCACGCTCGACCACACCGTCCCCGGGCGCGCGGGTGGCCGCCAAAGCCTGCTCCAACTGGTGCAGCGTCGTCGTTTCGCCGCGCGCGCCCAATGGCTTCAGCGGTTTGATGCCCCGGTCGGTCTCGAACCACAGGGCGGACGCGACGAGAATCTCTTCGTGGAGCCGCGCCGCGGCGGGCCCGAAGAGCGCGATCCGGCCGACCAGAACCACCCGCGGCTGCGCCGCCGGGCTTGTGATGACGCAGGCACGATTGAGATCGCTTTGGAAACCCTGGCTCATGAACCGGCCGAGCAGGCGGCGTACCAAGCGGTGCTCCAGGTGAACCTGCACCACGCCGTCGGCGTCGCGGCCGTCTTCAAGCACGGGCGGCTCGAAGGCGATCGCCCGCACCGGCGCGTCACGTCGCCACTGATTGACCTTTTCGCGCCGCAGCCGGCGGCGGGCGCGCAAATCGTCGAGCGTGTCCTGCCAAGTGGCGTCGGCGAAGGTTCGATGGGCGGGGTCGAGTTGGAAGGTTCGGGTGTCGCCGACCTTCGCCGTATCCGCGTCGGACAACGGGAACCCCGCCCGCGCCAACGCGACGCCGACCACCTGGAGCAGGTCTTGGGGGGCGACGCCGACGCGGCGCCGCGCCTGTTCCAAGGCGTGGCGAAGGGCGTCCAGATCCTTCTTGACCTCTTGGCGTCGCGCGTCGTCCGCGTCGTCCATCTCGGCGCGGGCGACGGCGAGCCGGTCGTCGTCGGTCTCCGCCGCGATCATCTCGGCGAGCGCGCCGGCGTGCCCGCGCGCGATCCCGCCGGCCGTCAACTTCGACGCGATGCGGTCCGCGATCACCTGGCCGGCCGAGCCGAGCTGGTCTTGGATCACCTCGGTCTTGCGCACCAAGGCGTCGAGAACCGCGTCCTCCTCGCGTTGCACGTAATGGAAGTGCCGGCAGCGCACCTCCCTGGCGGGCTGGAGCTTGCGGTCGATGCGGCCGTTGCGCTGCTCCAGGCGGGCCGGGTTCCAGGGCAGATCGAAATGGATGAGGTCGCTGCACCGGGACTGGAGATTGATGCCTTCGCGCGCGGCGTCGGTGCAGATCAGGATGCGGATCGGCTCGTTCTTCGGATCGGCGTTGAAGGCCTGTTTGATCATCTCGCGCCGGTCGGTCGAGGTGGTTCCGGAAAAGACGCCGATCCGCTGGTCGGCGCGGTCCGTGGTCCCGACCGCTTCGCCGAGCCTCTTTTCAAGCCAACGCCGGGTATCCTCCCATTCGGTGAAGATGATCAGCCGGCGGTCGGTCCAGCTGTCGCCGCGGAGCATCTCACTGCGGATGAAATCGCCCAGCCATCGCACGCGGGCGTCGGGCCGCGCGCTCGCCGCCTCGGCGTCGCGCAGCATGGCGTCGACGCTCGCCAACTCGGCGCGCAAGTCGGCCTCGTCCAGCCCGGCGGACCCAAGGATCGAGGCCGCGCGCGTCGCGTCTTCCTCATCCTGCGCGACCACGGCTTCGATCTCCGCGTCTTCGAGGTCGAGGTCGAGCGCGTCCGTCATCGCCTCGTCGCGCGCGAAGCTCCGTGCCGCCGCCAGCAAGGCCGCGTTGGCCTTTTCGGTCTTGTCGAGGAGCGCCGCGAGGGATTTGCGATGCACCTTGAGCGTGCGCGCAAAGGCGAATGCCGAGGACAGAAGCCGTTGCTGGAGGCCGGAGAAGATCAGACGATGGTGGGATGCCTCGCCCGTCGCAAGCCGCGACACGCGCCGCTCTCGAAGCGCGCCGTACGCCGCGAGCGCCTGGGAGAGCCTGAGTTCCGGCGCGTCGGGCGGCAGGCCGTCGAGCAGGATCGGCGTGACGATGCGTTTGGGGAAGTCCTTGCCCAGCGCTCTCAAGTCCGATTTCAGCCGCCGGATCATCACGGGCTTGAGGTCGCGGGGCCTGACCGGAACACCGCGGGTGAAGCGCTGCGGATCGAGCATTTCCAGAAGCGAGGAAAAGCTGTTCGAATGGCCGTTGTGCGGCGTCGCACTCAAGAACAGCCGGTGTTCGAACCGCCCCGCGACGTCCCGAAGTGCCTTGGTGAACTGGCTGTCGATCGCGTAGCGGGCGCCGCTTGACGGGGCCGCATGGTGCGCTTCGTCCAGGATCAGGATCGAGCGGGCCCGAAACTCGCCGAGGATGTCCCGAAGTCCGGCGAGATAGGTCTCCGAGGTCAAGAGCCGGTGGGAGATGATGAAGCGCGACCCGGTCGCCCAGGGATTGACCCCGAAGCCGCGCAGCCGACGCAGGTCGGCCAGCGCGTCCCGGTCGATGATCTGGAAGGACAGACCGAACTTGGCCTCCAGTTCGTCCTGCCATTGCAGGGTCATGGTCGGCGGTGCCGCGACCAGGATGAAATCCACCCGGCGGCGCAACAGCAGCTCGCGCAAGACCAGGCCGGCTTCGATCGTCTTGCCGAGACCGACATCATCAGCGATCAACAGGTTGACGCGCGGCAGGCGCAACGCTTTCTGAAGCGGTAACAGCTGGTATTCTTCCAGCCGAATCCCGGCACGGAACGGTGCCTGAAACAGATCACGATCCGCCGCGGTCGCGGTGCGCCATTTGACGGTTCGCAGGAATGCCGAGAAACTGATGGCATTGTCGGCGCCATTGCGTCCGATCAACGCCCAAGGATCGTCCTCGGCGATCCGGGCGCCGATCTCGGCCGACCAAAGAATTTCAAGTGATTCGCCCTGAGCATCATCGTCGATGCACGAAAGCTTGACAGTCGTGAGCTGTGGGTCGTCGTCATCCACGGCTTCGACCAGCCATCTTCGTGAGCGGAGTTCTGCGAAGTCCCCAGGCGAGATCTTTAATCCGCCAATCATCTTAACATCCTGTGCCTAAGTCCAGGAGTGCCCGCTAGACGTTCTGCACCCAAGTAGTGATTAACAGGAGCCGGGCGTCGCAAACAAACTGAATAAATTGTGCATTTGATCGCCACTCATTCTTGACATACTCATTCTTGACATATTGTATCATGCATTGCTACGCAGCCGCATTTTTGAAGAGCTCTTACAAGATTCTACGACCGGTTGACCGGCTACAACGTTTGGTGCGGACGACCCCAAAAGGACTGCATCATATTGACCGCAGATCGAATATTACCGCAACCCCACGAAGGAATCTATAGGTGTTTCCGGTTACTCTGAAGATATGGTATTTGCTATAACTTGAACACACAGCCAATGAAGTCATACAGAATGACAAGGTTACAGAGTCAGGTGGCGCGCACTTCATGGTAATATCTCTACCATGAGAAGCCGATTATTCCATAACGATAATTAAAATGACCAACTCTTTCAGCGCAGAAAACGATCATCTCAAAGTGGAATTACAGCAAATGGCATGAAAATTTCCGTCACGGACATATCTCCGTGCTGCCTCGTTAGTTATTGTTTTGTCTATCTAATCCGTGTTTCTACCGCTCAGTTTCTTGGTTGGTGTATTGAATTCCTATAGTTCGCGACGTAGCCACTGCCTCTGCTCCTCCCAAGTTCGCGGCCACGGCTTCATGAACTCCGCCAGCCCCATTCCCTTGGGCAGCCGCCCGTCGAGAATGCGCTCGATGATATCGGGCGCCAGCAGCGTCAGCCTGAGCAGGCGCGCGACATATCGGTCCGATATCCC
>JANQHG010000240.1 GCA_028277115.1 Azospirillaceae bacterium
AGGGGGCGTTGCCCCCCGACACCCCCCACCAGGGGTTGCCCCCTGGACCCCGTTTTTTTTGGGGGGGGGAAGGGGGTGGGGGTGGGGGCGGCGCGCCCGATATCACGCCTTGGCCAGGCGATCATGCGCCATCACGGCGTCGATCAACGCCGGCAACTCACGCATCGGCATCATGTTCGGTCCGTCGCTGAGCGCCCGGTCGGGGTCGGGATGGGTCTCGACGAACAACGCGGCAATCCCGACCGCGGCCGCGGCGCGCGCCAGAACCGGGACGAACTCGCGCTGGCCGCCCGACCGACCGCCCAAGCCGCCCGGCTGCTGCACCGAATGGGTCGCATCGAACACCACCGGGAACCCCGTTTGGGCCAGGATCGGCAGGCTGCGGAAATCGGTCACCAACGTGTTGTAGCCGAAGCTGACCCCGCGCTCGCACACCAAGACCTTGCGGTTGCCGGTCGAGGTGATCTTCTCCACCACGTTGGCCATGTCCCACGGCGCCAGGAACTGACCCTTCTTGACATTGACCGGCTTGCCGGTCCGCCCGGCGGCGACCAACAGATCGGTCTGGCGACACAGGAACGCCGGGATCTGCAAGACATCGACCGCGTCGCCGACCGGGGCGCACTGCTCGGGGGTGTGCACGTCGGTCAACACCGGGCGACCGGTCGCCTGGCGGACATCGGCCAGAATGATCAGCCCCTTGGTCTGGCCGATGCCGCGGGCGCTCGTGAGCGAGGTCCGATTGGCCTTGTCGAACGAGCTCTTGTAAATCAGACCGATCCCGGCCTTGGTCGCGATCTCGCTCAACGCCCGGGCGGTCTCGAGCGCATGGTCGCGACTCTCGATCACGCACGGCCCCGCGATCAAAACCAGCGGCCGGTCGTTGGCCAAGGTCAAAGCACCGACCGCAACCTGTTCCGACATGGATGGTAAGCCTTTTTGCAGGGCAGACCGGCGCCGCGGCGATCAGACCAGACGCGACTGGACCACCGCGGCGCCGATGAAGGATTTGAACAAGGGATGCGGCTCAAACGGCCGCGACTTCAGCTCGGGATGGAACTGCACCCCGATGAACCAGGGGTGGTCGGGGATCTCGATGATCTCAGGCAACTCGCCGTCGGGCGACAGGCCGGAAAACCGCACGCCGCACGCCTCGAGCCGGCGTTTGATCCCGATGTTGATCTCGTAGCGGTGGCGATGGCGCTCATAGATCCGGTGGCTGCCGTAGATCTCGTGGACCTTGCTGCCGGGCACGAGATCGGCCGGATAGGCGCCGCGGCGCATCGTGCCGCCAAGATCGGTGTGGGGCTCGCGCCGCTCGACCTCGTTGCCGCGCACCCACTCGGTCAACAGACCGACCACCGGGTCGATCTCCGCGCATTGGTCGCCGGCGAACTCGGTCGAGCCGGCGTTGGGCATCCCGGCCAGATGGCGCGCCGCCTCGATCACCGCCATCTGCATGCCGAAACAGATGCCGAAATAGGGCACCTTGCGCTCGCGGGCAAAGCGCGCGGCGCGGATCATGCCCTCGGTCCCGCGCTGGCCGAACCCCCCCGGCACCAGGATGCCGTGCACGTCGGCGAGCGCGCGGACCACCCGCTCGTCGGTCTCGAACGTCTCGGCGTCGGCCCACTGCAACTCGACCCGCACCTTGTGGGCGATCCCGGCGTGGGTCAACGCTTCCAGCACCGATTTATAGCTGTCGTGCAGGCTCGTGTACTTGCCGACCAGCGCGATCGTCACCGACCCTTCCGGGTGACGGGCCGTGCGCACGATCGCCCGCCACGGCTCCAGATCCGGCTTCGGCGTCTCCGGCAGGCCAAAATAGCGCAACACCTCGGTGTCGAAGCCCTGCTCGTGATAGCTGATCGGCACCTGATAGATCGTGTCGGCATCGAGCGCGGTGATCACCCGCTCGCCGCGCAGGTTGCAGAACAGCGCGATCTTGCGCCGCTCGGCCGCCGGGATCGCGCGGTCGGCGCGGCACAACAAGATCGCCGGCTGGATGCCGACACCCAACAACTCCTTGACCGAATGCTGGGTCGGCTTGGTCTTGAGCTCGCCGGCCGACGAGATGAACGGCACCAGGGTCAGGTGGACGAACAGCGCCCGTTCGGGACCGACGTCGTTGCCGAACTGACGGATCGCCTCGAAAAACGGCAGGCCCTCGATGTCGCCGACCGTGCCGCCGATCTCGCAGATCAAAAAGTCTTCGCCGTCCAGATCGGCGCCGACGAACGCCTTGATCTCGTCGGTGACGTGGGGGATCACCTGGATGGTCGCGCCCAGATAGTCGCCGCGCCGTTCGCGGTTGATCACGTTGAGGTAAAGCCGGCCGGCGGTGATGTTGTCCGACTGGCGCGCCGGCACCCCGGTGAACCGTTCATAATGGCCGAGGTCGAGATCGGTCTCGGCGCCGTCGTCGGTGACGAACACCTCGCCGTGTTGGACCGGGCTCATGGTGCCGGGATCGACGTTGAGATAGGGGTCGAGCTTGCGCAGGCGCACGCAATAGCCGCGGCTTTGCAAGAGCGCCGCCAGGGCGGCCGCCGCCAGCCCCTTGCCGAGCGACGACACCACCCCGCCGGTGATGAAGATGAACCGTGTCATGGGCCAGCCCGACCGCGGCGGCGCCCCTTGATCGAAACCCTGCGGCGCAGCACCCCGGGCGCGAGGGGCGCGGCCGGCCTCGGCTCCCGCGGGTCAGTCGCCGACCGGCGGCCGCGGCAACGACGGTGCGGCCGGCGGCGCCGGTGCGTCCACCGCGACCGGCGGCGCGACCGGTGCCGCCGGGGCACCGTCAGCCGCCGCCGGTGCCGACGGTGGCGACGGTGCCGGCGGGTCGGGCAGGCTCGGCGCGGCCGGCAGTTCGGTCGCCGGCGCCATGGGTGTCGCGGGCGCGCCCGCCGGGATCTCGTCGACGATCGACGCCGGCTCGGATTGCCCGCCGGCCAGGATCGCGAGCAACAGGCTGGTCGCCATGAAACTGGCGGCCAGAATCGAGGTGGTGCGGGTCAAAAGGTTGGCCGAGCCGCGCACGCTCATCATCGCGCCGGCGCCGCCGCCGCCGCCGATCCCGAGCCCGCCGCCCTCGGACCGCTGGAGCAGGATCACGCCGATCATCGCGAGCGCGATCAACAAATGAATGACCAGGACCACCGTTTGCATGGATTCTCAAACCCGTCCGCCGAACCGCCTTTACCGATGGGCCGGCCCCCCGCGTCCAGGCCGCACGAACCCGTGCGGCCGCGTTGCCCCGCCCGACCCGGCACCCTACCGCCGATCCGCCGACGCTGCCACCCCTGTTTTCCGCGAGCCCGGACGGCCGGCGCGCTTTCACGCGACGGCGTCCTTAGCGGATCCGCACGCGTGGATCGACGGGGGCCTTTTGTCCCGGCCGGCCGATCGGCTAGGATCGATCCGACCCCGTCCCCTGCCCTGCCGTTCGACCTTCGGGAGACCGCCTGTCGTGACCGCCCCGTCGTTGCCCGAGACAGCCCACCCCCCCCTCACCGACCAGATGCGCGCCCTGGGCCAAGGGGCCCGCGCCGCTGCGGCGGTGCTGGCGGTGGCACCGGCGGACCAGCGCGACCAGGGCCTCGTTGCCGCCGGCGGCGCGATTCGGGCGCGCGCTCAAGAGATCCTCGACGCCAACGCCCAGGACATCGCCGCCGCCGCGGCGCGCGGGCTTGCCAAGCCGCTGGTCGAACGGTTGACGCTCACCCCCGACCGGGTCGCCGCGATGGCGCGCGGGCTCGACGACATCGCCGCCTTCCCCGATCCGCTCGGCACCGTGCTCGCCGAATGGCAGCGGCCGAACGGCCTCAAAATCCAGCGGGTGCGGGTGCCGCTCGGGGTGATCGGGGTGATCTACGAATCCCGGCCCAACGTCACCGCCGACGCCGGCGGTCTGTGCCTCAAGTCGGGCAACGCCGTGATCCTGCGCGGCGGGTCGGAGTGTTTCCAGTCGAACCGGGCGATCGCCGCAGCGCTCGCCGCCGGGCTCGATGCCGCCGGGTTGCCCGCGGCGGCGATCCAGCTGGTGCCGACCACCGATCGCGCCGCGGTCGGGGTGATGCTGGGGATGGACGATCTGATCGACGTGATCGTCCCGCGCGGCGGCCGCTCCCTGATCGAACGGGTCAGCGCCGACAGCCGCATCCCGGTGATCCGCCATCTCGACGGCTTGTGCCACGTCTATGTCGACGGCGACGCCGATCGTGAAAAGGCGGTCGCGGTCACGGTCAACGCCAAGATGCGCCGGACCTCGATCTGCGGCGCCGCCGAGACCCTGCTGGTCGACCGCCGGGTCGAGGCGAGCCATCTGCCGGTGCTGGTGCGGGCGTTGATCGACGCCGGTTGCGAGGTCCGCGGCGACGCCGCGAGTTGTGCCGCCGACCCGCGGGTGGTGCCGGCCGGCGAAGACGATTGGGCGACCGAGTATCTCGACGCGATCATCTCGGTGCGCGTGGTCGACGGCGTCGACGACGCGATCGCGCATATCGCGCGCTACGGCTCGCACCACACCGACAGCATCGTCACCGAGGCGCCGGCGGCGGCCGATCGGTTCTTGGCCCGGGTCGACAGCGCGATCGTCTTGTGGAACGCGTCCACCCAGTTCGCCGACGGCGGCGAGTTCGGTATGGGGGCCGAGATCGGCATCTCGACCGGCAAGCTGCATGCGCGCGGCCCGGTCGGCGCCGATCAGCTGACCAGCTACAAATACGTCGTGCGCGGCACCGGACAGGTGCGGCCCTGAAACCGCTGCCGCACCGCTTGAGCGGCGCCGCGTGGGCCGGCCTTCGGGTCGGCCTGCTCGGCGGCTCGTTCAACCCCGCCCATGACGGCCATCGCGCGATCAGCCTGGATGCGCTGCGTGCGCTCCGGCTCGACTGGGTGTGGTGGCTGGTGACGCCGCAGAACCCGCTCAAAGGGGCGATCGACATGGCGCCGTTCGCCCGGCGGCTCGGGCGCGCCCGCCAGCAGGCCCGCCACCCAAAAATCCTGGTGACCGACCTGGAAAGCCGGCTCGGCACCCGGATCACCGCCACGACCCTGCGCGCGTTGCGCCGACGGTTCCCGCGCACCCGTTTCGTCTGGCTGCTCGGCGCCGACAATCTGGCTCAGCTGCCACGCTGGCGCGCCTGGACCGAGGTTTTCGAGTTGACCGCGATCGCGGTGTTCCGCCGGCCGCCCTGGACCCTGCCTGCGCTCGCCGGCCAGGCGGCCCTACGCTACCGCCGCCGCCGGGTGCGCGACTGCGCCCCCGCCGCGCTTGCGAGACGCACGCCGCCGGCCTGGACGTTGCTGCGCAACCGCTTGTCGTTCACCTCGGCGACCGCGTTGCGCCATGCCTCGGCGGCCGAACGGCCGCGGCGGCGCCCGGCGCCGCCGCGGCCCGAACAGGTCAGACAGCTGGTCGAACAGGCGCTGGATGCCGATCAGGCGACCGACGTCGTGGTGATCGACCTGAAAGGCAAGTCCAGCATCGCCGATTACATGGTGGTCGCCTCGGGGCGCTCGGCACGCCATGTCGGCGCGATGGCGGAGAAAGTCCGCGAGCGTCTGAAACAGGCCGGCGTCGCAGGGATAGAGCTCGAGGGCCTGCCCCAGTGCGACTGGGTCCTGCTCGACGCCGGCGACGTGATCGTCCATCTGTTTCGGCCCGATGTGCGCGCCTTTTACAACCTCGAGAAGATGTGGGGCATCGTCCGGACTGCGCCCGGGATGCCGGGCGCCTTCGATCCCGGAACCGGGGCGCAGGGCGACGACGAGCTCTGACAGAAAAACCGACGCCGGCTGCGAGGTTTTGGGGGCTGGGGGCCCCTAGGTCGGGGGTGGGGCCTTTGCGGGGGGCGAGGGGGCCGCGCCCCTTGGCAACGGCCGAAGGCCGAAATCCGGCGCCGCAGAACAGATACGGAAAGCCACCCCTTGCGACTGACCCTGGTCGCGGTCGGGCGCCTGAAACCGGGGCCGGAACAAACCCTGGTCACGCGCTACCTCGCCCGCCTGCCCTGGCCGATCACGGTGCGCGAACTCGTGCCCAAACCCACCCGCGCGACCGCGGCCGAACGCCGGCGCGACGAGGCCGATGCGCTGCTGACCGCGCTGCCGCCGGGCGCAGTCCTGGCCGCACTCGACGAGTGCGGGCCGTCGGAAACCAGCGAAGCGTTCGCCCGCCGGCTCGTCGCCTGGCGCGATCGCGGGGTCCAGGACCTGGTGTTCGCGATCGGCGGCCCCGACGGGTTCGACGACCGGGTGCGCGACCGCGCCGACCGGCTGATCGCGTTCGGGCCGATGACCTGGCCGCACGGGCTGGTCCGGGTGCTGCTGGCCGAGCAGCTCTACCGCGCCGCCAGCCTGAGCGCCGGCCACCCCTATCACCGCGGCTGACCGGCGGGACGCCGCCCCTCCAATGTCGCCCGAAAACGGTGTATCAAAAGGGAACGCTGGCGCCGGATGCGTGGAATGGCCGAAAGGGTGCGTGTGAGATGTATGTTATCTTACTGATTGCGGGTATTATCGTTTTAATCCTCCTCACCTGCAAGCCGGGTGGCGGGGGGCACTGACGCGATGACGGTGGCGACCGACCAAGCAACCGCGGCGCCGCGGCGGCCCGTGGTGCTGTGCGTGCTCGACGGCTGGGGCCTGCGCGCCGAGCCGGCCGACAACGCCGTCGCGCTCGCCGCGACCCCGGTGGTCGACCGGCTGTGGGCGGCCGGGCCGCGGGCGCGGCTCGACGCCTCCGGCACCGCGGTCGGCCTGCCCGCCGGCCAGATCGGCAACTCCGAGGTCGGCCACATGACCCTCGGCGCCGGCCGGGTGGTGTTCCAGGACCTGCCGCGGATCGACCAGGCGATCCGCGACGGCTGCTTTGCCCCCGGGCGCACGCCGGCGCTCGACCGCCTGGTCGCAGCACTCGGCGAGAGCGGCGGCCGTTGCCATCTGATGGGCCTGGTGTCGCCCGGCGGCGTCCACTCCCACCAGGACCACATGGTCGCGCTGGCGCGCGCCCTCGCCACCGCCGGCGTGCCGACGGTGATCCACATCTTCACCGACGGCCGCGACGTGCCGCCGCGCAGCGCCGACCGCCAGGTCGCGGCCCTGTGCGATGCGCTCGCGGGCCTTGACCGCGTCTCGGTGGGCACGCTCTGCGGGCGCTATTACGCGATGGATCGCGACCGTCGCTGGGACCGGGTCGAGCGCGCCTGGCGCGCGATCGTGTGCGCCACCGGCGCCGCCGCTGCCGATCCGGCCGCGGCGATCGCCGACGGCTACGCCGCCGGTACCGACGACGAGTTCATCGAACCCCATGTGATCGCCGGCTATCAGGGGCTGGCCGACGGCGACGGCGTGCTGATGATCAATTTCCGCGCCGACCGGGTGCGCGAGCTGCTCTCGGCCCTGCTGCTCGACGACTTCGACGACTTCGCCCGGCCGAACGCGCCCAGGCTCGCCGCCGCGGTCGGCATGGCGCCCTATTCGGAGACGCTCGACCGGCGCATGGACGCGCTGTTCCCGCCGCGCGCGCTCGACCGGGTGCTCGGCCACGTGGTCGCCGAGGCCGGCCTGACCCAGCTCCGGATCGCCGAGACCGAAAAGTATCCCCACGTCACCTTCTTCTTCAACGGCGGCGAGGAACGCCGGTTCCCGGGTGAAGAGCGCGTCCTGGTCCCCTCGCCCAAGGTCGCGACCTATGACCTGGCCCCCGAGATGTCGGCGGTCGAGGTCACCGACCGGGTGGTCGCCGCGATCGCCGAGCGCCGGTTCGACGTCGTCCTGATCAACTATGCCAACCCGGACATGGTCGGCCACACCGGCTCGCTGACGGCGGCGATTGCGGCGGTCGAGACCGTGGACCGCTGCCTCGGCCGGCTCGAGGCCGCGGTGCGCGACGCCGGCGGGGTCATGCTGGTCACCGCCGACCACGGCAACTGCGAGGTCATGCGCGACCCCGAGACCGGCGGTCCGCACACCGCGCACACGCTCGAGGCGGTGCCGTTGATCCTGGTCAACGGCCCGGCCGAGGTCGCGAGCCTCGCCGACGGCGGGCTCGCGGATATCGCGCCGACCCTGCTCGCGCTGCTCGATCTTGCCCAGCCGGCTGAGATGACCGGGCGCTCGCTGCTGGTGCCGGCTCCGGCAGCGTCGTGGGCGGCCGACTGATCGGGTGGGCGGCGCCGGCGCTCGCGGCGGTGCTTGCGCTGGCGACGGCGCTGCCCGCGGGCGCCCAAAGCGCGCGCGACCGCGCCGATCCCGACACGTTGCGCCAACTCCACGACCGGCTCGACGATGCCCGCCGCGAGGAACGGGTCGCCGCCGAGCGCGCCGACGCGGTCGCGGCCGAGCTCACCGAGTTGCGAGCCCGCTCGGTCACGCTCGCCAAAGAGATGACCAAAACCCGCACCGAGTTGTTCGCGCTCGAGGCCTCGCTCGACGAGGTTACGCTCGACATCCTGACCCGACGCGACCGGCTCGCGCGCGAGCAGACCCGCATCCACCAGATGCTCGGCGCCCTGGTCCGGCTCGCCCGGACCCCACCGATCGCGTTCCTGTCACGGCCCCAAAGCCCCGGTGACGCCTCGCGCTCGGCCGCCCTGTTGGCCACCGTCCTGCCGGCGTTGCGCCAGCGCGCGAGCGACTTGGCCGACCGGCTCCACCAGTTCCAGACCACCCGGCGCACCCTCGAAGAGACCTATCAGGACCTGACCGCGGCGCGTGACCGGCTCGAAGACCAGACCGGTGCGCTCGAAACGGTGATCAAACGGCGCGAGGCGCTCTACGCCGACCTGACCGAGGCGCGCGACGGTCTCGCCGCCGAGACCGCGGCGCTGGCCAAGCGCGCCGCCGACCTCGAAGATCTCTTGTATGCCTTGAGTTATGCCCGACGCGAGAAACCGCCGGTGCCTGGCCGATCGGCCCCCGGCGCGACAACCGGTGGCGGCAGCACCCGCGGGGCGGTCGGCGCCGTCGTCGCCGGGGTTGCCGGGGTCGCTGCG
>JANQHG010000094.1 GCA_028277115.1 Azospirillaceae bacterium
CGAGACCCTGGAACGCAGGTCGAGACCCTGGAACGCCAGGATGCCGATTACGCGGCCAGCCTAGCGAACGGCCTTGACCGTCTCGCCGCGCTTGAAGAAGCGATGGCGGCGGTCGGCGCGCGGCTCGACCGCGCCGACGCTGCGATCGGGCGGCTGGAGCCGGCGCTGACCGCGCTCGAGGCGCGGCTCGGCACCCAGACCTCGACGATCGCGGCGGGCCGGCGCGAGGCCGGCACGCTTGCGACCCGGCTCGACAGCCTCGAGGCGGGGGCGCGCAGCCGCGGCGACGAGATCGCGGTCCTGACCAAGGCCGGGGCCGGGATCGAAGACGATCTCGCCGACCTGGGCGACGAGTTGCGCGCGGTGTCGCAGGCGCTCGACGAGCTCGCCGCGGTGGTCGAGACCGAGCGCACGACCACCGCGACCGAGCGCGCGCGGCTGACCCGCGACGCCGCGGCGGCCGTGGCGGCGCGCACCGAGCTCGTCGCCACAGTGGCCGACCATGACGCGGCGCTGATTGCCGCGGCCGAGAGCGCCGAGGCGCGCGCCGCCACGCTGACCGCGGTCGATGGTCGGCTGGCGACCCTGAACGCGGCGCTCGACGACATGGGCGTCGAGACCGCCGACGCGGTCGCCCGGGTCGCGACCCTGGCCGGACAGACCACGGCCCAGGGCACCGCGGTGGCGGCGCTCGACAGCGCGGTGGCCGAATTGGCGGCGCGGGTCGAGGCGCTGGCGGCGCAAGCCGACGCGGGTGCGGCCGCCGACACCCGGACCGCGGAGCGGGCCGCCGCACTGCAGTCCGACCTTGCCACGGTGACCGCGACCGTCGCCGAGCACACCGCCGCCGTGCAGGCGCTGGCGGCGGCGGGAAACGCGGCGGCCGACCGGCTCGACGATCTGACCGCGCGGGCGGAGACCGGGGCGGCGACCGACCATCGGCTGGCCGACCGGGCGGCGGCGCTGGCGACCGAGCTGGCCGGGCGGCTCGACGCGCTGGCGGCAGAGGCCGCGGCGGGGACCGCCGCCGATGCCGCGTTGGCCGAGCGGGCAGGGGCCCTCGAGGCGCAGGCGGCCGAGCTCGCGGCGACCGTGGGCGGGCACGCCGCGGCCCTGACCGCGCTCGACACGGCAACCGGGCGCGCGGTCGGTAGGCTTGAGCGTGCGGTGGCCGCGGCGGCCGAACGGCACGACGAGATGGCGGCGTCTGTGGCCACCGCGGTGTCGACGGTGACGGCGGAGGTTGCGCGGCTCGCCGCCGATCAGCAGGCGCTGTCGGCGGCAGCGAGCGACCCGGGCGTCGGTCCGGCCGCTGCCCCGCAAGCGCCTGACCTGGGCGCGTTGCGCGCCCGGCTCGACCGGCTGGAAGAGGGCAGCGACCGCGTCAATCGGGTGCTCGCCGCATTGCGCGCCAGCGTGGCGGTCCTGACCACCACCGCGCGGACGGCGGCCCCGGCGGGCGACACCGCGACCGAGTGACGCGCGAGCCGGCGGCGCGCCTTTGCGCACCGAACGTTGGAGGGGTGTTTTCCCACCGGCGGTTTCCAACGAATCCGTGGGGTGGGGTGTCACCCCCAACACTGCCGATCCGTCGCCGGCGCGCCGCGGGCCTGCTTGATCAGCCGTTTCCATCCGGCGAACAAATGATGCGCACTGCCGCCGTGCCGGCGGCAGCGGTCGGGCGCATCCCGACCGGGCGACCGGGCCGGTCGCCCGGTCCTGCCGACACGCCCCCTTACAATCAATACGTGTGGACGACCGCCGGTCGGCCGGTGCGTCGGCGCGGCCGTGCGCCCGACCGACCAAGGGATGTATCGCACGGTGGACTTGCCTGTTGTTGTGTCCTCAAAAGGTGTTCAAGACTAAAATCGCCCTTACCGGCACGATTAAAGAGAGCGGCAAATAAGTAAACCGCAACGTGAAAACGCCGACGTTGGGTTGTGGTGCCGGATCGATTTCCCCTGATCGCCATGCGGATTTCCGCTGTGTTTTCTTGATCCCTCTGCTATGTTCGACCCTGCTTGACGTTGCTCGGCCGGGTTGGCTGGAAAGCTGACCGCGGCAGTTCGGGCGCGTGTCATTTCGTGCGCGCGGGGTTTGGGCGCGCCGACGATTTGATCGACCAGCGGCCGTCCGGTGCGACCGGGACGGCCGGCGGATTTTCCACCAGGGGCGGGGTGGCCGCGGGGCCGCGCATGGCGGCGAGGCGGCGGCGCGCGCCGGATTTGACACAATCGAAACAGGGGAGGCCTGATCGATGGGCGAGCATGACTTGAGCGAAATCCTGTGCCGCGAGGAACAGGAGTTCGGCGACGACCCATTGGCGGTTCGCGAGTCGGACCATTACCAAGCCGAATATGTCCAACGCTTTGTCGAAAAATGGGATGAACTGATCAATTGGGATGCCCGCGCCGAGAGCGAGGGCCGGTTTTTCGTCGAAGTCCTCAAAGGGCGGGGCAAGCAGCGCATCCTCGACGTCGCCACCGGCACCGGCTTTCATTCGGTGCAACTGATCGAGGCGGGGTTCGACGTCACCAGCGCCGACGGCAGCCCGACCATGCTGGCCAAGGCGTTCGAGAATGCCAGCCGGCGCGGGATCATCCTGCGCACCGTCTACGCCGACTGGCGGATGCTCAACAAGGACATCCATTCCAAGTTCGACGCGATCATCTGCCTTGGCAACTCGTTCACCCACCTGTTCGATGAACGCGACCGCCGGCGCGCGCTCGCCGAGTTTTACGCGGCGCTCAAGATTGACGGCGTGTTGATCCTGGACCACCGCAATTACGACGCGATGCTCGATATCGGCTTCAAGACCAAGCACAAATACTACTACTGCGGCGACCGGGTCAGCGCGGAACCCGAACATATCGACGATGGGCTGGCGCGCTTCGTCTACAGTTTTCCCAATGACGAGCAGTTCCGTCTCCACATGTTCCCATTGCGCAAGGCCTATGTCCGCCGGTTGATGGCCGAGGTCGGGTTTCAGAAGGTCAAGACCTATGGCGACTTTCAGGAAACCTACCAAGATAGCGAGCCGGATTTCTTCATCCATGTTGCGGAGAAGACCTATGAATCTTGATCACGATCAGCACACCGACACCGCCGCAGCAGATAACGCCGGCTGGGACGAGGCGACCCGGATCGCCGAGACCTATTACGACAGCGATCCGGCCGATCGTTTTTACCGCCACATTTGGGGCGGCGAAGATATCCACATCGGGATTTACGAGACCGACCACGACAGCGTCTTCGACGCCAGCCGGCGCACGGTGGCGTGGATGGCCGACCGGTTGGGCGGCGTCACCTCCGAGACCAAGATCCTCGACATCGGCGCCGGCTACGGCGGCGCCGCGCGGTATCTGGTCAAGCGGTTCGGCTGCCGGGTCGATTGCCTGAACCTGAGCGAAGTTCAGAACCGGACCAACCGCGCGCTCAACACGGCGCAGGGGGTCGCCGACCGGATCACCGTGCTCCACGGCAGCTTCGAGACCATTCCGGCGACGGACGAGAGCTATCATGTGGTGTGGTCGGAGGACGCGATCCTGCACAGTGCCGACCGGGCCCGGGTGCTGCGCGAGGTTCGGCGGGTTCTGAAGCCCGGCGGCACCTTCATCATGACCGACCCGATGCAGGCGGACGGGGTCGATACCGCGTTGCTGCAGCCGGTGCTCGACCGGCTGCAACTGCCGTCGCTCGGCTCGATCGGGTTTTACCGCGAGACCGCGACCGCGCTCGGGTTTTCGGTGGTCGCGGTCGAGGAACTGACGGAGCACCTGCGCCGCCATTATGCCCGGGTCGGCGCGCTGTTGCGCACTCGCTATGACGAGATGATCAAGCTTGCGACCAAGGAGTACTGCGACCGTATGCTGACCGGGCTCGACAATTGGGTGGCCGCGGCCGACCACGGCCGACTGGCGTGGGGCATCCTCCAGTTCCGCAAATAGAGCTGCCGACAAACGTAGGTTGGGGTGCCCCCCAACCTACCAGTCGGGCCGGCAGGTCACAGGAAGGTGTACAGCCAGGCGGGAATGTAGAACTGCCGGTTGGTCAAGACGCAGGAATGCGGCGTCACCCCCGCCTCGATCAGGCGATCGCGCAGAATCTTTGCCAAGATCACCTTGGTCTTCTCGGCATGGATTACCAAGGTCACGGTGTCCGCGTAGGTGCAGGCGATCAGCCCCTCGTAGGACGCGGTCATCGGTGCCGAGTCGAGGACGATGAAGTCGAAGGAGCGGCGCAGCTCGCTGATCACCGCCTCCGGAGACGCGCGACCGTTGCGCTCCTCGCCCTTCAGCCCCTCGATCCGGCTGCGCGACAGGCCGTGGGCATCGACCGTAAAGGTGAGACCCGACGCCCTGACCTCGTGGTCGCCGGCCGGCGCCTGGATGACGGCCGACCCGGGCGCGGTCGGTCCGGCCGTCGGTCCCTTTGCGGCGCCACCACCGCCGCGGCCGAACCGCGCGGCGCCGTTGGCGTTTTCGGGCGGGAACAGCTCGATCAGCGCGACCCGCCCATAGTGGAACCGCAGCAAGGTTCGGCTGAACAGGTGCGCGACCCGCGAGGTGTGGCAGCCGGGGGTCGGGGCAATGAACTCGATCACCCGGCCGCCCGACCGGCTCGGCGCGATTTCGATCATCTGGGCCAAGCGCTGCAGCGCCCCTTGCTCGATCAACATGTCGTCGACCGCATCGATCGCCGCGACCGGGGGCGCGCCGCTGATCGGCGCGCTGGTCAAATCGGTTTCGGACGGGTCGGCCCCGTCGCCCTTGTCGTCGGCGGGATCGGCCGCCGGTTCGGCTGGGGCCGCCGGGACCACGGATCGGCCGCGGCGCGACCCGAACCATGCCCCGCGCCGTGGTCGCCCCCCCATACCGATCTTGGTCAGCGCCACCGGGGCCGGCACTTCGAGATAGCGCTCGACCTCTTCGGGCGAGATGAACACCGTGCGGGTCCACGCGATCAACAGCCCGACCACCCCCGCGACCACAATGGCACAGAACAAACCGGCAATCAGGATCAGCGGGCGGCGGTCGATCTCCTGCAACGGCGAGTCCGGCGGTTGGACCACCCGCACGTTGGCGCCGCGTTCGCGTTGAATGCTCTCCGCCGCCGCCGCCGCCTCGACCCGGTTGGAAAACGAGGTGTAACTGCCGCTCAAGAGATCGCGGCGGCGCTGAAGCCGCAGCAGCTGATCGGACAGTGCCGACAGAGCGTCGATCCGGGTCCGGTTGGCCGCGAGACCAGACCTGACCACCTCGCGCCGCGCCTGGATCGACCCGAGCTCGCTTCGTGCCGAGATCAGCTCCAGGTGGACTTGGTCCTTAACCGTGTTGCGTGAGCTGCGCACCACTTCACTGCTGCGTGTCTCGTCGCGTCTGACACGCTCCTGGAGCGCGCTGATCTGCTGGTCGAGTTCCGCGACCACGCGCGACTCAGCCGGGTAGCGCGAAGCCAGATTCTCGCGCTGCGACATGATGCTCGCCAATGTTGCCCGCAGTGGGTCGGCCTGATCCTGTTCGATGCTCTCGGTCTGGAGCACGACCCGGTCAGGCAACGCCGCGAATTCGGCTTCGAGTCGAGCAGCGTTTTCCTGCTTCTGTTCGATCTCCGCGGTCAACCGCGCCAAATCTGCTTCGAGACCCTCTTCGTGTCGCAGCAATATCTGCAGTTGTGAGTCGTAGTCGGTGATGCCGTGCTCGAGGCGAAACGCTTCCAGGTCCGCCTCAGCCTGCTCCAACTTCAGACGCAAGGCATCGCGCTGGCGAGCGAGCTGCGCGACCGGTGTTTCGAGGAACACCGATTGACGGTAGCTTAGGTAGGTCTCAATCAGCCTTTCTAGCACACTTCGTGCGATCATCGGGTCAGGGTTTTCGATCGTGACCCGGATGATGTTCGAGTCGGCCAGGGCCCGGACATCGAAGTCCCGATAAAACCGGTCGAGCGCGTCGGCCAGCTCTTGGCTGCCCGTCCCGGGCCGTGCGCCGGCAGGCCAAGCCTCTCCGGGGTAGATTCGTTCGATCCCGAACCGGGTCAGCACCTCGCTCACGACATTTCGACTTGACAGAATCTCGATTTCGCCCTTTACGATCTGGTCGCGATTAAGAGTCACGGTCTGGCCGTCGCCGATCCCGGTCTGGAGAGAATATTCCTGGCCAGGGAGAGCAAGCAGTCGCGCCTCGGCAACATACGTCTCTTTCACCGTCGCTGCCAAGACGACGAACACCAGCAAAACAACCCCGGCGATCGCCGCGATCCAGCGGAGATCCCTGAATATATTTGAAAAAAAATCTCGCAAAGTCACTTCCGGCGGATTGAAGTACCGCACGGTCGAGGTGTCTTGCCCCGGCGCGGCGAAGGGGTTGTCAGCGGTCATGGCCTGGCTCATTTAGGACGGTCGCTCGAGTCGCGATAGGATATGCCAGTTAACCAGCCTAAGGTAAATATTAAATTATAATTCACCCAACCCTGTTCGCGACAACGACTGCCTGCCGTGCCGGACGCGACCGACTGATGGCGTGAGCCGAGGATCAGACCCAAATGGCTGATTTGCGAAGAATCCTGAACAGCGCTGATTCGACTGTCCTCGGCGGTGCAGTGTTTAGTCTGATGGTCCGCGGCGTCGACGTCCCGGCGCGGTACGGGTTTCATGTTTTAGTTGCGGTGCTCCTCGGCCCGGGTGATGCTGGCGTGTTTTATGGCTGTTTTGCCATCGCCACCATGGTCGCCGGGTTCGGGCGGGTCGGCATCGATCATGCCGGCATGCGGGCGATCGCCCGGGCTGACGCCGACCGCGACGCCTGCACCGGCGCGCGCGCCGGTGCAGCCACCGATGTTCTGCGCACCACGCTGACGCTCAGCCTTGCGGCGACCACCGGGCTTGCTGGTCTGGTTGGGCTCGGTGGGTTTGGGTTGGTTCGGGCCGGTGTCGCCGATCCGCGCGCGGTCGCGGTGCTCGGCGTTATGATGATCGGCATGGTGCCGATGAACGCAGGGGTGATGGTCGCGGGCGCGCTCGCCGGGCTCGGGCGGTATGGGGCGGCGCAGGCGATCTTGAGCCCGACCTGGCCAGCGCTGTGGTGCCTCGGCGCGCTCGCCCTGCCGGCGTCGCTGACCGGGGCGGCGTGGCTGTTCGTTGCGGCGACCACCGCGACCGCGTTCGCCGCCCTCGTCCTGGCCCGCCCGTCGCTCGGCAGGCCCGGGCGCCCGCGGCCGGCGGACCGCAGCCCGCGGGCGCTGGCGCGCCTCGGCCGGGCGTTGTTCACGCCCGAGTTGACCCAACTGGTGATCGGCCAAGTGCCGGTCGCGATCCTGGCGGTCACGGTCGAGACCGCCGCGGTCGGCGCGTTCACCTTTGCGCTTCGTCTCGCCACCCTGGTCACCGTGGTTGCCGCCGCGATCAACCTGGTCGCCGCCCCGACCCTGGCTGCCCGCCATGCGGCGGGCACGCCTTTGGGCCCCGTGGTACGGAGCTTGAACCGGTTGGTCGCGCTGGTCGTTCTGCCGGTCTTGGCACTGTTCGCGATCGCCCCGGCCATGGTGTTGGGCTTGGCCGGCGCCGGATTTGACGCCGGTGCCGACAGCTTGCGCCTGCTTGCGCTGGCTCAGATTGCGCCGTCGTTGCTCGCGACCGCGCCGGCGGTCCTCGGCATGACCGGACATGAGGCGGTGGTGCGCCTGATCAATCTCGCCGGCGCCGGCGCGGTGGTGTTCGGCTGCGCGATCGCAAGCCCGTTTGCCGGCCCCGACGGCTGCGCCGCGGTGGTCGGCGCGGTCTGGACCCTGACCGCGCTTGCCAGCGCTCGCGCGGTCGCCGCGCGGACCGGCCTGTCGCTACCCCGCCAATTCGTCGCTGGTGCGCCGGTCGGCGCTGCGGTCGACCGAGCCATTGACAGCGCCGACCCGGGAGTGGCTGATCAAAGCGACGCGCCCGCCCCGGGACCCGACCGATCAACCGCGCGTTGACGCGAACCGTCGACCGTTGCGCCATGGCCGTTGCGCCGGGGCGCCGCCACCCGAGGATGACCGAGATGCCCACATTTAAGGGCCCAGTCGCGATCCAACAGCCGGGGCACATGCCGCGCGGGTTGAGGCTGTGGCCGGTGCTGATTTTATTGTTGGTGTTGCCGTTCTTCGGTCAGAGCTTCCACTATGTCAAGGACGTCTCGGTCCTGTGGGCAATTTCGAAAGCCTTTCCTGTGATTTCGCTTCCATTGGTATTGTTTTTGATCGGATGTCCACCGATTCCTTTGGTTGGCCTATACCTGACGATGCTGGCCTACTTAATCACTGTACCAAGTTTGACATCGATTTTCAGCTTCGATCAAAATTTAATATTGGCACTCGGTTCTCAAGTAAAGATATTGCCATTTCTTTATTTCTTTTCGTTCCTTGGTTTTTTGGTTCTCTTGAGACCGAATTTTCGAGAAGTGCGTTTTTGCTTTGTATTTTTTGGCATCTTGACGTATTTTTTGCTGCTGTTATTTGGTCTTTTTATTCCTGCCGATTGGTATGATGGTTTCTATTCCGATGAGAGCTCAAGGATGTTCACACATGATGACCGCGGGTATCGTATTCGCATGCCAATGTTTTTTGGAAATGTGTTTCTTTTCTACTCTTTTCGGGCATTTTTGAAGTATAAACACCTGTGGTCTCTGATCTCTGTCGCGTTAATGTTGGCATTGCTGTTGATTTTTGTCAAGCAAAGAACGTTCTTCGTTGCTCAGATGGGCGTTTTGTTCATGATTTCGCTGCTCACCGCGACACCGCCGGTCGTTCGGTTTCTGGTGATCCCCGCGGCCGCGCTCGCCGCGGCGCTCATGCCCTCGATTGATTACTTCGCGTTCGTCATCAATGCCTCGGAGACCGGGGTCCACGTGATACGTCTGCTGGCGGCCGAGCAAACCCATGAATTTCTAAGTGAAAATATGCTGCGTTGGGTGTTTGGTGCCGGAACACTCAGCCCGCTTGGCGATATCGATTTGACCGATTACTTCGGTCAGACGTTCTTTTTAGAAGACATCGGGTGGCTTGGCAACATTTTCGAGTATGGGATTATTGGATGGCTTCTTCTGATGAGTGCTCATGTTGCGGCTGCGATTTATTTTATTCGAAATATCTGGAACTATGACGAGACGTTCTCGTTCGCTTTGTTCTGTCAGATCGTTTACATTGTCTTGGTTTCGATCCTCCATCCCGTAACCGTGGCGCCGGGCGAGTTTGCCATTTGTCTTGCCATCATGGTCTACTTTAAGTGGGTTTACATTGACCCCACCATCCGGACCGAACCAATCGGCCGGTCGACATTCGGTGTGGCCAATCCGCGCCGGCCGGCTCCACGACGAGCCTGACAATATCTCTTGCAACTCCCCGCCGCATAGCGCAGTATTTAGTACGGCGTCGAGATGTTGCGTTGCTGAAGGCTCCCCTCCCCACTTCCTGTGCCGTGCAGGCGGAGCCGGGCGCAACCGACCGTGGGTTTGGACGACGCCAGACCCGGAGGGCATGCAGTGACGGACAGCCCGGACATGCCGGTCGGACGGCGACGCTGGACGACGGCCGAAAAGGTGAGGATCTTGGACGAGGCGTTTTCGTCGGACGGCGAGACGGTGGCGACGGTGATCGAACGGTACGGGATCACGCGGGGCCAGCTCTACGGCTGGCGGCGGCGTCTTGCGGGCCCCGGTACGGGGTCGGCCGACACCGGGACGGCGGAGGACGCGCAAGATGCTGCGTCGCCCGAAGCGGCCGCGCCGGACCGCCCGGCACCGGATGGCGCGGCCGCATCTTGTGACGCGGCGTCGGTCAGGCGGGCGTCACTGGTGCGCGCGATCACGGGTCCGCCGGCGGACGACCGCCCGGATCCGTCGCCCAAGGCCAGTCGCGAGCCGGCACCCCCGGCACGGGCATCGGGGTCGGGCGGGCCACCACGGGTCCGCCAGGTCACCGCGGTGTGGATCGGCCGGCTGTTGCCGACGATCGCCCGCGGCTCGGAGCCTGCGGTCGCGACCGCCCCGGCGCCGTCGGCCGCGGCGGCACCGGTCCCCCAAGCCGCAGCCGGCCACCGGCCGTTCACTTTCGTTCTGATCGCCCTGGTCGCGGCGGCGGCGGCGGCGGCGCTGTTCGCCTGGACGCCGCCGCGCTATCTTGCCGAAGCGCGGGTGTTGCTGATCGACCGTGGCGAGCCGGCCGAATCGCGGTGGCTCGCCGCCGAGGCCGAGATGATCTCGAGCGCCGAGATGATGGTTGCCGCCGGGATCCCGTTCGGCGCCATGACAGTCCGACGCGACCCGGTTGGCGGCATCCTGCACCTCACGGTGGCGCACGAGGATCCGGGCCAAGCCTGGGCGGCGCTTTCGGTTGCGCTCAAGCTCCACCGCGATCGCCGGGGCGCGCTGTACCGGGACGACCGGCCGGACGCAACGACCACCGCGGTCGCGGACCGGCTCGACACGATCTCGGCCGAACGGGCGGCGTTGCGCCGCTCCGCCGGCGACACCAGCCCGTCGGACGAGGTCGAGCGGGTGTCGGCCGAACTCGCCGAGGCCAGTGCCGAGGCCGAGGCCATGCGACGGCGATCGACCGCGCTGACCGAAGAGATCGGGTTCTTGCGCACCGTGCTCACCGATCTGCCGCGCATGGTCTTGGTGTCGCGGGAGACCTCGCCGGGGGCCGGGGCCCGGCAGGTCGAAAGCGAACTCGCACGCCTGCGCCTGCAGCGCGCCGAGGCCGAGACCACGTTTCGTCCGGGGGCGCGCTACCTCGCCCAGATCGATGCCAAGATCCGCGCCGCCAGTCGCGTGCTCGCCGGGATCGACCGGCGCGACACCGGCGCCGAGCAGCGCGGGCTCAACACCAACGTGTTGTGGGTCGAGTCCGAACTGTTGCGCCGCGAGGCGGCGCTCCAAGGTCTCGGCACCGAAATCGCCGCGATCGATCGGCGACGCAGTGCGCTCGGTCGCACGCTCGCCTCCGCGCTCGGCAGGCTCGAGGCCTGGGAGCGGCTCGACACCGAGGGCGCGGATTTGCGGGCCAAGCTCGACACGCTCGAACAGCAAGGACGGATCCCGATGATGCGGGTGGTCCAGGCCCCGGCGGTCGGCGGCACCCCGGATCGCAGTGCGGCACTGGTGCCTGCGGCACTCCTGTTTGCCGCCATGTTTGTCGGACTTGCCGGGGTGATCCATTTGGTGCCGCATCCGGGCGCCGACGCGCCCGGCGCGGCGGTCGCGACCGTGGCCCCGGCGGCGTCGGACACCACACCAACCGATCCGGCCCCGGCGGCAGACCCTGGCCGGCGACGGCTCGACCTGGGAGGGCCGGGCGAGGCGACGCGTACCGAGACCGGCGGCCGGCGGGCATCGATCGCGTCCGGGGCACGCCGCGGGCGCCGCCTGCGGTCGGTGCGCCGCGCGCGCCGGTGACACCGCAGCGGGATCGGGCCCCGGGCCCCAGGGACCGAGGTCGGCCCCAGAGGGGTCCCGAGATGCGCGTTTTGATCGACGGCTTCTATCTTGGTGGCAACCGTGGGTTCCGGCGGTATGTCCGCGAGCTTCTGGCCGCGTTCGCGACCCACGGCGATCCTGCGCTCGGTGTCGAGGCGGTGGTGCCCGAGGGCGTGCCGGCGGCCGCGCTGATCGCGCCCGAGCGGATCACCTATCACCGCTGCCCGCGGGCGGCGCTGCCGATCCACGAGCAGGTGCTGCTGCCCGGGCTGGTCAGGCGGCTCGGACCCGATGTCCTGCACGCGCCGTGCACCACCGCGCCGCTTGGCCTGCCCCGGACCACCGCGCGCGTGGTCACGGTCCATGACCTGATCTTCCTCGACCGCGGCCATCAGCCCGGGTCGCTGCGGCAACGGATCGGCAACGCCTACCGGCGGCTGGTGTTCCACCGGCTGATGCGGCGGCGCTCGACCCTGGTCGCGGTCAGCGAGACCACGGCGCGCGACATCGCGGCGCGCGGCGGACGGTCGGCGCGCCCGATCTTGACCCCGATCAGTGAGTTCGCCGCGACCCGGCCGGCGCCGCTCGACCCGCCGATCGACGGGCCCTATCTGCTCCACATCGGGGGTCTCGCACCGCACAAGAACACGGCGCGCACGATCGCGGCCTTTCTGGCCGCCGACCTGCCGCCGGCCGTCCGGTTGGTCGTCACCAGCCTGCCCGCGAGCGCTCCGGTGGCCGAACGACGGTGCGGCGGCGGGCGGGTCGTGTTCTGCGGTCCGGTCAGCGACGGCGAGATGGCGACCCTTTACCGCAACGCCGCCGCGCTCGCGTTCCCGAGCGCCAAGGAAGGCTTCGGCCTGCCGATCGTCGAGGGGTTCGTGTTCGGCGTCCCGGTGATCACCAGCGACCGCCCCCCGATGTCGGAGATCGCCGGTGACGGCGCGGTCTTGGTCGATCCGGACGACACCGCAGCGCTCGCCGCGGCGATCACCCGGGTGGTCGGCGATCCGGCGGTCGCGGCCGACCTGCGCCGCCGCGGCGCAACGCGTGCACCGGCGTTTTCGGCCGCGGCGATGGCGGTGGCGATGGCCGAGGTGTATCGGACAGCCGCGGCGGCGGCGATCGGCGCCGCGGCTGGGCGGTGACGGCACGGGCGCCGCTCGCCCGACCGGCGGTCCCGTGGTCAAAAGGCGTTCTTGCCGCTCATGCCGCCGAATATGGTCATCAAGATGATCTTGATGTCGAGCGTCAGCGACCAGTTGTCGATGTACCAGATGTCGTATTCAACCCGCTTTGTGATCTTCTCGTCGGTGTCGGTCAAGCCGCGATACCCGTTGACCTGGGCCCAGCCGGTGATCCCCGGGGTCGCCCGGCCGCGCATCGGATAGTCGGCGACCAGGGCCGAGAAATGTTGGTCGTGTCGCTCGGCGTGTGGTCGCGGCCCGATCACCGACATCTCGCCTTTGAGGACGTTGACGAACTGGGGCAGTTCGTCAAGGCTGGTCCGGCGCAGCCAGCGGCCGACCCGGGTGATCCGCGCGTCGTCCTGGCGCGCCTGGGGCACGGTCTCGCGCTCCGCCGCGGTTTCGGTCCGCATGGTGCGGAATTTGTACATGTCGAACCGCCGGCCGTTGAGCCCGACCCGGGTCTGCACGAACATGGCCGGGCCCGAGCTCTCGAGCCGGATCGCGATCGCGATTGCGAGACAAACCGGGGCCAACAAGACGGTCGCCGCGGTCGCGATCACCAGATCCTCGATCCGCTTGATCAGCCAGCCGCCGTGGTCGAACGGTCGGTTGACCACCTTCACCACCAGCGCATCGCCGAGCATGCCGGCCTCGATCCGGTTGAACCGGAAGCCGACCGCACCGAAACAGAGCAGGATCTCGACCGGCACGGCGCTGATTTGGCGCACGATCGCCTGGACCCGATCGACCGCGTGGCTCGGCAACGAGACGATCACCATGTCGATATCGGACCGGCGCAGGACATCGACCATCTGGGCGATTGTGCCGTCAACCTGGAGGCGCGGCTGGTCCGCCTGGAGCCGCCTTTGCCGGTCGTCGAACACCCCGACGATGCGCACCGCCGGGCCGAGGCTGTCGAGCAGACCGCGGCCGAGCGCATCCGCGCCGACCAGGAACGCGCGCCGGGTCAACAGGCCGGCCGCACGGGCCCGCCGGGACGCCAACGCGATTGCATACCGTCCCGCCACCAGCCCGAGCGCCCCGACCACCCACCACAGCAGGAACCAGGCGCGGGAAAACGAGGACGACACCTTCAACAGAAAAATCACCACGATCGCGACCACCACCATGATGGTCCAGGTGATGATCGCGCGGTAGCTGGACGACAGAATCCGCGGAAGCCGTGCCTGGTTGTAACAGTTCTGGGATTCGACCGACTTGCTGAACGCGGCAACAGTTGCCAAGGTCAGCACGATGTAGGGCGCCGGCCATTCGAGCTCGGCATGGTATCCGGCGTGGGACAGCCATCCGGCGGCGATCAGGATAAATATATCCAAGCCATAAAGGGTATAGGTCAAAAAGATCGGCAGGTCGCGCCAGCCGCGCGGCTTGGCCATCTCGGACAACGGACCGTTGGTCATTGTCGGGTACCCATGGTCTTGTCTCATTTGTCCGGTCCAACCTGCTTCATAGTGACCTTATCCGGGGTCACCACTCGGCGAAACATTTCTTCATAACCAGCGGTTATGCGCCGATCGCGTCAGGTCGCCGACGGCGTCCCGAGTTTGTGAAACATTTGTCCGGTTTTCAACTGGTTTTTGCAATGAACCGTTATGCGCGGCTTCTTTCAGTCTGCAGGTCAGTCTGCAGGCCCGCGCCAATACCGCAGCATCAAGCGAGCAAGTGCAACCGAGCCGAGCAGGTAGCGGCGCCATAAGCGACGCGGTTCACTGAAAAGGCGGAACAGCCATTCGAGGCCGAGGGTCTGCATCCAGTGCGGGGCGCGTTGGCGGGCGCCGGTCAGGAACTCGAGCGAGGCGCCGATGCACAGGGCGGTGCCGCGGACCCGGCCGCGGGCGGCCAGCACCGCCGCCAGTTGTTCCGAGCGCGGCGCGCCGACCGCAAGGAAGATCACGCGCGCCCGGGACGCCTCGCGCTCCAGGAACGCAAGGCAGCGGTCGACCTCAGCGGGGTCGTCGATGAAGCCCAACGGCGGGCAATGGTCGCAGACGGTCAGCCACGGGAATCGACGGCGAACCCCGTCCGCGACCGCGGGGGTCGCGCCGATCACCGCGATCCGGTCGCCGGGGCGCAGCACCTCGGCGAACAACCGACGGGTGAGGTCGCTGCCGGTGACCAGGGTCAGGGTCAGGCCGAACAGCCGGGCGAGGCGCCGGAGCGGTCGGCTGTCGCACACGCACAACCAGGCCCGGTGATAGCAGGGCAACAGGTCGGGCCGGCGCGACGCGGTCAGAACATGGTCGACGTTGGGGGTTACGACGTAGGCAAACGGGTTTTCGGGCCCGCGCGCCGCGATCGCCGCCACCACCGCGTCCGCGGGCACCGGGTCGAACGGCATCCCGAGAAACCGACGGCGGCGCGGCGGGGACGCAGTCATGGCGGCCTCGGGCAACGGATCATGGTTCGGCGCCAATACTCCGACCCGACGCCGCCGAAATAGCGGCGCAGACGGCCAAGGCGCAGATGGGCGCCCGCAATCACAGCCTCGTCGCGCGCACTCAGCCCCTGGCGGCGCAGCTCCGCAAGGGCAGCACATAACGGGGTCTCCGGGTCTTCAGTGTTGATCTGAAGTTTCAAACAGGCGGTTCGGAACGCGAGCTCCTGAAGGAGCGGCTCCAGTCGGAAGAACGACAGATCAAAGGCGATGATCGGCAGGCGCAGGTTCAGACTGAAATAGCTCCAGGTCCAATAACCGTGGGTCTCCTCCAGGCTTTGCACCGCCGGCACCAACGGTCCCTGGCCATCAGGCCGGACGAAGCAGTTGCGCGGGTAGAATTGTCCGAAGGCTGGGCCAGCTGCAAGCACGAGGGCCAGGACGCAGAGCCAGAGCCGAACCCCAAGACCCGGTCCGAGACGCCAGCGGCACCCGGGCCGGGTCGTCCGGGCATCAGGGCGTGGCCGCGGCGGATCCGAACACGTCGCCATGGTCGATGTTGTAATTGAAATTGCGGTTGAACGGCAGGACCCTGGTGATGAACTGATCGACAAATGTGTTGACCTCGGCGATGTGGGAGCGCGGTACGAAGACGATGTCGCCGGCGACCAGCGGCACGTCGCCGATGTCTTTCGGCTCGTCGGGCTGGTGATCATCGGTGGCTACCCGCCGGTCGTCGTGGTCGACCCTATGGACGCCGTCGCCCCACCGGTCGCGTCCGGGCCGGTCGGCGGCATCGGGTCCGACCCGAGTGGTGCGGTCGGTCTCATCCTCAGTCGGTCCGCCGTCTTCGATGAACGCCTTGACGTTGACCGTGCGCAACATCGGCCGGTTGTCTCGATTGCGCCGGATCAGCACGATCTCTTCGACGCGGGCGGTCTCCCGAAAGCCACCGGCGAGCAGGATCGCGCGCAACACGTCGAGTTGGTGGACCATCGGGTAAATCCCCGGTTGGATGACCTGACCGCCAACATACACCTGTTGCGATTCTATGCCACGCAAGACCACGACCAACTGCGGATCGATCAGGTCCTTGGCGTAGGCCCTGGTCAGGTTTCGCTGCAATTCGGCGAGCGTCCGACCGGCCGCCATGACACGCCCGACGAACTGGAGATGCACCGTACCGTCCGGCCCGAGCACCAGTCGGTCGTTCAACTCAGGTGTATAGAAAAACCTAATCTCGATCTCGTCGTTCGGCAACAGTCGATAGTCGCCGACGGTCTCGTCCCATGGTGCGAATCCTTCCGGCTGCCGTTCGACCGGCTCGAGAGTGAAGCTGGTGGTGCAGGCGACCAAGGCGCCGACAAGGATGGCTAGGCAAGGCGGTGCCAGGCGGCGGCGCCAACACTCACGGATCATGGCTCGGCTCCCGTGGCCCGTCGGCGGGCCCTTGGTGTCGCAGTTGCGTGCCCTCGAGATCGGGGAACGTGACGGGGTGGCAGGGCGATATCTTGTGCTCGACGCAGCCGATAGTATGCCGTATCGTTCTGATTGTCACCATTAGTGTGTCGTCGGCCGGGATCGTTCAGCTCTCCCATTGGGAAGGGGGCGCCGGCTCGGGCACAGTGTTTCGCGATGTGTCCAAGGCCCTCGACAGGCGTGCTGTCGAGGCGTCGGAGAACAGTGAAAACGGTCTATCGGTCGATCGGTGTGAAGCGAGACCGGCCCGGCCGGCCGAGGCCGGTTCTCTGGAGAGCGGCCGGTGTTTCCGGTGGCGGCCGGGAGCCTGCACCCCCTGGTATGGTCGAGCGTCGACCGGGAGCGGGCGGCCTGGGCCATGTTTTGTAGATGTTATTATTCCGGTCAATGATGTATAAAATCGAGCTGGGTTTCCTGAAGAGAGCCATGCTGAACGAGAGCCATACTGACGCGGCGGCGGGCCTGGGGTTGGTGGGCACCGGGTGCGAGGCGGCGGAAGACGGCCCGTTCCCCTGTCAGTGTCGGGTGAGCGACGGCTTCCATCAGGTGGCACCCGAGCTGCGCGAGACCGGTCCGGACCGTGACCGGCGGGCCGGGTGTGGAAGGATCTGCCGCCCCCGGAAGGTGCGGCAGTCTGTGGTGATGTGCGTGTCGTGGAGGCCGCGGTGAGCGACAGTTTCCATGAATCCTTCGGTCGCGACCAAGACATCCATGGCTCGTCCAACCGGTCGTTCGGGTTGGTGTTCGCGGCTGTTCTGGCCTTTGTGACGGTTTATCAGGCGGTTCTGGGCGCTCTCGTTCTTGCCGGGGTGGCCGCCGGGCTCGGGCTCGGCTTGCTCACCACGGCGCTCTTTCGCCCAGCGCTGTTGGCACCGTTCAACCGCCTGTGGACCCGGTTCGGACTCCTTTTGCACAAGATTGTCAGCCCTGTGGTGCTGGGGGTGATGTTCTATGGCGCCGTGCTGCCCATCGGCCTGGTCATGCGCGGGCTCGGCCATGACCCGTTGCGGCGGCGGTTCAAGCCGGAGGCGCAGTCTTATTGGATCGTCCGATGCCCGCCGGGGCCGGACCCCAAGAGCATGACCGAACAGTTTTAGGTAAGACCGCAATCCAGTGGAGCCAGTGGAGAAAGACGGAAATGGTGTCATTCTTGACCGAACTGTGGCGGTTCATGGCAGTACGCAAAAAATTCTGGCTGCTTCCAATCGTGGTCATGATGGCCTTGTTCGGCGGCCTGGTGGTCTTGACCCAGGGATCGGCTGTGGCACCGTTCATCTACACGGTCTTTTGACCGGCGGGCAAAGCGATGCTGATCCTCGGTCTGTCCGCGTTCTATCACGACAGCGCCGCCTGCCTGGTCGATGACGGCCGGATCGTCGCGGCGGCCCAAGAGGAGCGCTTCACGCGCAAGAAGCACGACAGCGGTTACCCTGAACACGCGATCGCAGCGTGCCTGGCCGCAGCCGGTGCGCGTGCCGGCGACATCGACCAGGTCGTGTTCTACGACAAGCCGTTTCTCAAGTTCGAGCGCCTGCTCGAAACCTATCTCGCCTTTGCTCCGCGCGGGTTCCGGTCATTCCGGTTGGCGATCCCGGTGTGGCTGCGCGAGAAGCTGTTCCAAAAACCGCTTTTGCTTGCCCGCCTGCGCACGCTCGACCCTGAGGTCGATTGGGCCGCCCGGCTCTTGTTCGCCGAGCATCATTTGAGCCACGCCGCGGCCGCCTTCTTCCCGTCGCCGTTCGAGCAGGCGGTGGTCCTGACCATGGACGGCGTCGGCGAATGGGCGACCACGTCCGTGGGCATCGGGCGCGGTCACAATCTGGCGATCGAAAGGGAGATACACTTCCCGCACAGTCTCGGCCTGCTCTATTCCGCATTCACCTACTACACAGGGTTCAAGGTCAACTCGGGTGAATATAAAGTAATGGGATTGGCACCGTACGGTGAGCCAAAATATACAAATGCCATTCTCGAATATCTTGTTGATCTCAAACCGGACGGTTCGTTCCAGCTTGACCTGGACTACTTCGACTATTGCACCGGCTTGACGATGACCAACCAGCGCTTCGACGCGCTGTTCGGTGGCCCGGCGCGCCGACCCGACCAGCCGTTGACCCAGCGCCATATGGACTTGGCGGCTTCGGTCCAGGCGGTGCTCGAGGAGGCGGTGCTGCGTGTGACCCGGTCGCTCGCGGCCGAGACCGGGCTGCGCAATCTGTGCCTGGCGGGGGGGGTTGCGCTCAACTGCGTCGCCAACGGTAAAATCCTGCGCGATGGCAGGTTCGAGCGCCTGTGGATCCAGCCCGCGGCTGGCGACGCCGGTGGCGCGCTGGGCGCGGCCTTGTGCGCCTGGCATCTGTTCCATGGCGGTGAACGCCAAGCGGACGGTCGCCGTGACGCCATGTCGGGGGCCTACCTCGGCCCCGCCTATGCACACGCTGAGATCGAGCGGCGTTTGCGCGCCTGCGGCGCCGTCTTCACGGTGGTCGAGGACGACCCGCTCTTGAGTGAGACCGTGGACGCGCTTGAGGCCGGCCAGGCGGTCGGCTGGTTCCAGGGCCGCATGGAGTTCGGGCCGCGTGCCCTCGGGGCCCGCTCGATCCTGGGCGACGCGCGCAGCCCGACCATGCAGAAGATACTCAACCTTAAGGTCAAGTACCGCGAGAGCTTCCGCCCGTTCGCACCCTCAATCCTGCGCGAGGAGGTTGCCGACTGGTTCGAGCTCGACGTCGATAGTCCCTATATGCTTTTGGTCGCCGACGTTGTGCCGCGGCACCGCCAGGCCATGACGCCGGAACAGCACGCCCTGTTCGGGATCGACAAGCTCAATGTACCGCGTTCCAGTATCCCGGCGGTCACCCACGTGGACTATTCGGCGCGCATTCAGACCGTTCACGCCGATCTCAACCCGCGCTATCATGCGCTTTTGACCGCATTCAAGGCGCGCACCGGTTGCCCGGTCCTGGTCAACACCAGCTTCAATGTCCGCGGCGAACCCATCGTCGCCACGCCCGAAGACGCCTTCCACTGCTTCATGGGCACCGAGATCGAGCTCCTGGTTGCCGGAAACTGTATACTGCGCAAAGAGGACCAGGACCCGAGCTTGAAGCGGGATTACAAGGACGCGTTCGAGCTAGACTGACGCGCGAGGCCGGAAAGAACCGCTCCGTTCGCGGCGGCTCGGCCGCGGGCCGGTGAGCAACCGACCTGGACCCCCCCCCGCTCAAGGCTGCGGCAGCAGGTCCAAGCGTTCCAGCTCAGCCAGCATGCGCTCGGCGACCACGACGTGGCCATGGGCGGTCAAGTGGCCGTCGACCCGGTAGTAAAGGTCCGGTCGTTCGCTCTTGCTCGGCATGACCAGGAGAGGGAGGTCGAATTGCGCCGCGATCTGGCGGAGCCGGTTCAGCCGGGCGCCGGTGATCTCGAACGACACCATCGCCGCCGAGTAGCCTTGATCCCGGCAGCGCTGAACCGCGGCCTCAATCAGGCGGAAGGTGAGGGGGTCCGCGGCGCTGCCCGGATACGGGCGCAGCATCTTCTTGACGGTGGTGGCCACCTGGCGCAACAGCCCGGTCAGATGCAGACTGTCCAGCCCCGGGACTGCGGTCACCAAGTCCAGGGCCATTCGGGCGATCGACTTGGCGACCGGGCTGTAAACCAACGCGTCGTCGCGGCCAAGCCGGAACAGGCCGCCGCTCCAGTTGTCCTCGAAGTCGTTCACCATTGCTTGCAGGACCACAAGATGGGGCGTAAACCTCGGCGCGTCGCGTTCGAGGAACGGCAACCACCAGTCGCTGCCGGTCCCGCCCATGCCTGCATTGATCACCGGGACCGGCGTCCGACCGTCGGCGCGGGCGGCGAGCTTCGCAGCGATCAGGGCCGGGAACGGCTCGCTGTCGTCGACCCCGTATCCCATGGTGAAGGAGTCGCCAAGGAACAGAATGCCGCCGCGCGGCGGCCGGGTCGGCTCGGGCCCGCGGAAGCCGAGCGAGTTGGTGCTGAAGTGCATCGTAAACTCGGGCGTGTAGCGCACCGTCGCGAAGTTGGCCTTTAGGCGCCGGCCCAGGCGCGAGTCATGAACCGAGAACGACGGGCCGACGTTGCGCAAGGGCACGAACGCCCACAACAGGAGCTCCGCCAAGACCAGGGCGACCAGGATCGCGCCGACAACCAGCGGCGCCGTCCTCGCGACTGCCGCGGCCCTTGCCTTGAACCCGGTGACCCGAGATCTCGCCATTTCGGCCTCGCCCTCTTGGCACGTTCCCGACCCGCCATCAATACCCATGGAGAATTGGGCTGGCCCAGCTTTTTTGCCCAACGACCGCATTTCCAGTGCCCGACCGGGTGGATCGACACGGGTGGTCACGGCGTTCGGCCGGACCGATCGTCAGACAGGAAGTCGGCATCAAGGGCTTGCGCCAATGAAAACGCCGATGTCTCCGGCATCTCCAGGCCGGTTTCCGCGATCGCACCCAACTGGCCGGCGCGGTAGCTGGACGACACAAAGTCGGGATCGGACAAGAACTGGCCGAGACTGGGATTGTCCTTCAAAAGACGCGCAATCCCATGACGCTGAAACGCGATGCTCGCCTGCCAGCTGCGGCCGCGGCGCTCCGGCTGAGACTGCCATTTCAGAAGATGGAGAAAAAGTCCGGCAAGGCGGCTCGACAACTCTCGACGTGCGCTCTTAACCCAAATCCTCGACTTCCTCAATCAGTGAGTCGACGTCCAGAATGTCGAACTGTCGGGTGCGCAGCAGATCGGCCTGCCGGAATGCCCATTCGTGAAAGTCGGTGTCGCGCGCGACGCTTGCGCTCGGCGCCTTTGCCCGGTGGTCGCTGCTGTGCACGCCCTGACCACCCTTTAACGTCTTCGAGGATTTTTGGCGCGCCCGAGAAGATTCGAACTCCTAACCTTCTGATCCGTAGTCA
>JANQHG010000112.1 GCA_028277115.1 Azospirillaceae bacterium
CCTGTGCAGCGTGCCAAGCCTGACCGACCACCGTCCATCTGGCGCCTCCACTCGATCTTTCGGCAGGCAATCTTATCAGCGATCTTCGGCAACTTCCCAATGAGCCGGCTGATTGAGCGCGCCAGAGATCTAATTCGCTCGCTCTGCGACCCACCACGCCAGCGGAAAAAGCAATCTGCCAATTTGCCGCACATCCCGTTAAGTTAGCGCCTATGCCCCGACACCCCCCGACCAGGGGTGCCCCCTGGACCCCATTTCGGGAGGGGCAAAGGGGGGGGGCCGCGCGACCGCAAGGCCGTACCCGTCGTCGGCAGCGATCCGTCGACGGCCGGTTGGGGACGAACCTGTGGTAACCTGTCGCTCGATCGGTCACGGTTGTGACCTTGAGTCCTTACTGGGGGAGGCGAGCGGCGTCGATGCACGAGCACAGCGACTCCGAAGAATCACCACCGGCGGATCGGGCGGCGACGGTCGTACCGGTGGTGCTGTCGGGCGGGTCGGGAACCCGGCTGTGGCCATTGTCGCGGGAACTCTACCCCAAGCAACTGCTGGCGCTGTGCTCCGACGGCACGATGTTCCAGGACACCGTGCGCCGGGTGGCAGACCCGGCGCGGTTCGCGGCCCCGGTGATCGTCTGCAACCGCGAACACCGCTTCCTGATCGCCGAACAGCTGCGCGCGCTCGGCCTGGCGCCGCGGGCGATCATGCTCGAACCGTGCGGCCGCAACACCGCGCCGGCTTGCGCGGCCGCCGCGCTCGCGGTCGCCCAAGACGATCCCGATGCCCAAATCCTGGTTCTGCCCGCCGACCACGTGATCACCGACCTCGCGGCGTTCGACCGGGCAATCGCGACCGGCACGGCCGCGGCCGCGGCCGGCTGTCTCGTCACCTTCGGGATCACCCCGACCGCGCCCGAGACCGGCTACGGCTACATCGCGCTCGGCCCGCCGCTCGAGCGGGGTGACGGCGTCTGCCGGGTCGCGTCGTTCACCGAAAAACCGTCGCGCGAGGTCGCGGCAAGCTATTGCGCCGACGGCGACCATCTGTGGAACAGCGGCATGTTCCTGTTCCCGGTGCGCCGCCTGATCGAGGCGTTCGAGGCGCACGCGCCCGCCGTCCTCGCCGCGGCACAAGCCGCGCTCGACCAGGGGCACGCCGACCTCGACTTCTTCCGCCTGGGCGACGCCGCGTTCGAAGCCGCGCCGTCGATCTCGATCGACTATGCGGTGATGGAGCACACCACCGCGGCCGCCGTGGTGCCGTGCGACCTCGGCTGGACCGACGTCGGCACCTGGGCCGCGCTCTGGCAGGTCGGGGACAAGGACGACGCCGGCAATGTCGCGATCGGCGATGTCGTCACCGAGGCGGCCCGCAACTGCTACATCCGCTCGGAAACCCACCTGACCGCCGCGTTGGGGGTCGAGGACCTGGTGATCGTGGTCACCGATGACGCGACCCTGGTCGCCCATCGCGCCCGCGCTCAAGAGGTCAAGACGGTGGTCGAGCGGCTGCGCGCCGACGGCCGCACCGAGCTCTTGACCCACCGGCGGGTCCACCGGCCGTGGGGCAGCTATGAGGGGCTCCTGGTCGGCGACCGCTTCCAGGTCAAGCGGCTGGCCGTCCATCCGGGCGGCCGGTTGTCGCTGCAGCGGCACTACCACAGGGCCGAGCATTGGGTCGTGGTCAAGGGCACCGCGCTGGTCACCAGCGGCGACACCCAGCTGTTGCTCTACGAAAACCAGTCGCACTACATCCCGGTCGGCACCATTCACCGCCTGGAAAACCCGGGCAAGGTGACGCTCGAGATCGTCGAGGTCCAAAGCGGCGCCTATCTCGGCGAGGACGATATCGAGCGGTTCGAGGACGCCTACGGCCGCAAGACCTGATCACCCACGAAACCCGCTCGACCGAAATTCAACCAAGGTTGAACCAAAACAAGGACTGGTGGGCAGTGCCGGCTCAGCTCGCCGACTTGGTCAAATCCTCGCCGGTTTCCTGATCCACCTGCTTCATCGACAGCTTGACCTTGCCGCGTTCATCGAACCCGACCACCTTGACCTTGACCTGATCGCCGACCTTGACCACGTCGGCGACCCGGCCGACCCGCTGGGCCGCCAACTCGGAGATGTGGACCAAGCCGTCGCGGCTGCCGAGGAAGTTGACGAACGCGCCGAAATCGACCGTCTTGACCACCTTGCCGGCATAGATCACGCCCAGCTCGGGCTCGGCGACGATGCCGCGAATCCAGTTGATCGCCGCCTCGCTTGCCGAGGCATCGACCGCGGCGATCTTGACCGTGCCGTCGTCCTCGATGTCGATCTTGGTCCCGGTGCTCTCGACGATCTCGCGGATGATCTTGCCGCCCGAGCCGATCACGTCGCGGATTTTCTCCTTGGGGATCGAGATCACCGTGATCCGCGGCGCGTGCTGGTTGACCTCGGCCCGCGCACCGCCGATCGCCTTGGTCATCTCGCCCAGGATGTGCAGCCGGCCGTCGCGCGCCTGATCGAGCGCGATCCGCATGATCTCCTCGGTGATCGAGGTGATCTTGATGTCCATCTGGAGCGCGGTCACCCCGGCCTCGGTGCCGGCGACCTTGAAGTCCATGTCGCCCAGATGGTCCTCGTCGCCCAAAATGTCGGACAGCACGGCAAAGCCGTGGTCTTCCTTGATCAGACCCATCGCGATCCCGGCGACCGGGCGCGGCAGCGGCACCGCGGCATCCATCAGCGCGAGCGAGGTGCCGCACACGGTCGCCATCGACGACGAGCCGTTCGATTCGGTGACCTCGGAGACCACCCGGATCGTGTAGGGGAACGCCTCCTTCTTCGGCAACAGCGGGTGGATCGACCGCCAGGCGAGCTTGCCGTGGCCGACCTCGCGCCGGCCGGGTGCGCCGAGCCGGCCGATCTCGCCGACCGAATAGGGCGGGAAGTTGTAGTGGAGCATGAAATGCTCGCGGTACTCGCCCTCGAGCGAATCGACGATCTGCTCGTCCTGGCTGGTGCCGAGCGTCGCGACCACCAGCGCCTGGGTCTCGCCGCGGGTGAACAGGGCCGAGCCGTGGGCCCGCCGGATCATCCCGACCTCGGCGACGATCGGGCGCACGGTCCGGGTGTCGCGGCCGTCGATCCTAAGACCGCTCTCGATCACGCTGCCGCGCAGGATGCTGCTTTCGAGCTGTTTGAAGCACGGGCCGATCGCCTCGGCCGGGTACTCCTCGGCGATCAGGGTGTCGATCGCCGAGATTTTCGCCGCGGCCAGGCGGTCGTGGCGGGTCTGCTTGGCGGTCTCGGCATAGGCCGCGCGCACCTCGTCGCCGACCAGGTCCTTCAGCCGGCCGAGCACCGCGGCGCGGTCGTAGCTCGGCGTCGGCAAATCCCACGGGTCCTTGGCCGCCATCTCGGCAAGCTCGATGATCGTGTCGATCACCGGCTGGAACGACCGGTGACCGAACATCACGGCGTCGAGCATCACCGACTCGGACAACTCCTCGGCCTCCGACTCGACCATCAGCACGCCCTCTTGGGTGCCGGCGACCACCAGGTCAAGCGTGCTGCACTGGATCTGTTCCAAGGTCGGGTTGAGCACGAAGGCGTCGTCGATCCGGGCGACCCGGGCGCCGCCGATCGGACCCATAAACGGGATGCCCGACAGGGTCAGCGCCGCCGACGCCCCGACCATCGCGACGATGTCCGGGCTGTTCTCCAGATCATGGCTCAAGACCGTGCAAATGACCTGGGTCTCGTTGCGAAAGCCGTCGGCGAACAACGGCCGGATCGGCCGGTCGATCAAGCGGCTGACCAGGGTTTCGAACTCGCTCGGCCGGCCCTCGCGCTTGAAGAAGCCGCCCGGAATCTTGCCGGCGGCAAAGGCCTTTTCCTGGTAATTGACGGTGAGTGGAAAAAAGTCGATGCCGGGCTTGGCGACCTTCTGCGCGACCACCGTGCACAACACCGAGGTCTCGCCATAGGTGACCAGGACGGCACCGTCGGCCTGGCGGGCGATTTTTCCGGTTTCGAAGATCAGCGGTCGCCCGCCCCAGTCGATTTCTTTTCTGTATACACTGAACATTTGTACTGGTTCCCTATCCGCGTCCGCGTGTCCGGGACGGGCGCGCGCACGCCCCGCCGGTGATCCCTTTTGCCGCGATTGGTCTGCCCCCTTCCGGTCGATCGGTTTTGTTCCGAGGGCGTGACCCGAACAAAGCCGTCCGGGGCGGCACGTGGCCCCCCGAACGGAGGCCGGCGGCCCGGCCGGGCTGCCCGGTCAGCGACGCAGCCCAAGCCGCTGGATCAGTGTCTCATATCGCCCGGCGTCGTTGCGCTTGAGATAGTCGAGCAGACGACGCCGCTGGCCGACCATGATCAAAAGCCCGCGACGCGAGTGGAAGTCATGCTTGTGGGTCTGGAGATGCGTGGTCAGGTTGCGGATGCGTTCGCTCAGGATCGCAACCTGGACCTCGGGCGAGCCGGTGTCGCCGGGGGCCTTGGCATATTCGGAGATCAGCGCGGTCTTGCGCTCGGCCGTGATCGACATCGATGTTCCTCGTTACGTCCCGTGTTCACGAAGGCCAAGCGGCCGCGCGGGCAGCCCGGTCAGGGGCCCGCCGGTCCGCGGGGGGTCACAGGTTGAGCACACGCACCGGCCTGATCTCGGCGCCGTCGCGCCGGACCAGCGCGACCGGTTTGCCGGCATAGGCCGCGACCACCACGGCCGAGCTGTCCGGGGCCTCGGTGGCCAGCCGGTCGAGCCGTACCAGATCCTGTCGGCTGATCAGTGCGATCGTTTGCCCGAGTTTCAAGCGGTGCGCTTCCCCTTCGGTCAAGGCCAGGGCCGGGATGTCGTCCAGCGCGGTCGCGACCGGGAGGATGTGGGTATCTGCATCGTCTGTGTGCGAAAGCGCCGTCAATGCGTCAAGTGGAATCGCCAAGCTGACATCAAATCGCCCGACGCGCAACCGGCGCAGGGCAACAATATGGCCGAAACAGCCGAGCCGTGCGCCCAGATCGCGGGCGAGGCTGCGCATATAGGTGCCTTTGCCGCACCTCGCCTCGAACCGGGCATGGTCGCGGTCGGGCTGGTCGATCAGGGAGAGCGCGTGGACCTGGACCACACGGGGTGCCAGATCGAAAATCTCGCCCTCGCGCGCCAGGTTGTAGGCGCGTTCGCCCTCGACCTTGACCGCTGAATAGTGCGGCGGCACCTGCTCGATCTCGCCGACGAACCCGGGCAGCGCCGCCTCGATCGACGCCGTGTCGGGCCGCGCGTCGGTGGTGTCCGCGACCTCGCCCTCGCTGTCGTCGGTGGTGGTGCGCACGCCCCACCGCACGGTGAAGCGGTAGACCTTGAGCCCGTCGAGCACGAAGTTGATCGTCTTGGTCGCCTCGCCGAACGCGATCGGCAACACGCCGGTCGCCAGCGGGTCGAGCGTGCCGCCGTGGCCCGCCTTGGCCGGTCGGTACACCCGTTTCACCGCACCGAGCGCCTGGGTCGAGGTCAAACCGGGCGGCTTGTCGAGGACCAGCCAGCCGTTGAGCGGCCGGCCCCGGCTACGCCGCGCCATCGCCGCGCGGCCTTTTGCCGTTGACCCGGGCCAGACCGGCCGGTCCGGCGGTCCGCGCCGGTGCGCCGCCGGCATCGTCCCGGTCGTCTTGGTCGTCCCGGTCGTCTTGGTCGTCCCGGTCGTCCCGGTCGTCCCGGTCGTCTTGGTCGTCCCGGTCGTCGGCGGTGCCGATCTCAGGGTCGTCACTGTCATCAACATCGTCATCGACGATGTCGTCATCAACATCGTCATCGTCGTCATCGTCGTCCGGCCCGGGGGCGCCCGGACCGCTGTCCCAGTCGTCGTCGTCCTCGTCCTCGGTGTCCTCGTCGTCCCACGCGTCGTCGTCGTCCCACCCGTCGTCGTCCCAAGACCCCTCCGCCTCGCCGTCGCGCGTCGCCCCGGCCTGCCGGTCGAGCGCCCCCTCGGGTGATGAAGCGAGGTCGCGCCGGACCGCCGGCGTGCGCAACAGGGTCTCGATCCGCGACGCCTGGTCGAACGACTGGTCGAGCTCGAAGCTCAACATCGGGACATAGCGCAGCCGGACCGCGCCGCTGATCTGCCGGCGCAGATGCGGGGTCGCGCGCCTGAGCGCGGTCAGCGCCGCGTCGGCATTGGCGCCGCCGAGCGGCAGCACGAACGCCGTCGCATTGCGCAGGTCCGGGCTGATCCGGACCTCGGTGACCGTCAGATTGTGCTGCATCAACTCTTGGTCACGAAATGCACCACGCCGTAACACGTCGGCAAGCGCGTGGCGCAGCTCCTCACCGACCCGGAGCTGCCGTTGGCTGGGGGCGCGCGCTGCGCGCTTGGCACTCATGATCCGCCTTTCGAACGAAAGCCCGGCTGCGGCGGCCCGACCGGCGGCGGCCGGGCTTGACCGCGGTCGGCCTACAAGGCACGGGCGACTTCTTCGATCTCGAACGCCTCGACGACATCACCTTGTCGGATATTGTCGTAATTCTCGAAGGCGATGCCGCATTCATACCCTTCCTTGACCTCTTTGACTTCTTCCTTGAACCGTTTCAAGGTCTTGAGCGCACCGGTGTGGATCACGACATTGTCGCGCAACAGCCGGACCCCGGCGCCGCGGCGCACGACACCTTCGGTGACCATGCAGCCGGCGACCTTGCCGACCTTGGTGATGTTGAACACCTCGCGGATCTCGGCATTGCCGATGAAGCGTTCCTGGATCGACGGCGACAACAGGCCGGACAGCACCGACTTGACGTCGTCGATCACATTGTAGATCACCGAGTAATAGTGAAGGTTGACGCCGTCGCGCTTGGCGAGCTCGCGCGCTTGCGGGTTGGCGCGGACGTTGAAGCCGATGATCATCGCCTCCGAGGCCGCCGCCAGGGTGACGTCCGACTCGGTGATCGCGCCGACGCCCGAGTGCAGGACCCGCGAGCGCACTTCCCGGCTGTCCTCGCCCAGTTTTTCGATCGCGCCGACGATCGCCTCGACCGAGCCTTGGACGTCGCCCTTGATCACCAGCGCGAGCTCCTTGACCTCGCCCTCCTTGATCTGGCTGAACATCTGCTCGAGCGTGCCGCGCGCGGTCGCCTTGGCCTGGGCCTCGCGCTTCTTCCTCTGGCGGAACTCGGTGATCTCGCGCGCCTGGGACTCCGCATGGACGACCACGAAGTCGTCGCCGGCGAGCGGCGTGCCGTTGAGCCCGAGCACCTCGACCGGCATCGCCGGCGGCACCTCGTCCACGGTCTGGCCGCGGTCGTTGATCAACGCCCGCACCTTGCCCCACTCGCTGCCGCACACGAAGATGTCGCCGACCCGGAGCGTGCCGCGCTGCACCAACACGGTCGCGACCGAGCCGCGGCCGCGCTCCAGCTTGGCCTCGACCACCACGCCCTCGCCGCTGCGGTTGGGGTTGGCTTTCAGCTCCAAGACCTCGGCCTGGAGCACGATCGCTTCTTTCAGGCGATCGAGCCCGGTGCGCTGCTTGGCCGAGACCTCGACCGCGAGCACGTCGCCGCCCAGTTCTTCGACCACCAACTCGTGCTGGAGCAGCTCTTGGCGCACCCGCTCGGGCTTGGCCTCGGGCAGGTCGATCTTGTTGATCGCGACGATGATCGGCACCTGGGCGGCGCGGGCGTGGCTGATCGCCTCGACCGTCTGCGGCATCAGGCCGTCGTCCGCCGCAACCACCAGGACCACGATGTCGGTGACGTTGGCGCCGCGCGCGCGCATCTCGGTGAACGCGGCGTGGCCCGGGGTGTCGATGAAGGTGATCTTGTCGTCGCTGCCGTCGATCGTGACCTGGTACGCGCCGATGTGCTGGGTGATCCCGCCGGCCTCGCGGCTGGCGACGTCGGCGTGGCGCAACGCGTCGAGCAGCGAGGTCTTGCCGTGATCGACGTGGCCCATCACGGTGACCACCGGCGGCCGCGGCAACAGATCGTCCTCGCGATCCTCCTCGCCGCGCATGCCGTCCTCGACGTCGGCCTCCGAGACCCGGCGGGCCCGGTGGCCGAACTCGGTGATCACCAACTCCGCGGTGTCGGCATCGATCGACTGGGTGATCGTCGCCATCACGCCGAGCCGCATCAGGGTCTTGATCACGTCGGAGACCCGCTCGGCCATCCGGTTGGCGAGCTCCTGGACGGTCAAGACCTCGGGCACCACGACGTCGCGGGTGACCTTGTGGGCATCTTGGCGATTGGCGAGGCGTTGGCGCTCGCGCTCGCGGGCGCGGCGGACCGAGGCGAGACTGCGGGTGCGTTCGGCCTCGTCGGCGTTGAGCGCCTGGACCACGGTCAGCTTGCCGCTGCCGCGCCGGCGGCCGCCGCTCTTGGCCGGCTTGGCCGGTGCCGGCGCCTTGGCCGCGGCCTTGCCGCCGCCGCCGCCCTTGCGCGACCGCCGGG
>JANQHG010000122.1 GCA_028277115.1 Azospirillaceae bacterium
GAGCGGCGCATAAGCGCTGCCCCGCCGCAGGCAGGCCAGGATCGCCGCGACATACGCGGCCCCCGGCGCCAACAACAGCGCCACCGGCGCGCCCGCGGCGTGGCCCCCGGCGGTCAACGCCGCATCGATCAGCCCCGCGTGCGCCAGCAGCGCCGATCCGTCGGCAAGCCCAACCCCCCGGTCGTCCTCCAGCACCCCTTCGGCACCCGACAGCGCCGCGGTCAGCAAAGACCACAGTGATCCGGGATGCGCGAGTGCCGGCCCGCCGCTCAAGCACGCCGGCGAGGCCGGCCCCTCCTCAGGGGCCAAGGGCAGGGACAGGATCGCGGCGTCCGGATTGGCCAGCCCGGCTTCCAACAGGTGGCGGAACGCCGCCCAAAGCTGCTCGACCGTCTGCGGGCGGAAGATTTCACGGGAATAGATCAGGTTCACGCGCGCGCCTTCGGCGGTCGGCCACACCAGAATGTCCAAATCCAGGTGCGAGGCCGCGATCTCGGTCGGCAACGCGGAAAGCGTCAGCCCTGACGGACGGGCGTCTTCCTGCGGCGCGTTCTCATAAGTAAACGCGACTTGATAAAGCGGATTGCGGTTGAGCTCGCGGTCCGGGGCGACCGCGGCGACCAGCCGTTGGAACGGCAGCTCCAGGTGGTCGAGACCGTCCAGGAATTCGTCGCGCATCCGGGCGATGAACTGGCGCAGGCTCACGTTCTCGTCCAGGCTCACCCGCAGCGGCAGGTTCTTGACGAAGAAGCCGACCATGTCCTCGGTCGCCGGGTGATCGCGGCCGGCGGTCGACGCGCCGATGATGAACCGGGTCTGCTGCTCGAACCGGCCGATCGCCAAGGCAAAGGCGGCAAGCAGGACGATGTTCGCGGTCGCATCGCAGCGCTTGGCGAACGCCTCGACCGCGGCGATCAGCGGGCCCGGCAGGTCGGCGGACAGGCTGGCGCCGGCAAACGAGCGTTCGGCCGGCGGGGTGACATCGCCGCTCGGCGACAGCGCGGCGAAATCCGACAGCCGGTCGCGCCACCAGCGCTCCTCCGCTTCGTGCGCCTGGTCGCTCAGGCGTTGCCTTTGCCAAAGCGCGAAATCGGCGTATGAGGCCGCGGGCGTCCAGTCCGGCGCCTCACCCATGAGCCGCCGGCGATATGCCGCGAACAGGTCGCGGTTGAACACCGCGATCGACCAGCCGTCGAAGGCGATGTGGTGGAAGGTGCAGCACAGGGCGTGGCGCTGCGGCGCCAAAGCGGCCAGGCAGACGCGGACCGACGGCTCGCAGGTCAAATCGAACGGCTTCGATCCCTCGTCGGCGACGATCTTGTGCCAGGCTTCGTCTTGCGCGGGTCCGTCCAGGCCGCTCAGATCTTCGAAGCGGAACGGAACCTGCGCTTGGTCCAGGATGCGCAGCCGCGCTTCGCCGCGTCCGGCGTCCTCGGCCGGATAGATCGAACGCAAGGGTTCGTGGCGCAGAGCCACGTCGGCAAGCGCCGCCTTGAGCGCGGCCACCGAAAGCGGCCCGTCGATCGCGGTGCAAAACGGCATGATGTAGATCGGTTTGCCGGCTTCGAGGCGGTCGAGGAACCACAGGCGCTCTTGCGACCAGGACAGCGGCGGGGCGTCGCGATCGGCTTTGGGCAACGCGTCCGCTTCGCCGCCCCGGTCGCCGGCCAGGGCGACCAGGCGGTCGACCGGCAACGATTTCAGCTGATCGGCCGGCTTGGCGCACCGGGTCGCCAGGGCCTCAAGGGTGGCGGCCGCCAGGCCGCGGACCGTCGGTGCCCCGAAGAAGGCCGCGATCGAGAGCCGCAACCCGAGCCGCTGTTCGATCCGGTTCAAGATCCGGGTCGCCCCGATCGAATCGCCACCCTCGCCGAAGAAGTTGCTGGTGACGCCGGCCGGCGCACGACCGAGCGCCTCGCCCCACAGCGCCGACAGCACGTGTTCCAACGGCGTGTCCGGTGTGACGGTCTCCGGCTCGGGTCGCGCGATCTCGAGGGCACGCAGGGCGGACCGGTCGACCTTGCCGTTGGCGGTCAGCGGCATGGTCGCGAGCGTGTGCCAGACCTTGGGCACCATCGCCGCCGGGAGATGTCGGGCGGCGTGCTCGGCGACCGCTCGTTCGTCGAAGGCGCGGCCGTCCGCCGTCACCACGAAGGCGCCGAGACGCGCGGCACCGCCGTCGGTCCGTGCCACCACCACCGCCGAGGCGACGTCGGGATGGCGTTCGATCACGGTCTCGATCTCGCCCGGGTCGGCGCGGTACCCGCCGACGTTCAACTGCGAGTCGACGCGGCCCAAGATCTCGATCTGGCCGTCGGGGCGATAGCGGCCGCGATCGCCGGTCCGGTACAGCCGCGCGCCGCTGTCGGGCGCCGCGATGAACCGCTCCGCCGTTTCCGTTGGCAGGTTGAGATAGCCTTTGGCCAGGCTGGCCCCGCCGCACACCATCTCGCCCGGCACCCAATCGGGACAGTCCCGGCCGGCGTCGTCGAGGATGCGATACCAGCAGCCGGGGATCGGCGTGCCATAGGGAAGACGGTCGGCCGGGCAATCGTCCGGCGCGACATCGTTCATGATGTTCCAGATGGTGGTTTCCGTCGGACCGCCGATGGTGGTGACGGCAAGCCCGGGCCACTGGGCAAACAGCCGCGCCGGCAGGTTGGCGGGCACGAAGTCGCCGCCCAGGACGAAGCGGCGCATCGGGGGCCGGGCGGCGCCGGGCGTGTCCTCGACATAGTGGACCAACGCCTCGGCGAACCGAGGCACGCTGTTCCAGAAGGTGGCCTGGCCGTCGTGCGCCCGCTTGAGCCAGTGGGCGGGATCGAGCGCCAGCTCGGCATCCAGGGCGATCAGGCCGCCCCCGGCGGCCAACGGGCCGAGCAGGTCGTACAGCGACAAATCATGATGGCACGACGTCATCATGACCGCGCGGTCCGCGGGTCCGAGCCCGAAGCGCTCGTTGGTGTAGTGCACCACGTGGGACAGCGCCGACCAGGGTAGCATCACGCCTTTCGGCACGCCGGTCGAGCCGGAGGTGTGAATGATCGCCGCCAGCGACCCGGGGTCGGGGTTGGCGGCGGGCAGGGCGTCCTCGGGACCCGCGCCGGCGATCACCTCGCCCAGATCGATCCGGACAGCCGTCGCGCCCGGCGTGCGGTCCGGTCCCAACGCCGAGAGCACGGCTTTCGGGCCGATGTTCGCCGCGATCGCGTCGAGCCGGGCCTTGGGGCTGTCGATGTCCAGGGGCACATAGACGGCGCCGGCACCCCAGACGCCCAGCACCGCTGCGACAAGCGGCGCACCGCGCGGCACGGACACCGCGACCGCGTCGTCCGGGCCGATGCCGCGCGCCTTCAGGCACCGGGCGACCGCGCCGGCGGCCCGGCTCAGCCCACCGCGGGTGGTGACGCCCGCACCGTCCAGAACTGCGAACGCCCCGGGATCGGCGCGGGCGTGGCGCGCGATCAGCGCGATCAAAGAGGTTTCCGGCACCGTCCAGGGCCGGTCGTTGACGCGGTCGCGCACCGCTTGCTGTCGCTTTGGCAGGCCCGGCCACGGGCGCGTCTCCCAGGCGTCCGTCCCCGCGGCGAGTGATGTCAGGAGTGCTGCGTAGCGGTCGAACATGTCGTCCAACAGGCCGTCCGGAAACCGCGCGTCGATCGCGTCCCAGATGCAGTAGAGTTCCCGGCCGAATTCGAAGTATTGGTTGTCGAGCCACACCTGCGGCGTGCCGCCGATCGAATAGACGATGGTGCCGAACGCGGCGACCGCCTGCTCCATCGCCTCGGTGTCGGCGGAGCGGCGTTCGGCCATGGTGGTGAAGACCACCGGCATCGCCGCGAGTTCCATCGTCCCGCGCAGCCTGGCCAGGTCCCGCAGCAGGCGGACACCGGAGACCTCGCTGTGGCTGAGGTCGCGCCAGAGCTGTTCCTGCAACCCTCGCGCGGTCTCGCGAAAGCCGGCCTCGGGGTCGAGCGAGACCTCGAGCAGGCCGAAGGTCGCGAACTCGCCGACGATGTTGACCAGGTCCGGATGCCAGTCCGGGCGATTGAAACGCGGCACGTTGAGCGTGAACCGCGTCTGCCCCGACCACCGGGACAGGGTCACGGCGTACGCCGAGGCCATCACCGCCGGCAGGCCGAGGCCATGCGTCTTGGCCAAGCGTTTCAGCGCGACCGTCTCGGCCTCGTCCAGCCTCAGGTCGAACCGCCGAAACGCCGACCCTCCAAGGTCGGCGTCGGTGCGGACGTACGGCAGAGCCGGCGGTGGCGGCAGCGTCTCCAGGCGCTTTTGCCACCAGGCCAGCGACCGCTGGTACGCCGGCGTCCGCTCGAACCGGCCGAGCGCCTCGACATAGTCGCGAAAACAGACCGCGGGCACCGGCAGCGCCGCATCGGGATCGCGATAGAGGGCGGCCAAGTCCTCGATGATGATCTGAAAGCTGCGGCCGTCGAAGCACCACATGTCGAGCCGCATGAACAGGCGGCCCGTTCCGGTTCCTGTGCGGTCGCGACAGGCGTACGCGAGGCGGGACTGCGGCCAGGCGTCCAGGGGGGGCGCTTCGGCGACCATGCGGGCGCGTAGCGCCTGCATGGCGGCCTCCTGCTCGCTCACCGTGCCGTCGTCCAGCGCCAGCAGCTCGATGTGCTGGCGTGGAACCTGGTCGAGAACCCGCTGGGTGCCGTCCGGGTTGGCGACCGCGCGCAACATGTCGTGGCGGTCGATCAGCCGGTTCCACGCGCGCTCGAGACGCGGCAGGCTGAGCAACCGGCCTTCGAACTCCAGGTACATCTGCATGGCGCCGCCGCCACGCAGCGCGCGATCCCGGCCCAGCCAGTACGCCTGCTGCATATCGGTCATGGCGAACGGCTGGTAGCGCCGCACGGCGTCATGACGGACCTGGATGCGGTCGGCCGCGCGATCGTCCGCCTGTTGCAGCCGCGAGCGGAGCCAGTCGGCAGAGAGCGCCGTCGCTCGGGGGGGCGATGCGACGTCGGTCACGGCCGGAGCTCCGAGACGCCGTGTTGGGACAGCCACGCCATGTCGGCTTCCTGGGCCTGAAGGAGCTGCGCCTTCACGGCGTCGACGAAGGCATCGAAGCTCTCGGCCAGGATCAGGCTCTCCGTCGGCGGCCTCAGTCCAAGCTGACGCTCGACCGCCCCGACCACCTTGAGCGCCGCAAGAGAGGTTCCGCCCAAGGCAACGAAACTGTCCGTACCGTCGATGGAGGTCCGTCCAAGCTCGACGCACCAGATTTCCGAGAGCAGATCCTGGAGCAGATCTTCCGCGGAGGCGTCACCCGGGGCCGGCAGTGATGCCGCCTGGTCCGACGACCCGTCGGACGTGCGGACGAACGGGGACGGCGCGGCACGGGGGGCGTGGCGGCGTTCCTCGCGCCAGTACCGCAGCTTGGCGAAGGCATATCCGGGCAGGGTGGTCCTGGCGGCGCGCGGGCGCCCGACCGGCGTGGTCGCAAAGCCCCGCTCGAACAGGCGCGCCCGGGTTCCGGCCAGGATCTTGGCGATCTCGGCGGTCTTGCGGTCGTCACCCGGGGTCAGGGCGACCAGCCAGTCGGCGGCGCTACGCCGGTCGACCAGGGTGCGGCCACCGCCCACCGCGAAGGTCGGCCGTGGCCCCAGCTCGAGGAACAGGGTGCAGCCATGGTCCAAGGCGGCATCGATCGCGCCGGTCAGATCGACCGGGGTCACCATCTGCGCCGACCAATGGGACGGCGCGGCGACCGCTTCGGTCTCGAGCCGGCTGGTCACGGTCGATGCCACGGGACGCGCCGCGGTCTTAAAGCGACCGGCGGCAGCGGCCGCCACCTTGTCGCAGGTCGGCGCCATGCCGGGGCTGTGGAAGGGGCGGCCGGCCGGCAGGATCGAACAGGGCAGGCCGGCGCCGGTCAGCCGGCGCTTGAGGGCTTCGATCGCCGGCAGCGGTCCGGCGACCAGGGACTGTCCGACCCCGTTGTGCCCGGCGACCGAAAGGCCCTCGAAGAGTGCCAAATGGTCCAGGAGATCGGCGTGGTCGCCTGCCACCGCCAGCAACTCCCCGGGCTCGGCCACGTCCTCGATGATGCGGGCGCGCTCGCCGACGAAGGTCAACGCGTCCGCAACGCCGATCGCACCGGCGATGCACGACGCCGCGATCTCCCCCATGCTGTGGCCCAGCACGACCTCAGGCTCCAGGCCCAGCGCTTGCCACATCCGGGCATGGGCATAGCCGAAGGCAAAGGCTGCGACGTGGGAGCGCATGAGCGCGCGCTCGGCTGCGGCGGCTTTGTCGCGCCCCAGCCAATCGCTGGCCGGCGGCTCGCCGCGCCCGGTCAAGACGCGGTCGATCTCCGCCATCGCGTCGGCGAACGCCGGGACCTCGTCGGCAAGCTGGCGCGCGACCGTCCGGCTGGGGACCCCGCTGCCGGTGAAGACGAAACAGACCCGCGGCGCGTCCGGTGTCCTGATCCAAGCGGCCGGGCGCGCAAGCGTTTCCGCGGTCTCCGCAAGGCCGCTCGCGACCACGGCGCGCCGGAACGGCATGAGCGCGCGGTCGAACATCAGCCCGTCCGACACTGCGGCCAGCGACGGAAAGGTCCGCTCGGTCGCCGGAACACGACCGGACGCGAGCCAGTCGCGCAAGCGGGCGACCTGGCGGTCCAAGGCATCCGCGTCGAGGGCGGAGAGCCCGATCACCTCCGGCCGCACCGGCGCCTCGGACCCCGGCGCCTCGGGCAGCGACGCCTCGGCCTCGTAGGCCTCCAAGATCATGTGGGCGTTGGTGCCGCCGACCCCGAAGGAGCTGACCCCGGCCCGCGGCGGCCGATCGAGACTTGGAAACTCCGTTGTGTGCGCCAGCACCCGAAGCTGTGTGCCGTCCGTGCCGATCGCCGGATTGAACGAGTTGAAATGCAGGGTGCCCGGTATCTTGCGGTTATAGAGCGCCAGAACGCTGCGAATGAGGCCGCCAAGACCGGCGGCGACACCCAGATGGCCGATCGAGGATTTGAGCGCGCTCAGCACCAGCCGATGGCCGGGCCGGGGCGCCGTGCCGTGGACCGCCTTGATCGCCTGAAACTCGATCGGATCGCCGAGATGGGTCCCGGTGCCGTGGGTCTCCAGATACTCAAGATCGCCGGGGGCGACCGCCGCCGCCGCCGCGGCTTCCAGGAGCACCTCGCGCTGGCCCTCGATGCTCGGCGCGAAGAACCCGATCTTGCGCCGGCCGTCGTTGTTGAGGGCCCAGCCGCGGATCATCGCCAGGATGCGATCGCCCGCGGCCTCGGCATCGTCCAGGCGCTTCAGCAGGACGCCGCAAACCCCGTCGCTGGTGAAGGTGCCGTTGGCGTCGGCATCGAACGGCCGGCACACCCCGTCGGGCGAGAAGATGCTGTCCTTGGTCGAGATGTAGCCGGTCGCCTGCGGCAAGGTCAGGGAGGCGGCGAGCGCCAGGGCGGCGTCGCAGCTGCCGTCGAGCAGGCTCTGACACGCGATCGTCGCCGTCACCAGACTGCTGGAACAGGCGGTCTGGATCGACAGTGCCGGCCCGGTCAGGCCGAGCCGATAGGCCACGGCGGTCGCCAAATAATCTTGCGAATTGGTCGAAATGATATGAAGAAGCTCGTTCGGGTCCAGCTCGGCAAAGCAAGCGCCAAGGTTATAGAACCAATAGCTGCTGACGTTGGCGCTGGCGAAGACCCCGATCCGCTGATCCGGCGTGCCTGGCTTTACACCGGCATTCTCCAATGTTTCCCAGGCAATCTCATGAAGAAGGCGAATCTGCGGATCGATGATTTCCGCTTCTGCTGTGGTATATTGGAAGAACGGCGCATCGAAGCAGTCGATGTCGTCGATCGTTGCGGTCAGCGGGACCAGATCCGGCCGGTCGAGATCGGCCGGCGTCCGGCCATTGCGCGCCATCTCGGCGCGCGACAGTCGGCGCGCGCCCTCGATCAGCTCGACCTGATGGTGCCAGAAGGTATCGATGTCCGGCGCATTGGGCAGGCGGCCCGCCACACCGACCACCGCGATGGCGTCTTGTGGCCGGGTCTCCGGCTTGGTCATGACAGGGTTTCCTTGTGCGCTGGGGTGGTGCGGGCGGCCCGCCGTCGCTCGGCCATGCCCCGACCTGTGCGATGCTTGCCCTTGATCTCGCTTCGGGGCGGCGGACCTGCTTCGATGTCCGCGCCCTGCGAGGTGCCGTCGGGTGCCGCAAGCAGGCGCGCCTGCGCCCGCACCGTGGTGTGGGAGAACAGCGCCAACAGCTCCTTGGGCCCGCCGAAGGTCTGTTTCAGGAGCAGATGCAGGCGCGCGGCGAGCAGCGAGGTGCCGCCGGTGTCGAAGAAGTTGGTGTCCGGCAAAATCTCCGCGTCGGACCCGAGAACCGTTCGCCAGAGCGTGAGGACCTGGCGTTCCGCCGGGTTGAGCGCGACCTCGGCCGCGCCGCCGGCCTGGTTTTCAAACCCAAGCGAGACCCCGTAGCGTTCCGCTCGGGCGCGCAGCGCCTCGCGGGTGCCGGCGTCCAGCCGGCTGCCGCGCGGCCGGGCGACGATCGCATCGATCGGCCTCGGCCGTGACAGCGCGTGCGGGCGGGTTTCCGTGCCACCGGCATGGAGCCCGATCACCAGCCGGCGGTGTGGACCAAGCAGCGCTTGGATCAGCCCGGCCGCGCCGGTGGGCCCGTCGATCGCCGTGTAGCCGAGCCGTGCCTGATGGTCGGTCAGGTCGCTCGGCCCACCGATCGGCATCCAAAACCCGCAGGTGACGTCCACGTGCCGCGGGGCCCGCCCGGTCTGCCGCGCGATCCAGTGCTGGTGCGCCGCGTTTGCCACGCAATAGGCGAGGTAATCGTGCCCGCCCAGGTCGGCGTAGGCCGAGGTCACATGGGCGATCGGGATCTCGCGGCCGGCAAAGGCCTGGTCGAGCGCGGCGGCGACCCGCACGCGCGCGCCGACCATGGTTTGGAGCTGCGCCTCGGACAGCTGCGCGAGCGGGCTCGGCTCGGCCCGGCCGGTGAGGTTGACGACGCCATCGACCCTCAGGTCCGCGCAACAGCGCGCGATCGCCGCGGCGTCTTCGGCATCGGCCTGGCGAAGGTCGATCCGGGCGGCGTCCTTCGGCGCCAAAGCCCAGCCCTTGAGCGCCTGGCGTGCGGCGTCACGCGGTCGTCGGCTCACCACGACCAAGCGCCAATCGGTCCAGGCCAGCAAGTGCGGCAGCAGCACATGGCCGACCGCACCCAGACCCCCGGCGACCAGCAGCGTCGCCCCATTCGGAAAGGTGGCCCAGGCCTTCGGGTCGGGCTCCGCCAGAGGCGACAGCCGTGAGGTCCAGAGCCGATGATCGCGATCAAGCTCAAGACCGGTGTCACAGTGGCCGACCGCGCCCAAAATGGCCTGTGCCAGGGCGTCGATCTCGGCGTCGCTGACCAGTGACACCGGTTTCAGCGATTGGAAGGTCGCCCCCTTGACCTCATGCCTGAGCGCCGCGGCACCGGTCCGGCCGAGCGCCCAGCTCTGACCGGTCCGGTCGTTTCGCTCGATCCATAAAAAACGAAGCGGCCGGTCGTGTTGCTTGCACAGGTGACTTGCCAAGCGCGCCCGCCGCAGCATTTCGCCGGCGCGCTCGTCGTCGTGGTCCAACGCCGCCGGCACATCGACGACGATCGCGCCATGCCGCAGGAATGCCGTCGCGGCGTCGCCGTCGAGCGCCGACGCCGGCAGGCGCAACGTCCGGGCGTCAAGACGGCTGAGCGCCCGGTCCAGCGCGTGCGCCATGCCGAGCCCGTCATCGATCAACAGGACCCGCGGTTTGGCCAAGCGAGCGGGGAGCGCGATCTCCAAAGGCACCTGATGCCAGGACCGGAACACCGAGGGCAGGCAGCGCTTGGTGTCGAGCAGAAGATCCATGCGATGGACCAACCGGCGGAAGGCGCCCGCTTCAAAGGCCTTGCGCAGGCGGGTTCTTTGGATTTTGCCAAGGCCGGTCTTCGGGACGTCGCTCTTTGCGACCGGCAAGACGTAATCGGGGGTGACGCCGTAGCGCGCCGCGACGGTGCCGGAGAGTCTTCGGACCAGCTTGGCAAGACCGCCCGATCCCTCCGGTTGGCTCGACGGACAAAAGAAGACGACCAAGACGCTGTCGCCGCTTGTGGCGTCGCGCGTTGCGATCGCCGCCGTGAAACCGGCCTCGACGCCGTCGATCTGGCCGATCGCATCCTCGATGGCGGCCTGGGCTATGTTCTGCCCGTTGAGGATCAGGACGTCTTTCTCACGGCCGAGCAGAACCGCCCGGCCGTTCGAGATCAGGGCAAGATCGCCGGTCTTCAGCCAACCGTCAGGGGTCAAGGGGCTGACCCGCGTTTTGGCGCCGTCGTCGCCCAACAGGATGTAGCGGTCGAACACCTGGTCGCCGCGCACCTCGAACTGCCCGACCTGACCGTCCGACACGAGCCGCCCGCCCGCGTCGACCACGCGGATTTCGTTGCCCGGCAACGGTGCGCCGCTGTCGATCACACCATTTTCGACATGGTGCGCGCGCGTGCCGTCCCAGGGCGCAGACAGCGTGAAGAACGAGGTCGTCTCGGCCATCCCCCAGGAGGTGACCAGCCGCACGCCGACGCCGCGGTGCCGGACAAGCGCGGATGTCAGCTTGGCAAAGGTGGCGTCGAGCGGGCACTCGCCGCCCGAACAGACGGTGCGCAAGCTGGCGAGATCGAGGTCACCCGGCTCGCGGGCATCAAGCCGTTCGGCGAGAAGGCGCCAGGCGAAGTCCGGCGCCCAGGTGTGCGCCACCTGCCACGCCGCGAGCCGGTCGACCAACGCATCGGGATCGGCAACAAAGCGCTCGACGGAAAAGATCGCGAGTTTGGCGCGCGCAAACAGAGCGCTGCCGCAATAGCCGACCAGCGAGGCGACATGGTCGAGACCGGTGAAATTGAGGGCGACCTCACCGGGGCCGATCCCAAGGGCGGGGCCGAGGGCGCGGGTCTCGGCCCAGATGTTGCGGGCTGACAGCGGCACGCCCTTCGGCGCGCCGGTCGAGCCCGAGGTAAAGGAGATCAAAAGCGTCTCGTCCGCCCGCCAGGCATGGGCCGACGCCAGGTCCGGTCCCGCCGCCAAGGCGTCCAGGGTCAAGATCTCGACGGCAAGGTCGGGCGCGTCCGTGAGCGAGACCTGCTCTTCCACGATCACGGCCGCGGCTTGCGTCAACCGCGCGATGTGCACCAGCCGGTCGAAGCCGGCGTCGCCGCGGCGCCAGTCGCGGGGATGCGGCACGGGGGCGACGGTGACGCCGGCCGCCGTGGCGCCGAGAAAGCCGGCCACCATGTCCAGGCAGCGCCGCGGTGCCAGCAAGACGATGCTGCCCGGGCGGTAGCCGGCGCGCCGCAAGCCGCGCGCGATCCGCCCGGCCCGCGCCGCGAGATCGCGGTAGGCGGTCTCGGTCTCGACGCCGTCGAACTCCAGGGTCCGCAGGACGCCGTCCGTGCCCGCCGCGCGGTCGAGCCACCGAAGGGGGCTCCACCCGTCTAGGGGATAGGTTGCATCCACGGCCGGCCCGGTGGCCAGCGCCGGCGGGGCGCCCGCGACGGGGCCGCCGTCGCCTTGCCACCCGTCGGCGTGCGCGAAGGTCGGCAGCGCGCGGATGCCGCTCTGCCCGGTCGGCGGCAGCAAGGTTGCGAGATGCCGCGGTTCGGGCGATGTCTGGGGCGGTCGGGCCTCGATTTGGACGTCCCGCCGCCCCGGGACCGACGCGAGGGTCGTGACGGCCGCCACCGGCATGAGCGACAGGCGATGGCGATCCAAGCGACCGTCCAAATCCCTGGGCAAGGCATTGACGCGCACGATATGGTCGGGCTGCGCCAGCCCACCGAGCGCCTGGCGGACCGCCTGAGACACCATCTCGGCGGTCCCCGGGCCTCGGGGCGCGACCCAGGCGATCAGCTCGAGCCCCTCGGGACCCCGGCGCAGGTCGAGCGCGGCATCCGCGAGCCCGGCCCGCTCGATCAGCGCGGCCGCGCCGGCGGCGAAGTCGAGATAACGGCCGTTGACCCAGCCCGACGGTGCCGCGAGCGGATCGCTCCTGAGCGCGAGCGCGCCCCCGGCCAGGCGTTTGGCCGCCGGTGATCGCGGCATCCGGGCCGACCCCGACCCGTCCGGCGGCGCAAAGGTCAGCTCGCCCGGCAACCCCTCCGGCACTTCCGTACCGTGGGGCGTCAGCACCCGCACCCCGTCGCGCAACGGGGTGGCGGGTTGGAACCCCGCGGCATCCTCAAAGCCCCGGCAGCAGGCGAACAGGCCGCCTTCCGGTGTCCCGAGCAGGCACGGGGCGTGTCCCGAGAAGTGGTTGACCAGAATGCAGCGCCCGGACCCGCGCGGGCCCCGCCACCGTGCAGCCAGGAGCAGCGCGGCGGGCTCGGGGTCGCAGGTGGACGGCAGGAACCGGTGTCCCCGACGGGCCAGCAGGTCCAAGAGATCGATCACCTCGTCCGACCCGTCGGCAAGGTCGAGCGTGATCGGCTGGTCCGGACCGATGTCGAGCGCCGCCAGCGCCCGGGCGGCGGCCGCCCGACGCCGCTCGACCTCTGCCGCCGGCACGGTGATCAGACCGCCGTGGCCGAGCACGAGGCGCCCGGGTTTGGGGTCGGCCGGGAGCGGCGCGCTGTCCCGGCCGACCCGGCGCAGCCCCTTGGCACAGGCGGGCACGGCCGACGCGTCGTCCCCATCCTGAACGCCCTTAAGATCACCGGCGGCGATAAAGACCGTCGCCCCCGCTTCGGCGATCACCGACGCCGCGTCGCCGGCAGAGATTTTGGGCGAAAGGGCAAGCAAGCGCACGCCCGCCGCTTCCGCCGCCTGGAGCACCGCCAAGCGCTCGAGCCCCAACGGCCCGACCCAAGCGGCGGTTTCGCCGGGCCGGGCCACGCTCGCCAGCCGCGCGGCCAGCGACCTTTGACGCGCGTTCAGACAAAAGGCCGGGCGTCGGCCGGCACCGACATCGGGACGGCTGAGGGCGGTCGGCTCGACCGGCGCGCCCAAGGGCAGCGAGACCGCCGCCCGGTCCGGCGCGGCCGCGGCCGCCTCGGTCAGCGCGACGAGCGCCGTCGTGAAGGCCTCCGCGGTCGCCCGGGAGAACAGGCGGGCGTCGTAGTTGACCCGGCCATCGAGACCGCCGGCGCTGCCGTGCCGGAACTCGATCAGAAGATCCTGGCGCCCAAGGGGTGGGAGATCGGCAAGCTCGATCGCCAGCGTCTTCGACCGGGGCACCGCGGCGGCATCCTGAAGCGCCAAGAAAATCTGCGCGGCCGGATAGGTGGCCGGCAGCCGCGGCGGCGCCGCGGCGTCCAAGATGTCGTCGAACGGCAGGCCCTGGTTTTCCAGTCGCGGCATCGCCTGCGCCACGACCGCGGCGAGTGCCGTCCGCAGGCTCATCGATGCACAGACCCGCGGCGCCACCAGGATGCCGTTCGCCAGGCAGCCCGCCATCCCCTCGAGCAGGGGCGAGAGACCGCGGTTGGCGACCGGCGACATCGTCACCAGTCGGTCTCGTCCGGTCAGGCACGCATAAAGCAGGGCAAGGCACGCGATCAGGGCCGCATAGAGGCCGCCGCCGTGCTGGTCCGCCAGCGCCAGCAACCGCACCGTCAGCTCACGCGAGACCGCGAACCGAACCGCGCCCTGGGCCGCGGTGCCAACGGCGCCCCGGCGGAAATCGGTCGCCAGCGCTTGACACAGCGGCAGCCGGCTGACCTCCGCGCCTGCGTCGGCGACCGCCCGTTGGGCCTCAGGACTGCGCCAGTGAGCGTGAAAAAAATGCGCGGCATCGAAGAAACTGACGGGGTTCGGCGGTTCCGTCCGCTGCCCACCGGCGTCATAAAGTTGGAAGAGACGGCTCAAAAGCAGCCCGAGCGACCAGCCGTCGATCGCGACATGATGGGCCGCGAGCAACAGCCAATGCTCGTCGCCGGCATCGCTGACCAACTCGAGGCGCATCGGCGCTTCGCGCGCCAAGTCGAACCGGCGGCCCAAGAGGTCTGCAAGCCGTCGTCTGGCGAAATCGCCGACGGTCTCCCCCGGCTGCCTGTGCTCTAAGGAAAGTGGCTCCAGACGGGGGCCTTGGCCCTGGTCGATCTGCAGCGCGTCACCGTCGCCGCTGGCCAGGAAGCGAGCCCGCAGAATTTCCTGCTCGCCAGACAGTGCGGCCAAGGCCCGGTCCAGCAGCCCGACATCCAGGCGCCCACGGATGGTCAAAAGACAGGCATTGTGCAAGACCGCGAGGTCGGCGTCGGACCGCAGATGCAAAAGCCAGAAGCCGCGTTGCCACGGCACCAAAGGCGCCTTGCGTTCGGATTGGACCGTGAGGCCTGCGATCGGGTCCACAGCTTGCAGCAGGTGCTTGGCGATGTCGTCGCGTCGGGCCCGCAACGCCTCCTTCAGCTCCGGTGACAGCGTGCCGGGCGCCGCCTGGACATGGACGCGCGTGTCCTTTAGAAACACCCGGACGCCGGACGCATGGAGGCGATCAAGGAAAGCCTCAGTAGAGCTGTAATTATTATCGTCTGGTGCCATGGCCAACTCGGACAATTGGGCAGATCTGGGAGGATCTCGTGCCGCGGGGACCGGGTCGAAACCGTGGTCACGACTCGCTTCATAGCAGCAAGATGAGAGGTTAACCTACCCACCCACGATTGGCAGTATCCAGAGCAGCATCCATATGTGTCCATCGTGGTCAGTTTTGTGGAATCGTATTTGGCTTCGGTCGCATGCAACTCGCTGCAGCACCGGGGTGTCGACTGCAAGTTGGGACTGATTATGCATACGATTTTATGCAAGCTCAAAAGTATTGTATTCATTGCTCGTGCTTGCCACGTCGTATTTGCGTATTTTTGTGATTTTTCATTTGTTTTTATCGAAGGTCGATTTAATTAACCGGTGTATTTAAGCTCAATCGATTTTGAATGTGAGGCTGGGGGCGACTGACCAAACGCCCTCGGGCATGACCGGTTGGGGGGTGACACCTTCTTCAACGCCCGAAAATGACAAAGTGGTTTGGGTGTCACCCCCGACCGTTCGCCTCAGCCGTCGGCGCCTCGGCGGTGGTGACCGCGGCAAGGCGGACAATCGGATTGAATGAAGCGTCATAAAATTTAGAGAATTTAAAGTATTGTTTACCATGATGCTAACAGAATTGAGGAAATCATGACGTTTACAATCACGAATCTACAAATAATATTCTTAATAAGAAAATCTAAAAATCGATTTGGCTGGCCTGGCCTTCCGACCTTCCTTTGCACGGGCACGCGTGTCGACGGGTCTTCAAACCAAAAAAGCCAATGTTCATTCAATAGGTTAATAGGATTTCGGTGATCGAAAAGGTCGGTTGCGGCCCGCAAAGACGATTGCGCGACCGTGTCGATCGCGCCACGGTGACGGTGCGCCGCATCGTCGATCGCCTGCCAGTGGTCGCCCCTGCTTGAAATGCAAATGCGAATCATTATCATCCCGGCGGTGCCGGATCATCTGCCCCGGGGCTGCCATGAGGTGGACCCAGGGTTTTCAGGTTTTCAAAGGGGAGCCGCATGCTAGAGGAAGAGACCCGATACGCGGACGCAGCGGTGTCCGACTGGGGTTCTCGGATCGCACCGCCGGTCGCCGACGCTGACGGTATCACGCTGGAGACACAGACGCGGCCGCGCGCGACCCCCCAGGGACACGCGCTCTCACGCGAGATTCGGAACGGGTTGGTGGCGGCAACTTACGATCTTCATTACCGCCAGGATACGACCGTGGAGATGGAGGTCGAGCCGTCTGTATTGTTCGGTGTTTCCACCGGCAACCAAACGTCGCTCCTGAACGTCGACACGGCACACGATATCGAGATCAAACCGCATTGTCCGATCCTGGTCGCCACGGGTCGTCACACCTCCTGCAAAGGTCGGCATAAGGCTGGCTCTCGCCATATCAGTGTTGGCATATGCGTCAAGAAAACGTTCTTGGAGGACCTTACGCAAGAGCATGGCTGCAGCTCGTTCGCCGGATTGCTCGACCTTTTGCGCGGCGATGTGTCGTTCCATTATCCGCCGCAATCGGGACGCCTGTTTGCCACGGTCACCAGCATGCTCCAGGCGCCGTACGAGGGGGGCCTTCTGGTTTTACATATCGAAAGCTGTGCCTTGGGACTGTTGACCGAACTCGCACGGATCGTATCGGAGAAGAAGAACGATGCCGGGTGCCGCGGCTTGACCCGCCGGGAATTCGAGCGGGCCCACCAGGTTCGCTGCATCCTCGAGAACAACACCGCGAACCCGCCAAGCCTTGCCGAGTTGAGCCGGTTGGTCGGGGTCAATCCAACGACGATGTCGCAGCAGTTCAAGGCTGTCTTCGGCTCGACCGTGTTTTCCTACATCCGCGGCCGTCGACTTGAACTGGCGCACCAAATGCTTCGGAGCCAGTCGATCCCGGTTTCGCAGGTCGGCTATCACGTCGGGTTCAGTAACCCCGGCGCCTTTGCCACCGCGTACCGCCGACATTTCGGGAGGCCACCGAGTGCCGAGCCAAGAGACGCGCACTAGTACACCGCGGCGGAAGTAACATCATGTTGCGTCGGTCCGCCGCGGTGTACCAGTCATTTAGTCGTACAGCTTTCCGGCGCAAATCCTGACCAT
>JANQHG010000171.1 GCA_028277115.1 Azospirillaceae bacterium
TTATCCACGCCTGAGGAAGCTGCTCACCGATCCGTAGGTTGGGGCGATCGGCCGGCACGGTCTGTCTGTTGGCATCGCCGGTGGGGGCCGATCGCCCCAACATCGGCGGTTCAGCTTTGCGGCACCGTCGGTGCTCCGACCAAACGGAACGGTTCAATCGGATTTGGTATAACGTCACTCGATACGCAGCAACGACTCGGCGGCCCAGCGGAAGACGACGGACACCGGCACGAATGTCGTCTGGTGCCAGACCGATCTCCGGATGAACGCACAACCGCCGGCAGCGGGTCCGAAGATCGGTGACGTAATCGAGTGCCGCTTGGGGTTTGTGCCATAGCTCACCCTCGTCATCGGCCTGTCGGCCGTTGTCAGGGGCGCTGCCCCCGACACCCCCGCAAAGGGGGACACCCCCTTGCCCTTTATCACTTAATGGTGTCCAGGGGTTGCCCCCTGATAATGGTGTCCAGGGGTTGCCCCCTGACCTTGGGGGCGCCAGCCCCCAAATCCGCCCGCCACACGGGACCCGTCAACTCACCCCCGCGCCCCCAACCCCCCGACGAACCGATCAACCGCCGACTGCAACGCCTCGCCGTTCTGCCCCAAAACCTGCGCCGCCTCGAGCACCTGACCCGAGGCCGCCGCGGTGGTCACCGCCGCTCGGCTCACCCCCTTAATCGACTGTGCCACCGCCGCCGTGCCGGCGCTCGCCTGCTGGACATTGCGCGCAATCTCGCCGGTCGCCGCGGTCTGCTGTTCGACCGCCGACGCGATCGTGGTCGCGGTCTCGTCGACCTCGGATATGATCTGGGCGATCGCCGCGATCGCGGTCACCGCCTCGCGGGTACGCGCCTGGACCTCGGCGATCTGGGCCGCGATGTCGTCGGTCGCCTGGCGGGTCTGGTCGGCCAAGCCCTTGACCTCACCCGCGACCACGGCAAAGCCGCGCCCCCTGTCGCCGGCGCGCGCCGCCTCGATCGTCGCGTTCAGGGCCAACAGGTTGGTCTGGCTGGCGATCCGCGCGATCAAGGTCACGACCTCGCCGATCCGTTCGGCCGACCCGGACAGCGCCTGGACGACGTTGCGCGCGCCCTCCGCCTGGTCGGCGGCGTCGCGGGTGCGCGCGCTCGACTGCTGGATCTGCCGGCCGATCTCAGTCACCGAGGCGCTCAGCTGCTCGGTCGCCGCCGCCACCGTCTGGACGTTGCCGGTCGCCTGTTCGGCCGCCGCCGCCACCGTGCTCGCCTGGCGCGTGGTCTCGTCCGCGGTCTCGGTCATCGAGCGCGCGGTGCCGTCAAGCTGTGCCGCCGCGCTGGTCACCGCCGTGACGATCGACCCGACCGTGCCGTTGAAGTCGCCGACCAGGTTGCGGATCAACGCCGCCTTCTCCTCTTGCGCGCGCCGGCGGGTCTCCTCACGCTGCGCCTCAAGATCGCGGGCGTGACGGGCGTTGTCCTTGAACACCTCGACCGCCGCGGCCATCGCACCGATCTCGTCTGCGCGGGTGCGCGCCGGGATCTCGACGTCCAGGTCGCCGCCGGCCAGCGCTTCCATGGTCCGGGTCATTGCGCCGAGCGGCCGCGTGATCGACCGCGCGATCACGAGCCCGACCCCGGCAAACCCGCCCGCCAACGCCGTCCCGACCAGCGCCAGGATCACGGCAAGATCGACCGCAGGGGCCGCGACCTCGGCGACGTCGATCTCGGCCAACAACGCCCAGGTGACCCCTTCGAACCCGACCGGCCCGAACACCGAAACCACCGGTACGCCGCGATAGTCGGGACCGGTCGTGATCCCGGTCTCGCCGGCCAGTGCCCGGGTCGCCGCCGCGGTCGAGACCCGACGTTCAAGGATCGTCGATTGCTCCGAGAACCGCGAGTCCGACCGCATCAACCGGTCGGTGCCGACCAGATAGGTCTCGCCGCTCGCGCCCAACCCGTCGGCCGAATTCAAGATCCGGTTGAGCCGGTCGACCGGCATTTGGACCGCAACCGTACCCAGCGTCTCACCGGCGCGATCGGTCACCCTGGTTGCGAGAAAGCTGGCCGGAGCGTCGTTGCTCGGGGCATAGGGGGTAAAATCTTCGAACGACAGCTGCCCCGGCCCGGCCGCCGCCGCCGCCCGCGCCACCGCCCCAAGGCCGCTGTCGCGCCACCGGCCGGACATCAGATTGGTCCCGAGATCGCGCTCCTTGAACGCAGTGTAGACCACGGTGCCATCGGAACTGATCAAGAAAACGTCGTAGTATCCGCGCAGCTCGATCAAGCTGCGGAACCAAGGATGATAGTGGCGGTGGGCGGCGCTGTAGGCGGTGCCGTCACCGGCATCGTCGAGCCGAAGCCGCTCGGCACCCTGGTGCGGGTTGTCGTCGATATAGGCGCCGTGCAGATACTCGACCGGATCACCACCGTCGGTCGCCAACCCACCGGCCAAGCTGACCAGACCGTCACGGACCATGTCGCTTTGCGCCAACAGGCGCAGATCCTCTGAAATCGATCCGAGATAGGCGGCGAGCAACGCCGCCCGGTCGGTATGGACCGCGATCAGTCGCTCCCGAGTCGCGACGTCCAGGGCCCGCCAACCCCGGTCATAGGCGATCACCGCCATGACACCGACCGCGAGTACCGCAGTTGTCGCGATTAAGATCGGTAGCTTTTTGCCGATGGATACCCTTGACATGGCACCCTCCCCAGTTCGGTAACGGCCGATCTTCGGTCAGGGCGGGGCGCCAGGCAAGCCTTCGTCTTAATTTTTTTGGATATTTTAACAACTAATCTTCAACTCAGAGGAGATAACTCCATGCCAATGCAAATGACAGGAGGTGAACGAGGCGCCGAGGCGTCGTCATCATCCGCACATGACCGATTGCACCGGTCGATGCTCGGTCCGGATACAATCGAAATTCGAGACTTGCGTTACGCCGGTGAGACGGATCGGTGCAGTGTTTGGGGGGGGTGATACCGCCGATGGCGTCAGGGATGTCGTGCCGCACCGGTCGATGACGTCGCCGCGGCGTCCGCGCGCGATTGGCGCGACGTGCGACGAGCCCGGTCGTCGCGGGATCGGAGCGGCGGTCGCGGCCCGGACTGGGCCGCGACCCGTGAACCACCGATCACGGGACCGTGGAACGGCAACCAACCTGGAGAGGACCCGACGGGCTTTTGAGGAGACCCGATCGACGGTCGGTCGGCCGGCAGGGGCGCCGCACCGGTCAATCCGGCGGCGGTCGCATCCGATCAACCCGCGCCATGGACGCGGTCTTGAAATCGCGCTGCCGTCCGACACCCGCGTGCCCGCCCGAACGGGCGGTTGTCGCGCTGCCGTCGCGAACAAAAACAACCACTCGGTCAAGGTCGACCCGGGACGCCGGCAGGCTCAAGCGGCCAGTCGTTCACCACAGGCCCGCACATCGGGCCCCGCACTCTTGCTGTCCGGCCCTTGTCGCGCACCGCACCGACGGGCCGTCCGGTCCCGGATCGGCCCGACCGGGAGGCCCCGAGGCGGCCGAACGATCAATCGGCCGAATTCAGCATCGCCTGATAGATCCGCCAGGCAACCTCGACACTGACCCCGCCGGCGCGGGCACCCGCGGTCAGCATCTCGGTGGTCGGCTTGATCGGTACGGCACTCAATCCGGCTTCCCCCATCGCCGCAACCATATCAAGTGCGAAATCGAGGGCTTTGGTAGGCTTCTGGGTCCCGAAATCTTTCGCTGACACGTGCTTTTCCATGGCATGGCCTCCGAGGATGTGTGCGGGCCGCTAAGCAAGAGGAATGCCAGCCCCGACTCGCAGTGCGACCGGCCGCCGCGGCTGACCAACTCGACCCAAAGGTCCTCCGAACCCAGGGTCCCGGCGGGCCGACTTTGGCGGTTACGATCGCAAAATGGAAGGAAAGCTTGAACCGTCACGACGCAATTTGCGAGAGTATCGTGTTGTCTGAGTGGTCGTAAGACCAAAGCGACCGATGTGCCAACCACGATCAGTGTGCCGACCGACACCGGTGGACCGACCGACGCCGGGCGCCGGCGGCCGACCAAGCGGGCCCCCTCGCCGCCATCGACCCGCGGTCCTGCCGACGGACGGCGCGCGGCCATGGACACCGCCGCGGCGCGCGGCATGGACGTGGCGTCGCGTCGTCGCCATCTCTGATCCCAGGGTGAACGCGACCCACCACGCGCGCCGGCGCGCCACGACGAAACCAACAAGGGTGCGGTGCCGACACATGACTGATCCCGTCATCTATCATATTTGCAGGACCGAGGATTGGAAAGCGGCGGTCGCAACCGGCCACTATCTGGGGTCGGCGCAGGATCGGCGCGACGGGTTCATCCATTTCGCGACCGCGCGCCAAGTCGCCGACACGGTCGCACGGCATTTCGCCGGCGAATCGGGATTGGTCCTGCTCGCGGTCGACCGCGCCCGGCTCGGCCCCGATTTGAGATGGGAACCGTCGGCCAAGGGCGAGTTGTTCCCTCATCTCTACACCCGCATGGTGGTCACGGCGGTGATCGGCAGCCGACCGCTGCCGCTCGGCACCGATGGCCGCCATGCGATCCCGCCGCTCGGTCGCGAAGGGTTTCTGTGATCGACATTTTTCCGGTGTTGGGGCCGATGTTGCGGGCCCTGCCCGCCGAAACCGCGCACCAGTTGGCGCTCGGCGCGCTTGCCGCCGGCGTGGTCCCGGGGTGGACCGGGGTGCCCAACCCGGTGCTCAGCTGTCGGCTGTGGGGCCGCCGGTTCGCCACCCCGATCGGGCTCGCCGCCGGGTTCGACAAGGACGGCGTTGCGATCGCGCACGCGTTCCGGCTCGGCTTTGGCTTCGTCGAAGTTGGCACGGTGACCCCACGACCCCAGGCCGGCAACCCGCGCCCGCGCCTGTTCCGTTTGGCCGACGCCCGCGCGGTGATCAACCGCATGGGGTTCAACAACCAAGGGGTCGCCCGGCTGGCCGCGCGCCTGGCGGCGGCGCAGCCGGCGGCCGGCCCGGTGTTCGTCAACATCGGGCGCAACGCCGACAGCCCGGACGCAATCGCCGACTACGTCGCCGGGGCCGCGGCGCTGGCGCCGCTTGCCGCTGCGGTGGTGGTCAACGTCTCGTCGCCCAACACACCGGGCTTGCGCGCGTTGCAGACCCGCGATGCGCTGGCCCCCCTGCTCGCGGCAATGAACGCGGCGCGCGGCCGGGCCCGCCCGCCGGGCGCCGGCTGGACGGCGCCGCCGCTTCTGGTCAAGATCGCCCCCGACCTCGACGCCGAGGGGCTGGCCGGGATCGTCGCGGCGGTGACCGAGACCGGAGCCGACGGCCTGGTGATCGCCAACACCACGCTGGCGCGGCCGCCGGGGTTGACCGGGCGCCACGCACGGGAGCCGGGCGGGCTCAGTGGCCGGCCCCTGTTTCAGCCCTCGACCAGGCTCTTGCGCGACGCCTATGCGCTGACCGGCGGCCGGCTGCCGCTGGTCGGGGTCGGCGGCGTCGCCACCGCCGCCGACGCGTACGCGAAGATCCGGGCCGGCGCGAGCCTGGTCCAACTCTACACCGCTCTTGTCTATGATGGACCGGCTCTGATCGGCCGGATCACCGACGGGCTCGCGGCGCAGCTCAAGGCCGACGGGTTCACCGAGGTCCGCGCGGCGGTCGGGGCCGACCATCGTGCCCCCGGTCCGCCGGACGGGGCCGACCGACCGAACCGAAAGGCGGCGGCATGAACGCCAGCATCGACGAGACCTGCCCCCCCTGGGTGTCGGGCCTCGCCGCAGTTGCAGACCGGTATGACGGCTTCCTGATCGACCTGTGGGGCGTGGTCCACGACGGCGAGCGCGCCTATCCCGACGTCGCCGCCTGTCTTGCCCGGCTGCGCTGTGCCGGCCGGCGCATCTGTCTTTTGTCGAACGCACCGCGGCGTGCCCGCGGCGTCGTGATCAAGCTCGCGGGCTTCGGTATCGACCCGCCGCTGTACGATCATGTCCTGACCTCGGGCGAGCTCGCGCGCGCCGCGCTCGCCGCCCCGCCCGACCCCTGGCACCGGGCGCTCGGGCCGCGCTTTTTGCATATCGGCCCGGCGCGTGATCGCGACATTTTCACCGATCTCTCCCATCTGACCGAGGTCGACCGGCCGGAGGACGCGGACTTCCTGCTCAACACCGGTCCTGTGGACTTCGACGACCCGCTCGAGGCCTACCAGCCGATGCTCGACCGCGCGGTCGTTCGCGGCCTGCCGATGCTGTGCGCCAACCCCGACCGGGTGGTCATGGTCGGCGCGCGCCGGGTCATGTGCGCCGGCGCGCTCGCCGACCGCTATGCCGCGATCGGCGGCGAGGTGCGCTATCACGGCAAGCCGCACGCGCTGGTCTATGCACGCGCGCTCGCGCTGCTCGGTGTCCCGGCCGACCAGCCCGGGCGGGTGCTCGCGATCGGCGACAGCCTCGACACCGATGTCGCCGGCGCCCGTGCGGTCGGCACCGCGATCGCCTTCGTCGCCGGCGGCATCCATCGCGAGGCCCTCGGCCAGCGCTGGGGCGAGCAACCCGCCGCCGACCGCTTGGCCGGCCTGTTCGCCGCGGCCGGGGTCCGCCCCGACTATGTCGTGCCCCGGCTGGTCTGGTAGCCTGCGATGCGCCGGCCGCGCGGTCGCTCGGAATTGCCTTGAGATCTGCGGGGCAAACGCCGTAAGCTACCTCTTCCAAGTCAACCGGTGGGTCCGGTTGGGCCACGGGATGGCCGTCTCGGGTGGGCTGCCGGCCCACCTTTTTTGTTCTGGTTATCTTTTTTGCTCTGGTTCAGGGGATATCGGCGCAATCGATGGCCGACGCCGAGCGGATTACACGGGCGATCACCCCCGCGGTCACCGCCGCCGGGTACGAGGTCGTGCGCGTGATGGTCTCGGGCACCCGCCGCCCGGTGGTTCAGGTGATGGTCGAACGGATCGACCGGGTGCCGATGACGGTCGATGACTGCGCGTCGGTCAGCCGCACGATCTCGCCGGTGCTCGACGTGGACGACCCGATCGCCGGGGCCTACACGCTTGAGGTCAGCTCGCCCGGGGTCGACCGGCCGCTGACCCGGATCGGCGATTTCGATCGGTTCGCCGGCCACCAGGCGCGGGTCGACCTGCGCACACCGATCGACGGCCGGCGCCGGTTCACCGGCGTGCTGCGGGGGGTGGCGGACGGCACACTCAGGCTCGAGGTCGACGGCACCGCCGTGACCTTGCCGATCGACGAGATCCAGCGGGCCCGCCTGATCGCGGAGCTGTAAGCCCAAGGGGCCGGACCGGATCGCTGCCGCACGGCGCCGCCCGATCCCGACGCCCATCCAATAGCGCCGTCCCGCCTCGACGCGCGGCCGACCGCCCAAGGACGCCAGACCCGGACGAAATGCCCATGGATTTGCTCCAAGTCGCCGATGCGGTCGCCCGCGAGAAAAGCATCGATCGGGACGAGGTACTGGACGCGATGGAACAGGCGATCCAAAAGGCGGGCCGCTCCAAATACGGCCACGAGCACGACATCCGCGCGACGATCGACCGGCGCAACGGCGAGATCATGCTGGTGCGCTATCTCGAGGTCGCCGACCCGATCGAGAACGAGGCGACCCAGATCACCCTCACCCAGGCGCGGCGCAAGAAACCCGATGCCAAGATCGGCGACTTTTTGACCGACGTCCTGCCGCCGATCGACTTCGGGCGGATCGCGGCGCAAACCGCCAAGCAGGTGATCGTGCAACGGGTGCGCGACGCCGAGCGACGCCGCCAATACAACGAGTACAAGGACCGGATCGGTGAGGTGGTCAACGGCTTGGTCAAACGGGTCGAATACGGCAACGTCACCGTGGACCTCGGCCGCTCCGAGGCGATCTTGCGCCGCGACGAGCTGTTGCCGCGCGAGCATTTCAAGAACGGCGACCGGGTCCGCGCGCTGATCTATGACGTGCGCGAGGAACCGCGCGGCCCCCAGGTGTTCCTGTCGCGCACCCACCCGTTGTTCATGGCCAAGCTGTTCTCGCAGGAGGTGCCGGAGATCTACGACGGCATCATCGAGATCAAGGCGGTGGCGCGCGACCCGGGCAGCCGCGCCAAGATCGCGGTGACCTCGAAGGACAGCGCGATCGACCCGGTCGGCGCCTGCGTCGGCATGCGCGGCAGCCGGGTCCAGGCGGTGGTCGGCGAACTGCAGGGCGAAAAGGTCGATATCATCCCGTGGTCCGGCGATGCTGCGACCTTCGTGGTCAACGCGCTCGCCCCGGCCGAGGTCGCCAAGGTGGTGCTCGACGAAGAGAACAACCGGATCGAGGTGGTGGTCCCCGACGACCAGCTATCGCTCGCGATCGGCCGGCGCGGCCAGAACGTCCGCTTGGCGTCGATGCTGACCGGTTGGGACATCGACATCATGACCGAGGCCGAGGAGTCGGAGCGCCGGTCAGAAGAGTTCCGGACCCGGTCCAATCTGTTTACCGAGGCGCTTGATGTCGACGACGTGATCGCCCATCTGCTGGTGGCTGAAGGCTTTGCGTCGGTCGAAGAGATCGCGTTCGTCGAACCGCGCGAACTCGCGGAGATCGAGGGGTTCGACGCCGACATCGCCGAGGAGTTGATCGCGCGCGCCCGGGTGTTCCTGGAGGAACAGGATGTGCGCATGGAGGTCCGGCGCACCGAGCTCGGGGTCGAGGACGAGGTCGCGGACGTCAGCGGCCTCACGTCGGCCGCCCTGGTCCGGCTCGGCGAACAGGGGGTGAAGACCCTGGACGATCTCGCGGACCTTGCCGGCGACGAGTTGCGCGAGATCGTCGGCAAGGACGCGTTGAGCGAGGATGAGGCCAATCAGGTGATCATGGCGGCGCGCGCCCACTGGTTCGACGACGCGGACGGGGGGCCGGCCGACGGCGGCGGGTCCGACGGCGACCCGACCGAAGATGAGGTGGCAGAAGCCACAGCCGACGGTCGAGCGAATATTTCCGGCGCTTAAGACGCGGGCGTGGGCTGACCGGCGGTTGGAACCATGTTAGAAGGTGGGTCGATGTCCCGGTCGGGTCGCGCCGGGTCGGCTGGGACACGGGTTTGAGCGGTTGGCAGTTCGTCGGGCGATGGCGTTGGCAAGACAGGTGACACGCGACAGGCCTCCGGCCGCCGAGCGCGGGGCCGGTGTTTTGCCGTGCGCGGACGGCACCGCGCCGCGCCGCAGGGCGCCGCCGCTGTCCCCGGCGGCGGCGGACCCGGATTGCGCGAGGCCGCAGCGGCGGTGCCTGGCGACCGGGCGGGTCGGCGACCCGCGCGGCATGATCCGGTTCGTGATCGATCCGGACGACCGGGTCGTGATCGACGTCGATCGGCGCCTGCCCGGCCGCGGTCTTTGGGTGACCGCGACCCGCGACGCGGTGACGCGGGCGATCAAGCGGCGCGCGTTTGCCCGGGCGGCGCGCCGCGCGGTCGCGGTCGACCCCGATCTGGTCGAGCGGGTCGCGGCGCTCCTGACCCGGCGCTGTCTCGACGGTCTTGGTCTGGCGCGCCGGGCCGGCCAAGCGGTCGCCGGCTTTGAGGCGGTGCGCGACGCTTTGGTTTCCGGCCGGGTCGGGCGCTCCGGCCCGCCGGTCGCGGTCTTACTGGCGGCGCGCGACGGCGCCGCCGACGGACGCCGACGGCTCGCCGCGCTCGCGGGCGGGACCGTGCCGGTGATCGCGCTGTTCGACGGCGCGGCGCTGGGTGCTGCGCTCGGCCGCGGCGCGGTGGTCCATGCAGCGATTGCCGACGGGCGCTTGGCCGCCCGCCTGATCGACGATGCCGCCCGGCTGGCCGGCCTCGTCGCCCCACCGGAGGCGCCGGCACCCGACGGCTCACCGAACATCTTAAGGACCAAATCGGACGGCGATGACGGAGAGTAACGACCAGGACCGCAAGAAGGTGCTTCACCTGTCGGGCAAGAGCCCGCTCGAGTTGAAGAAGACCTTTGACGCCGGCTCGGTGCGACAGAGCTTTTCCCACGGGCGCTCCAAGACGGTGGCGGTCGAGGTCAAGCGCAAGCGAACGGTCGAAAAGGGCGCGCCGCCCGGCGTGGCCGACGGCGGCGCCGCGGCACGCCGCGCCGCCGAGGGCCTGCCGGCCAAGGGCGGCGGCGGCCGCGGCGGCAAGGGCGCACCGGTCCGCCAGCTGACCAAGGAGGAGCGCGAAGCCCGGGTCCGGGCCCTTCGCGGCGCAATCCTCGAGGAAGAGCGGCGCCAGTCCGAACCGCCGCCGCCCGCCGCGCGCGAGGCGCCGTCAGCGCCGGCCGGGGTCGCCGAGCCAGCCCCGGAACCCGAGGTGCTCGACAGCGAGGCGTTGCGCCGACGCGAGATCGAGGAGCTCGAGCGCATCCAGGCCCAGGAGCGCTCGGCCGCCGAAGAGGCGGAAAAGCGCCGCCAGGAAGAAGAGGCCAAGAAAAAGGCCGAAGAGGCGCGACGCAAGGCCGACGAGGACAAAAAGCGCCCGCCGGAGCGGGCCGCCGCGGGCGAGCGGACGGCACACGAGCGCGCGGCACCGCGGGGCGGCGAGCGCGCGACGGCCGAGCGGCCGGCGGACCAGG
>JANQHG010000280.1 GCA_028277115.1 Azospirillaceae bacterium
GGCCGGAGGCGGGCACCATGCTACGCGCGACCTTCAACCATCACGGTTGGGGACGGTGTCACCGACCCCGCGAACCGCTGGTCCCGCTCTGGCCGCCCCCAGGGGCGGCCAGAGCGGGACCAGCGGTTCACCCCCCAGCTCGATCACCGTTGCCGAAAGCTTGAGAGACAAGGTGGGGGCCGATCGACCAGGGTGCGGCCCGCGCCCCGACCGACCGGCGGTGCTCCGACCAAACGGAACGGTTCAACCGGATTTCGTATCACCCGTGCGGCATCTTGATCCGGTCGCCGCCGCGGAGCGTCCGAAACCGCGGCGGCTCATGGGTTGAGCGGCAAAGTCATTCGCACCAGCTCGGCCAATGTGCGGGCCGACATCTTCTCCATCACCCGGGCGCGATGAATCTCGACCGTGCGCGGGCTGATTCCGAGCTTGGACGCGATCGCTTTGTTCGAATGCCCGACCACCATCAGGTCCATCACCTCGCGCTCGCGCGGGGTCAGGCGCTCGACCAGCGCGTTCAGCTCCTCGATCGCCATCTGGTCGCGCCGGCGCAGCTCGCCGCGGCCGAACGCCTGGCGCACGCCCTCGAGCAACCGGTCCGGGTCGAACGGCTTTTCGATGAAATCGACCGCACCCGCCTTCAGGGCCTCGACCGCCATCGGCACATCGCCGTGGCCGGTCAAGATCACCGCCGGGATCATCGCGCCGCGCGACTGCAGTAAGCGGAACAGCGCCATGCCGTCCATCCCCGGCAAGCGCACGTCGATCACCGCACAGCCGTACCTGCCGCCGGCGTCGAGTGCCTCCAAGAACGCCTCGGCGCTCGCAAAGCTCTCGGTCGCAAGCTCGGCGGCGTCGAACATCACCGCCATCGCGTCGAGCAGCGCGTCGTCGTCGTCGATGATCGCAACCGGTCTGTCCATCGCGACCGTCACCGCATGGTCTCCTTTGCCAGACGAACGCAAACCGGTCCGTTCACGCCGCCGATGCGGTCGGGGTCGCGACCGGGAGATCGAAACTGAACACCGCACCGCCGCCGGGCCCGGGGTCATAGCGCAATTGACCGCCGTGCGCCTCGATGATCGTGCGGCTGATCGACAGACCAAGCCCCATCCCCGACCCCTTGGTGGTGATGAACGGCTGGAACAGCCGGCTTGCGATCGCCGGGTCGACGCCGGGGCCGGTGTCGCGCACCCAAAAACGCACCCGGTCGTCCCACGCCTGGGCGCCCAGGGTGATCCGGCGCTCCTCGAACGCCGCGCTCGCCAAAGCATCGACCGCGTTTCGCACCAGATTCAACAACACTTGCTCGACATGGACCCGGTCGGCGACCACCAACGGCAGATTGTCCGCGATCTCGAGTTTGAGGCCGATGCCGTTCACGTTGGTGTCGGTGCGCGCGAGCTCGGCGACCGCAGAGACGATGTCGGTGACCTCGGTCGGCACGATCCGCATCTCGCCGCGGCGCAGGAACTCGCGCAGCCGGTCCAAGATCTCGCCGGCGCGCCGTGCCTGGGCCGCGACCTTGTCGAGCGCGCTCCGAATCCGGGTCAGGTCGGCATCCGGCGCCTGCAGCAACAGCTGGCAGGCGCGGGTGTAGGCGGCGATCGCCGCCAGGGGTTGGCTTTCTTCGTGCGCGATCGCCGAGGCCATCTCGCCGACCATGCTGACCCGGTCGGCGTGGGTCAGTTCCAACTGGTGCTGGTGGACCCACGCCTCGGCCTCGACCCGCCGCGTCACGTCGCGCGCGACCGCGATAAAGCGGTCGGGTTCGGTGCCGGTGGTCGCGCGCACCGCGACCTCGGCCGGAAAGCGGCTGCCGTCGAGTCGGACCCCGGTCATCTCGCACAAGTCGTCGCTGGCGGCGAGGTCGAGTTGCGGCAGCACCATCGACACCGGCCGGCGCAGCAACTCGCCGTCGAGCGCGTTGAACATCCGTTCGCCCGCCGGGTTGACCGACACGATCCCGCCCGAGCCGTCCATGGTCAAAATCGCATCGGGCGCGGTCGCCAACACCGCCTTCAACCGCGCCTCGTTGTCGACCAGCGCCCGGTTGGCCGCCCGACGCTCGCTCACGATCGCGCCAAGGAACAGGCCGGTCAGGCACAGCGCCAGCATCAGCATCTGGAATTCGATGATCGTGGTCGCGCCGCCGCCGACCCACTGGATCGCGACGATCAGCGCGATCTGGGTCAACAAGATGCCGGCGCTCGCGCCCTCAAGGCCATGGCCGACCGCGACCCAGATGATCGGCAGGAACAAGAGATAAAAATACTTGTACTCGACGGTGCCGCCGAGCGTGAACACCAGCCACACCGTGAACAAAATGCCGCCGGCGTGGGCGACCGCATCGACCGCAAGCCGCCACAGCGCCGCCGGCTCGGTCGGCAGGCGCGCCCAGGTCCGCGGGTTGGAATAGACCAAGAGCGCCGGGGTCAGCGCAAGAATCCCGATGAAGTCGCCGACCCACGAGCGCAACGCCGCCGCACCGAAATCCTCGGGCGCCAACAGGCCGACCAGCATGAACTGGACCACCACCGCGGTCGCCAGCGCCGAGGTCGCGGCCAGGCTGACCCCGACCAGCCGGGTGACATCGACCAGCCGGGTCAACCCGGGATCGATCCGCAGACCGTCGCGCAACATCCAGGCCGCCCCAACATGCACCGCTGTGATCAACGGTGCCGACATCAGCGTCGGCAACGACGCCACCGGCATGCCGCGCACCAGGACATCGGCCAGGAACACCGCGACCGGCACCGCGCCCCAGTAGCGCAGGCCCAACCGAACCAACAACGCCAACGTCAACGCGGTGGGCGGGTCCCACGGTTTGATGCCGAACGGACCAAAAGGGTGAATGAAACTGACCCAATCAAGGGCAACAAAACCGGCGATATAAAGCAGCATAGCGACGCCCGGGCCACGCCAGTGTTAAAGGCTCGCGGAGCACGCCGCCGCGACCGTCCGCGGGGATCGCCCGTCTCCCGGGCTGTGATCCGGGCGCACCGACAAGATGGCGGCCGAGATCGGACGCTTGCGTTCGGTCGCTCCATCTTTTAAGTGTAAGTGAGATAAGGAATTGACGTCGAGTGGGAATCGGCTACGGGTCA
>JANQHG010000108.1 GCA_028277115.1 Azospirillaceae bacterium
CCGCCGTCCCACGTCCCCGACCACGTCATCACCGTCCGCGCCTGGCCCAGATCGGCCTCGCAGAAAATCCTGAAACACAAGCTGCCGATCCCGGTGGTCGAGCGGCGCCGCGGCCCCGTTGCCGCCCCGCGCGGAGCGACCGAGCGGCAGCTGGCCGGGCTGTGGTGCAAGATCCTGGGCACGACCGAGGTCAGCCGCGACGACGAGTTTTTCGAACTCGGCGGCAATTCCCTGCTCCTGACCCAACTGGCCTTTTCCATCGGCAAGAGCTTCGCGATCAAGTTCCCGCTGAAAAGCGCGTTTGCCGCGCCGGTCTTTGCCGAGATCGCCCGCAAGATCGACGCCGTGATCGCCGGCGACGGCGAGGCGGCGGACGGGCAGAGCGCGGCGCGCATCGCCGAGGACGTGACGCTGGCTGACGCGATCGCCCCGCCGCAGCCGGTCGCGCTCCCGCTCTGGCCGACCGGCCCGGCGACCGTCTTCCACTCCGGCCCCGGCGGCATGCTGGCCCATTGGATTCTGCGCCGCCTGGTGCAGGAACCGGCGCTCTCGGTGATCTACCTGGGCGCCGGCGAAGATGTCGCGGCGTCACGACGGTCCCTGGTCGAGGCGTGGGCCGCGCTCGGGTTCGGGCGTTTGGACCTGATCGACCGCATCGAAATCCTGCCTGGCGCGCTGGATCAGCCGCGGCTCGGCCTGTCCGAGCGGGCGTGGGACGATCTCGCCGACCGCGCGGACGTGCTGGTCCACGCCGGCATCCGCATCAGCATGGCCGAACGCTACAGCCAATTGCGGGCTGCCAACGTGCTCGGCACGCGCGAGATGCTGCGCCTTGCCGTCCATCGCCGCGTCAAGCCGCTCCATGTCCCGGGCAGCTTCGGCGTCGTCGATCACAGCCAGGCCGACCGAGACGGGCTGACCTTCGACGAGCGGCGTGCGCTGACCTCGTTCGCGGGTCTGGAAAGCGACTATCGAAAGAGCCGCTGGGTCTCCGAACGGCTTTTGCTGGCGGCGATCGCGCGCGGGCTCCCGGTCGTGCTTCACCGCATCACCCCGCTGTGCGGCGACAGCGCCACAGGCCTTGCCGACCCAGGCGAGATCGCGTGGCGGGTTGCCCGCGCGATCGCGGTCACCGGGTGTTTTCCCGAAAGCCGGCGTCCACTCGATCTGTTGCCGGTCGATCTGGGCGTCGAGGCGATGCTGGCCTTGGCGCGCGACCCGGCGGCCAAGCCGGGGGTCAACCACATCGTCGGCGAGGGCTCGCTGGTGTGGTCCGACTTGGCGCTCGCGCTCAGATCGCTCGGCTACGTCACCGAGCAGCTACCGCCGGACGCGTGGTACCAGCGCTTTCGCGCCTGGGTTGAGGACCATCCCGACGACGGCCGCGTTGGCGGCCTGATGCCCCTGGTCAACGAGGGCGGCGGCGATCACCGACACTATTACCAGATCGACGGCGCCGAAACCCGCGGCCGCCTCGCCATCCTCGGCATCACCCTTAAGTCCGCCGATCGTGCGGACCTGGAGCGCACCCTCGGGTTCCTCTTAAGGGTCGGCGGCTTCCCGAAACCGAAAGCGTGAAGGGATCCCCCCAAAGTGAAGCACGTCTCTGCCTGGTTTCCCCGGTGCACCCCGTCCCGGGCGGACGCGCGCTGGCGGCTGGTCTGTCTCGCCTTTGCCGGCGGCGCGGCGGCCTATTTCCGGCCATGGGAGGACATCGTGCCGCGCGGGACGGAGCTTTGGCCGGTCGAATTGCCCGGCCACGGCGCCCGCTTCGGAGAACCGCTGATCGACGACATGGACGCGCTGGCACACGACTTGGCGGCGGCGCTCGCGGCGCACGCCGATCTGCCACTGGTTCTGTTCGGCCACTCCATGGGGTCCGCGATCGCGTTCGCGACGGCCCGGGTGCTCGAGGCGCGCGGCGTGCGCCCCGCCGCGCTGGTGTGCAGCGGCCGCATCGCACCGCATCGGGTGAAAGCGCCCGATATCCACAAACGCCCCGATCACGGGATCGTCCAAGAGATGACCCGCCTCGGCGGCACGCCCGAAGAGGTTCTGGAAAACCGCGAGCTTTTGGACCTGTTCTTGCCGGTTGTCCGCAACGACTACCGCTTGATCGAGACCTACCACCCGGCAGGCGAGCCCAAGATCGCCGCACCGATCCAGGTGTTCTGCGGCGACCGCGACGAGGACGCGAGCCGCGCCGGGCTTCTCGCCTGGGCCGAATTGACCCAAGCGGAGTTCCGGCTCGATTACTTTTCCGGTGACCATTTTTACTTAACGGACCGCCGGGACCAGGTCGTCGCTGCGCTGGTCGACTTTGTCGAACAAGCCCTGGGGACAGCCCGCGCCCCGACCGCCGCGATCGCCTGACCGTCGCGATCGCCTGACCGCGTACGCCCAAGCCCGCGCCAAAGACCAGACAAAGACGGGCACAGAGCAAAAAGGAAACATCGAAGACATGAGTATGAAATTAGAGACCTCTCAGGTCACACCAAGCAAGTCTCTCGCGACATATTGGACCGATGTCGGCGTTCTTTCGCGTATGGCAGCGCCGATGGCGTTGACATACTTCCTTTCGGTTGTCAATGCCATCGTCGATTCGCTGATGTCCGGTCAACTCGACGTCGTGTCCCTTGCCGCGGTCTCCGCCGGGGTGGCGTTCTGGGTTCCGGCAAGCGTGGTGCTTTCCGGGTTCTTGTATCTATTGTCCCCAAGAGCCGCCCATTTCCTCGGCGCCGAGCAGGACGACGACGTCAATGAAACCGTGCTGCAAGGACTGTTCGTCGGCTTGGTCGGCGGTGCGCTTCTGGGCGCCTTGGTCTGGTTCACCTGCGAGCCGGTGTTCCGGTCGATCGGTGTCGATCCAGTGATCGTTCCGGATGCAATCGCCTACATCCGCTGGGTGGCGTTGGGCTTTCCCGGCCTTGGCCTTTTCCTGGCCTTGCGCTTTTTGATCGAGGGGTTCGGCTTGCCGCGGGTGGTCACCACCGTCGCGATCTTCAGCGCGATCTTCAATGCGGTTTTGAACTACGGCTTCATGTTCGGCAATTTCGGCCTGCCGGCGATGGGCGCGCCGGGCTGCGGGGTCGCGACGGCGATCAACTATATGGTGATCGGCCTCGCCGTCGTGGGGCTGAGCCTGCGGCAACCTCGGTTTTTGGTCGCTTGGCGCCACGTCGTGGCCAGACCCGTGCCGCGTCCGGCCGGGCTCGGCGCGTACCTGGCCTCCAGCACGCCGGTCGCGGTGAACATGCTGTCCGATTACGCGGCCTTGATGGTGGTCGCGCTCAACATCGCGACCATCAGCGCGGTTGCCGCCAGTGCCCATCAGATTGCGGTCAATGCCTTGACGGTCTCTTTGGTGATCCCCGCCGGGGTCAGCATGGCCGGGGCGATCCTGTTGGCACAATCGATCGGGCAGCAGGATGGCGCGGCGTTGCTGCGTCGGCTCCGGCTCTCGATCGGCTTGATCGTCGTGGTCGGTCTGGTGACGGCGGTGCTTTTGTTCGTCTTTGCCGAACCGATGGCGCGTCAATACACCCCCGATCGGGCGGTGGTCGGGCTCTCGGTGGCTCTGGTGACGATTGCCGCGGCACTCCTGACCATCGACGCCGTGGTGGTCGGGGCCTGTTTTCTGCTGCGCGGCCTGGGCGACGTGGTCGGTCCCTTTGCGATCACCGTGGGCATGCATTGGGGGATCGGCCTGCCGATCGGCTATGTGCTGAGCTCGACCACCTGGGTGGGCGACCCGATGGGCGCGGCGGGCTGGTGGTACGGCCTTTGGATCAGCCTGTGTTTCGGTGTCGTCGCGGTCGCCGTGCGCCTGCGCTTGAAGTTCGCTCAAGCGTTGCGGGCCCTGACCGAGGCGGGCGATCAGCCGGCACCCGCCCCCGCAACCGAAACGCCGAGCCTTGAGACTGCGACATGAGCCACCTCCTCTACGGGTGGCAGCCGCAGCGCGTCGGCCCGCTCGCCCGCGTGACCGGGGCCGAGGGCGTCCACCTGGTCGAAAGCGGCGGACGTCGGGTTCTCGACTTCGCAGCCGGACAGATCAACGTCAACGTCGGCTATCGCCATCCCCATGTGCTGGCGGCGATGCGCACGCAGATGGACGCCGTCTGCTACGTCGCGCCACGCCTTGCGACCGACGCGCGCGAGCGGTTGGCGGCGATGGTGGCCGACGTCATGCCGGGGTCGGACCTGTCTTGGGTGTTCTTTTGCAACAGCGGGTCCGAGGCGATCGAAAACGCGATCAAGATTCAGACCACCGGAAGTCTTGCCCCGGGTTCAAGGGTTTTTTGGCTGAGTTCTGCGGCTTTTCGGCATATGGCGATCTGACGATCAGGATTTTGTATT
>JANQHG010000125.1 GCA_028277115.1 Azospirillaceae bacterium
GGGGCGATCGGCCCCCACCGGCGATGCAAACAGGCAGACCGTGCCGGCCGATCGCCCCAACCTACATGATCGGTGAATAGATTCCTCAGGCGTGGATAACCGGAACCAAACAATCGGATTTGGTATGAGCAGGGGTCGAGGGGGCAGCGGCCCCCGAACGGCCGTCAGGCCGAACATGAACGGGCGAAGGGGCCACGCCGCCCTGCCCCACGCGACGTGCCCCCTTCGCTCTCACGCCCCGGGTCAAGCGCCCGAGGTTCAAGCCTTGGCGGTGGCCAAGCGCAACGTGTCGATCCGCGTCTGGGCGTCCCGGCCGCCGGCCTCGGCCGACGCGGTGATCGCGGCGACCGCGTCTTCGATCCGCTTGCGCTCCTCTTCAAAGCGCTGATAGGCGAGCGTCAAAGTCCGCTCGCGCTCCGCCGGGTCGGGCAGCGCCGGCGCCGTGCCCATGATCCGAGCCGCGGCAACGTCGGCGCGCCGCTCCTCGCGACGATCCTCGGTCTTCAGACGCAAGCACGCGATCAAGTTGACCGCCGCCAACGCGACCAAGCCGGCAAAGCAGGCCGACACGATCAAGATTTGCGCATATAACAGCATGTCCGACCTCCAGCTCCCGCGACACCGCTTGGTCGCCCGCCGTTCCAGTTGGTCCAGAGCGCTCGCACCCGAGCGACGCTCCCCCAGATCAACCGTTTAAGTGGTTTCCACGATAACCACTGGGAAGGGGTCGGTCCATCCGTGCGTTTACCTAATGCGGTCGGCGGCCCGGATCAGTCCGTATTTCCCGAAACGCTGTAGGGTCATCGCACCTGTCTTTTTTGCTTAACCGTGCGTCTTTCGCAACAGCCGTAGGGTGCTTTACCTATAGTGGATCGGCCAAGGTGAACAGCTCGCGCACGCCGTCGAGTCCCGGCAGCGCGTGCCGGCCGAGCGAGCGCAACGGTTCGCCCGCACGCGCGGCGAACGCCGCCGAGACCACGACCGCCGAGCCGAGCCGTTTCGACATCGCCTCGTGCCGCGCCGCCTCGTTGGCCGCAGGACCGATCACGGTGAACTCGATCCGGTTGGGGCTGCCGATGTTGCCGTAGACCACGTCGCCGACATGAAGGCCGATGCCGCAACGCAGCGGCGGCGCGCCGTTGGCGGTGCGCGCCAGGTTGACCCGCGAGAGCCGCGCCAGCGCGTCGCGCGCCGCGGCGAGCGCCCGGGCGCAGGCGGCGCCGGTCCCGGCGCCCGCCGTGGTGATCGGAAAGATCGCAAGCGCAGCGTCGCCGATAAAGCGCAAGACCTCGCCGTCCTGGGCCAGGATGGCGTCGGCCATGCATTCGAGGAACTGGTTCAACACGCCGAGATAGGCGAGCCGGGGCAGCCGGGCCGCGAGCCCGGTCGAGTCGCGGAGATCGCAAAACCAGATCACCGCGTGAATCTCCTCGCCGTCGCCGCGCCGGATCGCCCCGCTCAACACCCGGTGACCGGTGATGCGGCCGAGATAAGCTTCGACGATGGTCCGGGCGATCTGCTCGCGGGTGTCGATCTTGGCGACGATCCCGAACAGGGGTTCGATTCGCTCGAGCAGCGCGAGCGCGCCCGCATCAAAGCCTCCGGGGCGCCGGGTCGCCCAGGACCCGACGATCCCGTCCTCGGTGGCCCGGGCCGATTGCGGGCCGACGAACGACTCCGTAAACGCGACATAATCGGTAAAGCCGTCGGCGCGCAGCTCCTCGAACACCGGAAACTCGTCGGCGGCGCCGGGGGCGTCGATCCGCCAGCGCAGATGCCGGTCGCCGGTCGCGAGCAGGCGGTAGAGCGGGCTTGTAAACCACCCCGGCCCGTCCGGGGCGTGCGGGACGTCGGTCAGCCGCATGCCGTCCCGGTCCGACCAGGTGAGCAGGCGTGCCTTGAACAAGGGGTGGAGCGTGCGGAACGCGACATGGGCGCGCCCAAGCGGCACGCCGGCCGCGACCAGGCGCGCGCACATCTCGGGCAGAGTGCGCGCCAGCGGGGCGTCGTCGAGCGCGCGCCCGGTCAGCCATGCCACCACGTCGTCGCCGCTGAGCGCCATGGTCGCCTCCGCCGCGGCCAACGGCGACCCGTTGGGGGTGACACCCCAACGGGTCGAGGCGCGGCCGATCAATAGGCATCCTCGCGGAACACCGGATCGACGCTGCCCTGCCAGGCGCCGTGGTAGCGCGTCAACAGCGTGGTCGCGGGGCTGTCGCCCGACCCGGCGATCGCGAACAGGGTGTCGATGTAATGGGTCTCGTCGTCGCGGGTGCCGTCGACCCGGTTGCGCCGGCGCAGACCGTCGCGCGCCACCGCCAGCACGCGGGCGGCGAGGTCGCCGACCGTGCCGCCACGAAACGGCGTCGCCAGCCCGGTGCGCGGCACCTCGCGGCGCAGGTGGGCCCGGTCCTCGACCGTCCAGCCGCAGATCAGCTCTTCGGCGCCCGCCAGCGCGTCGCTGTCGTAGAGCAACCCGACCCACAAGGCGGGCAGAGCGCACAGCCGCCGCCACGGGCCGCCGTCGGCGCCGCGCATCTCGAGGTAGCGTTTCAGCCGGACCTCGGGGAACAGCGTGGTCAGGTGATCGGTCCAGTCGGTGATCCGCGGCACCTCACCCGGCAGGCCAGGCAAGCAGCCGGCCAGGAAATCGCGGAACGACTGGCCGGCGACATCGATGTAGCGGCCGGCGCGATAGACGAAATACATCGGCACGTCGAGCGCATAATCGACATAGCGTTCGAACCCGAAGCCGTCTTCGAACACGAACGGCAGATCGCCGCAGCGGTCGGGGTCGGTGTCGGTCCAGATCTGGCTGCGATAGCTTTGAAAGCCGTTGGGCTTGCCCTCGGTGAACGGCGAGTTGGCGAACAAAGCGGTCGCGACCGGCTGGAGGGCGAGGCCGACCCGGAACTTGCGCACCATGTCGGCTTCGTCGGCGAAATCGAGGTTGACCTGGACCGTGCAGGTCCGGGACATCATGTCGAGGCCGAGCCGTCCACGGATCGGCATGTAGCGGCGCATGATCGCGTAGCGCCCCTTGGGCATCCACGGCGTCTCGTCCGCGCGCCATTTCGGCTGGACCCCAAGCCCGATCATGCCGATGCCGAGCGCGTCGCCGACGTCGCGGACCTGGCGCAGGTGCTCGTTCACCTCTTCGCAGGTCTCGTGCAGGGTCTCGACCGGCCGCCCGGACAGCTCAACCTGGCCGCCCGGCTCCAGGCTGACGTTGCACCCCTGCGCGTCCTTCAACCCGATGATCCGGTCCTGTTCGAGCACCGGCTGCCAGCCGAACCGGGTTTTGAGCTCGGTCAGCACCGCGGCGATGCCGTCGGGGCCGTCATAGGGCAGCGGCCGGAGATCGCATTGGCGAAACGCGAACTTTTCGTGCTCGGTGCCGATCCGCCAGCGTGCGGGCGGTTTCATCCCTGCTTCCAGTTCGGCAACCAGCTGTCGCCGGTCGGTGATCGGCGCTCCCAAGGCGGACGGCGGACCGGACATGGGCGTGTTCCGACGATAAGGATGGGGAGGGGCGTTGACAGCCGTTGGGACTGCCATCGGACGCGGGCACGACCGTGCCCCAGCCGTCACGGCCGGCCGGATTACGCCCGGTCCGGCGGTCGGTGCTCGCGGCCGGCCGGCGACCAATCGCCGGCCAGCGCCTGGCGGCAGGCCAGAGCCGCGATCGCCGCGGTCTCGGCGCGCAGAACCCGCGGCCCCAGGCCGACCGGTTCAACAAACGGCAGACGCTTCAGAAGGTCAAGCTCCGCGTCGGTGAACCCGCCTTCCGGGCCGACCAGCACCGCGGCCGCGGCGGCCCCAAGCCCGGGCGCGCCAAGCCCGGGGGCCGCGCGCGCGGCAGCCGCGATCGGGCGCACCGCGCCGCGTTCGGCGCACAGCCAGATCCGGCGGTCCGCCGGCCAGCCGTCGAGCACCCGGCCGAGCGGTGCCGGCAGGTGCACGCGCGGCACGGTCAGGCGTTCGCACTGCTCGGCCGCCTGAACCGCGATGGTCTCCAGGCGATCGATCCGCACCCGCTCGGCGATCGTGCGCGCGGTCACCACGGGCTTAAACTCGGTCACCCCGAGCTCGGTCGCCTTTTCGACCAGCCAGTCGAGCGGCTGGCGTTTGAGCGGCGCGAACAGGAGGGCGAGCGCGTCCCCACCGTCGGGCGCCGGCACCGGCCGGACCGCCAGCTGCGCGATCGGGGTCAGCCGGCAGCGCCGCTTGTCGACCGCGTCCAGCCGGGCCCGCCACGCACCGTCAGCGCCGTTGAACAGGACCACCGCGGCGCCCGGTGCGAGTCGCAACACGTGATGCAACCTGTGGGCGATCTCGGCCCCGAGCTCCACCGGCTCGTCGGCCAGCAATCGCTCGGTCACATACAACCGCGGCGCCGGTCGGGCGCCGCGGCCGGTCATCTGATCGCCGCTCGCCATATCCACGCCCAAAACCGGCAAGAGGTGTCTGAGAAAAAACGCACCATATTACTTTGGTATAGAGTGATTGATGACGACGGCGAATCGGGCGTAGGGTCGTAGACGCCGTCGCTCGACGGGGCCCCCGACGAAGCCTCTCCGACCTGAGCGGAGCCCGCCACCCGCTGTCGGGCCGCCGCCCGTCCCGCCGCCAAAGGTCGACCGCGTGCCCACCATGTTGATCATCGACGATTCGCGTCTTGCCCGGATGATGATCCGTTCGGCCGCGAGCCAGCTGCGCCCGGAGCTCGAGATCACGGACGCCGAGACCGGCGACCAGGCGGTCGAGATGCTCGACCGCCTGACCGATCTGGTGGCGTGCACGATCGACCACAACATGCCGGGGATCAAGGGGCTCGAGTTGGCGGCGGTGATCCGGGCCCGCCACCCCGCGGCCCGGCTCGCGCTGGTCACCGCCAACATCCAAGACGCGCTCCGCCGCCGGACCGAGGACGCCGGGCTCATGTTCATCGACAAGCCGATCACCCGCGACAAGCTCGCGGACTTGATCTTGGGCTGACCGTCGGGTGGCGAACGCGATGGCCGAGCCCGAACCGGTGCAGCTGCCGAGCCTGACGCCCAGCCTGTCGCCGGATGTCACCGACGCGATCCTCGAGATCTTCAACGTCGGGGTCGGGCGGGCCGCGGCGGTGTTGAGCGAACTCGGCAATGCCGAGGTCGTGTTGTCGATCCCATACCTCGCGTTTCTCGACCGCGACGCGCTGATCGTCACGATCGCCAACGGCTGCCAGGGCCGGATCAGCGGCATCCGCCAGGCGTTCACCGGCGGCTTCGACGGCGACGCCCTGTTGATCTTCCCGGAACGCGAAAGCCTGGACCTCGCGCGCGCGCTGATCCCCGACCCGGACAGTGTCGAAGATATGAGCGAAATGGAGCGCGAAGCTTTGCTGGAGGTTGGTAATATCGTACTCAATGCCTGTATCAGCAGCCTGGCCGACCTGCTCCACGCGGATTTCGACAGCGATATTCCTAATTTCTTTGATGGCGAACCCAATAGTATCTCACACCATCTCTTGCGCAACAGTGACGGCAACCTGATGTATTTAAGGATCGACTTTGGCTTGAAAAACAACGAGATGAAAGGACATATCGTCTTCGTGCTTGATCTGCGTGCCGCCGACGCGATGCGCACCGCGGTCGAGGCGATCTTGCGCAGCATCACCGATCCGTCGGCCCACCCCCCCGGATGACCGCGGTCGCGTCGACACCGTCCGGGTGTGATCCCGAAAGCTTGCTCAACCTGATCGATCTGGGTCTGGTCCTGCTCGATGCCGACGGGCGGCTGGTGATCTGGAACGATTGGATGGTCGCGCGGACCGGCCGGGCCCGGGGCGAGGTGCTGGGACGCGCGCTTGACGCCGTGTTTGCGACCGGGCTCGACCGTCACCTGGTCGCGGCGATCCGGGCGGCGCTCGAGGCCGGGCGATCGCGCTTGTTGTCAAGTTCGTTGCATCGCCATCCGCTGCCGCTGTTCGCCCGGGGCGGCCGCGCGCCCGCCGCCGCGATCGACCAGAGCCTGGTGGTGCGCGCGATCCGGGGACGCGACGGCCGACGGCAGTGCCTGATCGAGGTCGCCGACGTCTCGCCGGCGGCCGGGCGCGACCGGGCGCTGAGGGCCCGGGCGCGCACCACCCGGCAACAGGCGGCCCACCTCCAGGCGGTGTTCGACAGCTCGATCGACGGCCTGATCCAGTTCGGGCCCGACGGCGCGATCCAATCGGTCAACCACTCGGTGGTGCGCCTGTTCGGGGTCCCGGACGCCGAGTTGGTCGGCGCGCCGATCACCGGTCTGTTGCCGGGGGTCGCGTCCCGCCGGAGCGCGACCGGGGCGGACCCGGCGGCCGGGACCGACCCCTGGCCGACCGGCAGTCGCCGCGAGCTGACCGGGGTGTGCCGCGACGGCCGCGCGGTCCCGGTCGAGGTCGCAATCACCGCGGTGCATGACGACACCGGGACCAACTACTGCGCCGTGGTCCGCGACATCTCGGAGCGCCAGCGGTTCGAACACGAGCTGCGCGCCCAGAACGACACCCTGCGGGCCCAGGCGGCGGAGCTGTCGAAGCTGGCGCGCCGGCTGGAAGCATCGGTTGCGCACGCCGACCGGCTGCGCCGCCAGGCCGAGGCGGCGAACAAGAGCAAGACCGACTTCCTGGCGCGGATGAGCCACGAGCTGCGCACGCCGCTCAACGCCGTGCTCGGCTTTTCCGAGCTGATCACCGACGCCGGGCAGTCGTCGGACCTGGCCGTGACCGGCCCGGCCGCCGAGGTTGCGACCGCGCGCGCCTATGCCCACTACATCCACGAGAGCGGCACCCATTTGTTGTCGCTGGTCAACGACCTGCTCGACCTCGCCAAGATCGAGGCCGGACGGATGCCGCTGCACCGCGAGCGGATCGATCTCGGCCGGCTCGCGACGAGCTGCCTTGCTCTGGTGTCGCCCGAGGCCGGCCGGCGGCGTCTCAACGTGGCGCACCAGCTCCCGTCCCCCGCCCCGATCCTGTGCGGCGACGAGCGGCTGGTCCGCCAGATGCTGGTCAATCTGTTGACCAATGCGGTCAAGTTCACGCCGTCGGGCGGCGCGGTCACGCTGTCGTCCGAGGTCCGCGCCGATGGCGCGCTGATCGTCACGGTCAGCGACACCGGGGTCGGCATGACGCCCGAGGATGTCGAGCAGGCGCTCGAGCATTACGGGCAGGTAGACAATCTGTTGACCCGGCGCGAACAGGGCACCGGGCTCGGCCTGCCGTTGGTCAAGGCGCTGATCGAACTGCACGGCGGCTCGCTCGAGATCGACTCGGCGCCGAGCGCCGGAACCGAGGTCCGCTTGGTGTTCCCGGACGGCGCGATCCATGACGCGCCGGCGCTGGCGGAGACCGGCGCGGGCGACCGGTGACGACGTGTTCGCCACCGGCGCCTCTCGGCGCCGGGTGCGGCCCCTTGCAGCGGCTCGGCACTGTCCGTCCGGTGGCAACGACGAGGATGCGGTGGACCTGAGGCGTGTTTATGTGCGGCCGCTCTGCATTGCACCGACCGCGGACATCGGACGGGCGTGGCGACGTTTGGCCGACGGCCGGCTCGGTTTCGGCGCGGTCCAGGTGATCGTGCGACCGGCCGATCGGCCGGCGTGGCGGATGACGGTTGCGCTCGCCGATCTCGAGGACAACCGGGCCGGCCTGCCGCCCGATCTGTTCGAACCGATCGCGACGGCGCTGGAACGGCTGACCCGGCCGCGGCCGCCGGTCGCCGGGCTCGACTGGACCCGGCCGCGGATCATGGGCGTGGTCAACGTCACCCCGGACAGCTTTTCCGACGGCGGCCGCTTTGATACGCTTGAGGCCGCGGTCGCGCAAGGCTGCCGGCTGGCCGCCGAGGGCGCCGACCTGATCGATGTCGGCGGCGAATCGACCCGGCCCGGCGCCACCCCGGTCGACGCGGAAGAGGAAACCCGCCGCGTGGTGCCGGTGATCCGCGCGCTTGCCGCACGCGGTCTCAAGGTGTCGATCGACAGCCGTCGCGCCGCGGTGATCGCGGCCGGGCTCGCCGCCGGGGCCAGCCTGGTCAACGACGTCTCGGCGCTCGCGGGCGACCCGGCGAGCCCGGAGGTGGTCGCCAAGGCCGGGGTGCCGGTGGTCTTGATGCACATGCAAGGCGACCCGCGGACCATGCAGAACGACCCGCGCTACGACGATGTTCTGCTCGACGTCCACGACCGACTCGCCGAGCGTCTCGACGCCTGCCGCCGTGCCGGCATTCCCGACGACCGGCTGATCGTCGACCCCGGGATCGGCTTCGGCAAGACGGTCGCACACAATGTCGCGTTGTTGCAGGGGCTGTCGATTTTCCACGACCTGGGCGTGCCGGTGCTGCTGGGCGCCTCGCGCAAGAGCTTCATTGCGGCGCTGTCGCGCGGCGAGCCGCCGGGCGCGCGGCTCGGCGGCTCGCTCGCGGCCGTCTTGACGGCGTTCGGCCAAGGCGTTCAGATCGTGCGCGTCCATGATGGCGCCGAGACCGGTCAGGCGCGGGCGGTCTGGGAGGCCCTTGTGCCGCCGGCGCCGACCCCCGACGCCGCCGCGACGGGGTGACGCCGCCCGATGCATAAGGGTTTCCGAGCTTCAAGCACGTTTCAAGGGTGACCATGTCCCGTTCCCTGTTTGGCACCGACGGCATCCGCGGCACCGCCAACCGCGAACCGATGACCGCGGAGACCGCGCTTCGGGTCGCGATGGCGACCGCGCTCCGGTTCCGGCGCGGCGACCATCGCCACCGCGCCGTGATCGGCAAGGATACCCGGCTGTCCGGCTATCTGCTCGAGCCGGCGCTGACCGCGGGCCTGGTGTCGATGGGCATGGACGTGGTCTTGCTTGGACCGCTGCCGACGCCGGCGGTCGCGATGCTGACCAGAAGCCTGCGCGCCGACCTCGGCGTCATGATCTCGGCGTCGCACAACCCCTACGAAGACAACGGGATCAAGCTGTTCGGGCCGGACGGCTACAAGCTGAGCGACGTGGTCGAGGCCGAGATCGAACACAGGATCGCGGAACCGTTCGCCCCCGACCTTGCCGCACCCGACCGGCTCGGCCGGGCGAGCCGGCTCGACGACGCGGTCGGCCGCTACATCGAGTTCGTCAAGCAGACCTTTCCGCGCCAGCTCCGGCTCGACGATCTGCGCATCGTGGTCGATTGCGCCCACGGCGCCGCCTACCGGGTCGCGCCGCAGGTCCTGTTCGAGCTGGGCGCGACCGTGATCCCGCTCGCAGTCCAGCCCGACGGCTTCAACATCAACCGGGGCTGCGGCGCGACCGCGCCGGCGGCTCTGGTGGACGAGGTGCGGCGCGAGGGCGCCGACCTCGGGCTTGCCCTCGACGGCGACGCCGACCGGCTGATTGTGGTTGACGAGACCGGCGCCGTGCTCGACGGCGACCAGGTGATGGCGCGGGTCGCGGCCTCGTGGGCGGCGGCCGGGCGGCTGCGCGGGTCGGCGGTGGTCGCGACCGTGATGTCGAACCTCGGGCTCGAGCGGTTCTTGGGCGGCCTTGGGATCGACCTGGTGCGCACGCCGGTCGGCGACCGCCATGTCGTCGAAATGATGCGCGCGCGCGGCTTCAATGTCGGCGGCGAACAATCGGGGCACATCATCTTGAGCGACTATGCCACCACCGGCGACGGCCTGATCGCCGCCTTGCAGTTGCTCGCGGTGATCCGCGAGACCGGCCGCCCGTTGAGCGAGGTCGGCCGCCCGTTCGACCCGGTGCCGCAGCGGCTGACCAATGTGCGGATCGACCCCGCAGCGGCGTCGGCGTCGGCGGTGTTGGCGCGGCCTGAGGTGCAGCGCGCGATCGCCGAGGCCGAGCACCGGCTTTCGGCGAGCGGCCGGCTGCTGATCCGCAAGTCCGGTACCGAGCCGGTGATCCGGGTGATGGCCGAGGGCGACGACCCCGCCCTGGTCGACGAGATCGTCCAGGACCTGGTCGGCGAGATCGCCCGGGCCGCCGACGCCGGGGCGTTTGCCGGCGCAAAGGCCCGGCCATGACCGCGTCCGAGGCCCGAGCCGGCCGGGTCTTGATCATCGCCGGGTCGGACTCGGGCGGCGGTGCCGGCATTCAGGCGGACATCAAGACGGTGACCGCACTCGGCGGGTATGCCGCAACCGCGATCACCGCGCTGACCGCCCAAAACACCCGCGGCGTCCACGGCATCGTCCCGATCGACCCGGAGTTCGTTGCGCGCCAGATCGCGGTCGTGCTCGACGACATCGGCGCCGACGCGATCAAGACCGGGATGCTCGGCTCGGCGACCTTGCTCACCCGGATCATCGAAACCCTCGACGCCCATGCCCCCGGGGTGCCGCTGATCGTCGACCCGGTGATGGTCGCCAAGGGCGGCGACTTGTTGTTGCCGCCCGAAGCCGCGACCACGCTCGCCGACCGGCTGGTGCCGCGCGCCGACCTGATCACGCCCAACCTGCGCGAGGCCGAGGTGTTGGGCGGCCGCCCGGTCGGCGACGTCGCCGCGATGGCGGCGGTCGGCCAAGCGCTGCTCGCGCGCGGCCCGCGCGCGGTGCTGGTCAAGGGCGGCCATCTGCCGGGGGACGAGCTGGTCGATCTGCTGGTCACCAAGGCCGGGGTCGAGCGGTTCACCGGTCGGCGGATCGCGACCCGCCACACCCACGGCACCGGCTGCACGCTGGCGTCGGCGATCGCGACCGGGATCGCCCAAGGGCTCGAGCTCGCGGCCGCGGTGGCGCGGGCCCGTGCCTATCTGGACGAGGCGATCCGCACCGCGCCCGGTTTCGGCGCCGGCCACGGCCCGGTCAACCACGGCCATCCGCTGGCCACCCGCTGACCGGATCCGGTCCCGTCGCGTGAGCGACGCTGTCCCGGCCCCACCGTCCGTCGGCGCGCGAACGGCGACTTCTGTAAGCTGGTCGCGAACCGACCGGAGGGGGCATCGGGCGGCGGCGGCGGCGGGATCAGCGCCGCCCGCCGCCGTTCTGCTTGAGCGGCGGCACCCCGGCAGCGATCGCAAGCCGCACCAGGTTGCCCGTGCCCTTGATCCCGAGCTTGCGATAGATGTTGGCGCGGTGGACATGGACCGTCTTCGGTGAAATGCCGAACCAGAACGAAATGGATTCGGTCGAATAGCCGCCGGCGATCGCCGAGACGATCTCGCGCTCGCGTGCGGTCAAGTCGGCCAGCCGGGCGCGGAATTGCGACACTTCGTCTTCGTCGAAGCCGCACAGCTGGGGGGCGCACGGCCCGGCCGGGACCAGGCCGGCGGCGAGAGGCTCTGCCATCGCGACCGGCCATTGCGGGGCACGACGAGCCTTGCGGACCGCCTTCATCTTGTTGCTCTCCACCGTCATCGCGCCCGCCACGGGGCGCGGCGCGCCGCGACCGCCCCCGCCGGTGGCCGTGGTGCCGGCCGCAGGTGATCGACACACGCCCGCCGCCCCCCGGGCGCCGTGCCCGACAGCGAACCAGGCATTGCGAGCCGGCCGTCAGGTTGATCTAGATATTCCATCTCAAGCATATATGTTAAAGGTTTCGGCTCTTTTGGCAATCGACCTGATCGAGTGAACCGAGACCTGATCAGTACTTTGCTTTCACTTCATGAACATAACACCGCCACGACAGACCCGATCTCGCCGATCAGGGAGTGGGATCAAATATAGGCCAAACAGTGCCGCCGCAGTAGCCGGGCATGTGTGTTGTATTGTCGCAGAAAATCCGCGAATTGGACAGCGCGGTGACGATGTAATTGCGGCATTCTGCCTCGTCCGGTCCGGTCATTTATGCGACACCTGCCCGAGCCGCCGGCAATGCCGGTACCTCTGCCGCACCAGCCGGTCGAGCACCGCGGCGCGCCGGCCGGATCCGAGGTATCCGGCGGGGCCGCCGGAGGTGTCCGGCGGGGCCGCCGGAGCCACGCGCGGGTCGAAATTTGCGACAGATGGACGCTGGGCGCGCATTTTTTCGTTCTAGATCAACTGGCTAACCTCGACGTCTAAACAAAACTGCCTATTTCGCCTGGATCGGTCTCGGGCTTAGTGTCCGGGGCGTTGGTCAGGGGGCAAGTGTCCCCCAAGCACTAAACCGGCTTTTCATTACCAATGTCACCGATATCGGACGGACACGTCAGGGACAACTGGCGCACTTGGACCGGGGTCGGTGTCGTTTCAAAGGTCTCGTGTCTGGTGTTGTTTACCCGGCCCTGCACGCCGCGTCTTTCTTGGACAGTTGGCGGCTTGGTCGGCGAGCCTCACCCGATGCGACGGAGAAGCCGGAGGCGTTCTTGGGTCTCGGACGAGGGTCGTCCCTTTCACCACGATAGCGAGCCGGTACCTGTGGCGAGCCCCGCGGCCGTATGTGCGCAGGTACCTCAACCCTTACTGTGAGGATGATGTCATGGAAGGCTTGAACGAAGAACAGGCGAAGGAATTCCACGAGCAGTTCCGCCTTGGCACTTTCGTGTTTGGCGCGGTTGCTTTGGTCGCGCACCTGCTGGTTTGGAGCTGGCAGCCCTGGTTCTGATTGAGACCCCGGTGTCTCAAGGCCAGATCTCTCCTACATCTTGAAGAAGTGAGACCAAACCATGTCTGACGATTACAAGTTCTGGATGGTTGTCAGCCCGGCGAAGTTCCTGCCGCTCATGATCGTTGTTCTGGTCGCGAGCGTCCTGATCGTCCACCTCGCGGTCATCTCGTCCGGCGACAAGTACGCGTTCCTCGACTCGTCGTTCACGGTTGCGGCTGAGTAATCTGCGTTCGCAGATTGTTCGGTATTGACCGAGGTCAGTAACGGCAGTCGGTGCGATGTGTTGGTCCGGTTGTCCAAACCGGCACCGCGTTGTCCTACACCACATCGCGCCGACCGCCGAACTGTTGCTTGGAAGCCTGGCAGCGGGGCAAACGGCTCGCGTCGGCATGTCTGTCGCGACGCTGGCCGTTTGCCCCGCTGGTTTGTTTGATGCCGTAGCGACACGCACGAGTCGTCGCTCATCCTCTGTTGGCTCTTTGGCTCTTTGGTGCCTCCCGAATCGCGGTCGACCGCGACCCCGGGGCACTCCGGCCGTCCCGCTGTCTCTCCCATCGCAGTGACCGGCACCCCGGGGGAAGCATCCGGGATCTCACCGGTACACCGCCGCCAGACTGGAATGGCATTTTCGACAGATCGGCGCCGTCCACACGATCCTTAATCCGACTCTAAGCGGTTAGATACGGTACTTTTTGCGCTTTTTATGTCGGCCATTTCTTTGATTTCGGCCGCCATATTCGGTCTGTTGATCGACGGGCTGCGCCTGTGAGGGGGGACAACGGCACTTCAACACCGATGCCCCGCAACTCGGGACGGTGACGCCTGCCCGATCCTGCCCAAGCAACGCCGGATCCATGGCCGAGTTGTCGGGCCGCTCGGCGCGGCTCGAGCCGACGGCGCGGGGTCCGACCATCGCGCGCCTCCGGCCCGGCCGGAGCTGCGGACACCGGGTCTGTGTTCGACCCGACCTCGGCGCACGCTCGGCGCACGATAGATCAGGGAGTTGCGGCATTCTGCCTCGTCCGGCGCGTCGCGGGGGGCCAGCGGGCGTTCAAAGATCGATTTCGGCGGCACCGCCGGGCCAGGCCGGCACCGGAGCTGCGCTCTACGGCCCTGAATCCGGCGGAATCCCTTGGTTTCCCCCCACTGCGCGGTGCGAAAGTTTGCGACAGATGGACGCCACGCGCGCCGAATTACTTTTTTGAATCAACCACCTAGCCCGACCATCTAAACACTTGTGCCTATATCGCTGCCCCCCGCCTCCGGCATAGTGTCCGTCCCGTTGGTCGGGGGGAGGTCCCCCAAGTGTTCAAGCCGCAATAAAACGCCAATGTCATTGGCATCGGGGCGGTCATATCGGGGAAACCCGTGCAGGAAGGCCCAGGATCGGTGTCATTTCAAAGGCTTCTCGTCGGCGCTGTTTGGTTGACCGTTGGTTTTTCCCATTTTCTGAATGGGTGAAGACCGCATGGACGGCCTCAGTTGGACGCGACCGAGAAATACGGCAAGGCGCTTGGTTTCAGGACTGGAAACCACCCCTTCGGCATAGTCGCGAGCAGGTCGCTGCTGCACGTCTTGTTAAGGGACGTGGGCAGATATTCCCACCCCAATGCGAGGATGATGTCATGGAAGGCTTGACTGAAAACCAAGCGAAGGAGTTCCACGATCAGTTCCGTCTGGGCACCTGGGTGTTCGGCGCGGTTGCCGTGATCGCTCACCTGCTGGTTTGGAGCTGGCAGCCCTGGTTCTGATCGAGACTTTGACGTCTCAGGACCAGATCTATCTCTTATCTTGAAGAAGTGAGACCAAGTCATGAATAACGATTACACCTTCTGGATGGTCGTCAACCCCGCGAAGTTCCTGCCACTCATGATCGTCGTTTTGGTCGCGAGCGTCCTGATTGTTCACCTCGCGGTGATCACCTCGGGCGACAAGTACGACTTCCTCAACTCGTCGTTTGAGGTTGCCGCGGCCGAGTAATCAGCGAACGCTGGATTTTCGGTGACAGACGGAGTCAGTCTAGATCGCCTGACTCCGTCTGCCGGCTGACAACGCAAGGTAAATGTCCCGGTCCCGGGCAAGGCAAATGTTCTAAGATTGATGGCGCGCAGTTCAGAGAAGTATCAGATTTGGCATCTCTCTTTTTGGCACCTCATGTGTCGGTTTTTTAAATGGATATCGGTTTAACAAAAAGCCAGTAGCGGATGACTGAGAGCTCCCACACCGCGGTGCCATTCCGTTGGCGCTCTTGGGTGTGGGATTTTTTTTTGCTTTGTGGGGAATTCCGCCAAGCGACGTCCTGCGCCACACCCCGCCACGCGCGAACCGGCCCCCCCAAGGTCCGGGTCGATTGCGGGACAGACGGGGGACACCGGATCGGATCAGGGCGGCTGGCTGGTCTCGAAGCCTTGACCACCGGTACCCCGAATTTACGTCCATCCTTGTGTTGCCGACCCAGGGTTTGCTAGCCGACCATCTCTTGTGACGTGGGAATTGGGCGCATCGTCCGGCCGCCCGAACCGGGCAGGTTTGGCCGTCCGGGAATTCGAGAGAGCTGTTCCAGTTAACCGCAAGGATTGGGGGACAACCGTGGTGTTTTCGAAGTTCAAACCGATAATCAGGCTGTTCTTGGCCATTGCCGGCCTGATGATGGTGATCGCGGCGACGCTTGGCCTGGTCTCCGGCACGAGCGGTGTCGAGGTGACACGGGCCAAGGTCGATGGAACGCCGGTCCGGGTGTACCAAGCCGAGGGCGATGACGAAGCGGCGCGTCCCGTGGTGGTGATCGCGCACGGCTTCGCCGGCTCACAGCAGATGATGAAGACCTACGCAGCGGCGCTGGCGCGGCGGGGCTACCTCGCGGTGACGTTCGATTTCCCGGGTCATGGCCGAAACGCCGAGCCGCTCCAGGGCGGTCTCAGCGACAACGACGCCGCCGCCGCATCGCTGCTCGGGTCGCTCGACAAGGTGATCGCCTACGCTCGAGCCCTGCCGGCGAGCGACGGTCGGCTGGCGCTGCTCGGCCATTCGATGGCCGCCGATATCGCGATCCGGGCGGCGAACGCGTCCCCCGACGTGGCCGCGACGGTGGCGATCTCCGGGTTTTACACCGACGCCACGGCGACCAGCCCGGCCAATCTTCTGGTGATGACCGGCGAGTTCGAGCCGGACTGGTTGCACGAACGGGCCCGGGAAGCGGTGGCACTTGCGACCGACGAAGAGGTTGTGGACGGCAAGACCTACGGCGACCTCGACGACGGAACAGGGCGTCGCATGGTTATGGTGGACAACACCGAGCATATCGGCGTTCTTTATAGTATCGAGGCGGTGCTTCAGTCGATTCTTTGGTTCGACGGCACCTTCGACATGCCCCGGGGTCGCACCGCGATCACCAGCCCGACCCCATGGCTCATCTTGATCTTCCTCGCCTTGATGCTGTTGGGCCGGCCCCTGCTCGGCTATGTTCCGCGGCCGGTTGAGGAATCGGTCGGTGCCGACCTCGGATGGGGCAGGCTGTTGCTGATCGCGGTGATACCGGCGATTGCAACCCCGCTGCTATTGTGGCCGGTGCCGACCGATATCCTACCGCTGCTGCTCGGCGATTATCTCGCCGTTCATTTTCTTGTCTACGGGGTGCTGACGCTCGCCGGCCTGTGGTTGGTCGGTCGATTGCCGATGTTCTTCATCAAGGGCGCGCGCAATGACCGCCTGGTGATCACCTGCCTTGGCGCGGCCGTCTTGGGCACCGTGGTGCTGACGATCGTGGTCGATGGCTTCCTCACCTCGTTCGTGCCGACCTTGGAACGGGCCCCGATGATCTTGGTCGTGTTGGTCGGTACTTTGTGTTGGGCGGTGGCCGACGAGTGGTTGACCCGCGGCCCGAACGCGCCGAAGGGGGCCTACACGGTGACCAAACTGTGCTTTCTCGGCTCGCTCGCGCTTGCGGTTGCGCTGTCGCCGTCCGAGAAGATTTTCTTGCTGATATTTGCCCCGGTGATCTTGATCTTCTTCGTGTTTTTCGGGGTCATGAGCGGGAATGCCTATCGGTCGATCGGCCACCCGTTGGTCGGCGCCGCGACGACGGCGCTGGCGTTCGCCTGGGCGATCTCGGTGACCTTCCCGATCGTCGGCTGACCGGCGTCCTACTCTTCAAGCCGGGGGGTGACCGCCCGGCGCACGCGCTCGCGATGGACGATGTAGAGCGTGCTTGCGACGATCACGGCGCTGCCGAGCCCGGTGCGCGGGCTCGGCAGCTCGGCGAACACGACGACACCGATCGCGGTCGCGAACACGAGCCGACTGTAGCGGTGGCGGCGGCGGCGCAAGCGCGCGAGGAGCGCCGCCCCCCCTTTCACCCCCCAACTGAATGGGGTCCAGGGGGCAACCCCTCGTCGGGGGGTGTCGGGGGGTGAAACCCCCTGACCTTGGGGGCTTTGCCCCCAAAACTGCGGCGCCTGCAGCTTTCCGCCATCCCTTAAGGAGTCCCCCCCCCATGCTGACCGCGATCACCGGTCTTTTGGTCTTTCAATTGGCTGGCGAGGTGGTCGTCACCACCGCCGGCCTGCCGGTTCCCGGCCCGGTGTGCGGCATGGCGCTGTTGTTCACGGCGCTGGTGGTGCGCGGCGGCGTACCCGCGCATCTGGGCGCGCTCGCCGACGGCCTGCTCGCCAACCTGTCCTTGTTGTTCGTCCCCGCCGGTGTCGGCCTTTTGCTGCACCTTCCGGTGATCGCGCGCGACGGCGCCGGCGTCTCGGTCGGCTTGGTGGTCAGCACGGCGGCCGCGATTGTGGTCACCGGGGTCGCGATGGACCGGCTCAACCGGCCGCGTCGGGGTGTCCGGTGATGACCGGCGGGTTCACCGAGCTTTGGGTCTATCTGGCCGCCGACCCGCTGTCGCACCTGACCTTGACCCTGGTCGCCTATCTGGGCGCACTGCGGCTCTACGAGCGTGCCGGCCGGGCACCGTGGCTCAACCCGGTGCTGATCGCGGTCGCCGTGATCTCGCTCGCGCTGGTCGCGCTGGAGACGCCGTATCAGACCTATTTCGACGGCGCTCAGTTCGTCCATTTCCTGCTCGGCCCGGCGACGGTGGCGTTGGCGGTGCCGCTCTACCGCCAGGTCGCGCGGCTGCGCCGGGCGGCAGGCGCGATCGCGGTGAGCCTGGTCGCCGGTTCGGCGACCGCGGTGGTGACCGCGCTCGGCGTCGTTCATCTGTTCGGCGCCGGCGAGGCGGTGTTGGCCTCGATCGCGCCCAAGTCGGTGACCGCGCCGGTCGCGATGGGGATTGCCGAGCAGTTGGGCGGCCTGCCGTCCTTGACCGCGGTGTTGGTGATCCTGACCGGGATTTTGGGCGCGATTGTCGGGCCGCCGTTGCTCGACGCCGTGCGGGTGCGCTCGGCCGCGGCGCGCGGCTTGGCGCTCGGCACCGCGAGCCACGGCATCGGCACCGCGCGCGCGTTCCAGGACGGCGAGATCGCCGGCGCGTTCGCCGGCATCGCGATGGGTCTGAACGCGCTGGCGACCGCGGCGCTGTTGCCGATGCTGTGGCTGTGGTGGCGGGGCTGAGCCCCGCCGGCTCAGGGCCGCCACGGCGGCTTGGCTGCTTCGGCCTGCGCGTCGGCGCGGGTCACGCCGATGTCGCACAGGTACCGGTCGGGCAGCGCCGCCAGCTGCCGGCGCTGGTGCCAGCGCGCCGCCCAGGCGGCCAGGGTGCGGCCCGCCGTCGCCCTGTCGATCGCGATCAATGCGCACCGTAGGATCTCCGCCGTCGTCATCGTCGCCTCCCTCAAGCCGTCGGTCGCGTCGCGGCCGCAACGCCCGACCAGGCTCGCCGGACCGGCGGTCAGGGTCGACCCGGTTGTTGCGATCGCGACGACGACCCGGGCCGCGCGGCGGGGATCTGGTAGAGTGGCCGCCATGATCGAAGAGACCGATACCCGGGCGCCCGACGGGCCCCCGCCCCTGCCCGCGCCGTCGCCCGCGGCGGCGCTGCCGGCGGCGGCGCCGGCCTATCTGGCGCCGCTCTACGCCGCCCAGCGCGCGGCGGTCGAGGCGGCCGACGGCCCGGTTCTGGTGCTTGCCGGCGCCGGCACCGGCAAGACCCGAGTCCTGACCACCCGGCTCGCCCACATCCTGGTCAGCCGGCGGCTGTCGCCGTTCCGCCTGCTCGCGGTCACCTTCACCAACAAGGCGGCGCGCGAGATGCGCGATCGGGTCGCCGCCCTGGTCGGCGCCCCGATCGAGGGCTGGTGGCTCGGCACCTTCCATTCCCTGGCCGCCAGGATGCTGCGCCGCCACGCCGAGTTGGTCGGGTTGACACCGTCGTTCACCATTCTCGACACCGACGACCAGCTGCGCCTGTTGAAGGGGCTGATCGGCGACGCCGGGATCGACGCCAAGAAGTGGCCGGCGCGCCAGCTGCTCGGCGTGATCGAACGTTGGAAGGACCGCGGTCTGACCCCGGACAAGCTCAAGCCCGAAGACGGCGGCCAGGTTGCGGGCGGCCGGGTGATCGCGCTCTACCAGGCCTATCAGGCGCGGCTCGTCGCGCTGAATGCCTGCGACTTCGGCGACTTGTTGCTGCACACGCTCGCGGTGTTCCAAAGCCACCCCGACATTCTCACCGACTATCACCGCCGATTCCAATATCTCCTGGTCGACGAGTATCAAGACACCAATGTCGCGCAGTATCTGTGGCTGCGCCTGCTGGCGCAGGGCCGGCGCAACATCTGTTGCGTCGGCGACGAGGACCAGTCGATCTACGGCTGGCGCGGCGCCGAGATCGGCAACATCCTGCGGTTCGAACAGGATTTCCCGGGCGCGACCGTGGTTCGGCTCGAGGAGAACTATCGCTCGACCCGGCACATCCTGGGCGCCGCCTCGGGCCTGATCGCGCACAACAAAGGCCGGCTCGGCAAGACGCTGTACACCAGCCGCGACGGCGGCGAGTTGGTCGAGGTGTACGGCCACCTCGATTCGGACGACGAGGCGCGCTGGATCGGCGACCAGATCGAGGCGCGCCAGCGCGCCGGCGACCGCTTGGGCGAGATCGCGGTGTTGGTCCGCGCCGGGTTCCAGACCCGCGAGATCGAAGAGCGGCTGCTCCAGATCGGCGTGCCCTACCGGGTGCTCGGGGGGCCGCGGTTTTACGAGCGGCTCGAGATTCGTGACGCGCTCGCTTATCTCCGGCTGATCAACGAGCCGCGCGACGATCTTGCGTTCGAGCGGATCGTCAACACGCCCAAGCGCGGCCTCGGGCCCGCCGCGGTCCAGGCGATCACCCGGCTCGCCCGCGCCCAAGAGCTGCCGCTGACCGAGGCGGCGTGGCGGCTGACCGAGACCGACGAGCTGAAGACGCGGCCGCGGTCCGCCTTGCGCGGGCTGTTGCAGGACCTCGAACGCTGGCGCGCGCTGGAACGCCAGATCGCGCACACCGAACTGGCGCGCCAGGTGCTGGACGAGTCCGGCTACACCCGGATGTGGCAGACCGACAAATCCCCCGAGGCGCCGGGGCGGCTTGAGAACTTGAAAGAGCTGATCAACGCGCTTGCCGAGTTCGTCAACCTTGCGGGTTTCCTCGAGCATGTCGCGCTGGTCATGGAGGCGGCCGAGGCCGAGGGCGGCGACCAGGTCAATCTGATGACGCTGCACGGCGCCAAGGGGCTCGAGTTCGACACCGTGTTCCTGCCCGGCTGGGAAGAGGGTCTGTTTCCAAACCAGCGCGCGGTCGACGAAACCGGGATCGCCGGGCTCGAGGAGGAACGCCGTCTCGCCTATGTCGGCCTGACCCGGGCGCGGCTGCGGGCCCGGATCAGCTTTGCCGCGCGCCGGCGGGCGTTCGGCAAATGGGCGGACGCCCTGCCCTCGCGCTTCCTCGACGAGCTGCCGGCCGAGCATGCCCGGGTCAAGCCCGCGATCGACGTCGAGGTCGGCGGGGCGGTCGGCGGGGCGGTCGGCGGGTTTGCCGAGGCGTCGGTGCCGTTCACCCCGGCACCGCGCCGTCCGTTCACGCCGCCGCCGGGCGCGCGCCGGTCGCCGCCGCCGCCCGGACGCGGCGTCACGCTCGACGGCACCGCGTACGAGGTCGCGCCGCGGCCGCGCCCGGCCGAGCCGTACCGCCCGGGCGCCCGGGTGTTCCACCGCAAGTTTGGCTACGGCACGGTCGAGGCGGTCGAGGACGAAAAGCTCGAGATCAGCTTCGACCACGCCGGCACCAAACGGGTGATGGACGGTTTCGTGGTCCCGGCCGACCAGGCGGACTGAAGCCGGCCGCGCGGTTGTCCCCGACCCTTAGCAATGCTAATGTTTGGCGCACCGCACCCAATGACCCTGAAATGCCCAAACACTCCGGAATGATCGTGCCCGATTTCCGAGGTTCGCGCCCGTGACCGACGGCCCGCCCCCGCCCAAAGACGACGACATCGCGCCGGTGACGATCGAAGAGGAGATGCGCCGCTCCTACCTCGATTACGCGATGAGCGTGATCGTCTCTCGCGCGTTGCCCGATGTCCGCGACGGCTTGAAGCCGGTCCATCGCCGCATCCTTTATGCGATGAAGGAAGGCGGCTACGATTCGACCAAGCCGTACAAGAAATCGGCGCGGATCGTCGGCGACGTCATGGGTAAGTATCACCCGCATGGCGACGCCGCGATCTATGACGCGATGGTCCGGATGGCGCAGGATTTCTCGATGCGCCTGCCGCTGATCGACGGCCAAGGCAACTTCGGGTCGATGGACGGCGACCCGCCGGCGGCGATGCGGTACACCGAGGCGCGGCTGGCCAAATCGGCCGAAGCGCTGATCGACGACATCGACAAGGACACGGTCGATTTTCAGCCCAATTACGACGAGTCCGACCAAGAGCCGGCGGTGTTGCCGGCGCGCTATCCCAACCTTCTGGTCAACGGCGCCGGCGGCATCGCGGTCGGCATGGCGACCAACATCCCGACCCACAATCTGGGCGAGGTGATCGACGCCTGCTGCGCCTATGTCGCCGACCCCGAGATCACGATCGACGAGCTGATCGAGCTGATCCCCGGCCCGGATTTCCCGACCGGCGGCCTGATCTTAGGCCGCAACGGCATCCGCAGCGCCTATCACCTGGGCAAGGGCTCGGTGGTGATGCGCGCGCGCACCGAGGTCGAGGAGCTGCGCCGCGACCGCTGGGCGATCATCGTCACCGAGGTCCCCTACCAGGTCAACAAGGCCCGGATGATCGAACGGATCGCTGAGTGCGTCCACGACAAGACGATCGAGGGCATTTCGGACCTGCGCGACGAATCCGACCGCGACGGCGTGCGGGTGGTGATCGAACTCAAACGCGACGCCAACGCCGAGGTGGTGCTGAACCAGCTGTACCGCCACTCCCAGCTCCAGACCACCTTCGGGGTCCAGATGCTGGCGCTCGACGGCGGCCGGCCGGTGATGATGACCTTAAAGGAGATCATTGCCGCCTTCGTGGGCTTCCGCGAGGAGGTGATCACCCGGCGCACCGAGTACGAGCTCGGCAAGGCGCGCGAGCGCGCGCATCTGCTGGCCGGTCTGGCGGTCGCGGTCGCCAATCTCGACGAGATGATCCGTCTCATCCGCGAAGCGCCGGACCCGGCGACCGCGCGCGCGCGCATGCTGGAGCGGCGCTGGCCGGTCGGCGACGTCGCGCCCCTGATCCTGCTGGTCGAGGACGCGGGCGGCGCGCCCGACGACGCCGGCACCTATCGGTTGAGCGACGCCCAGGCGCGCGCGATCCTCGACCTTCGCCTGCACCGCCTGACCGGGCTCGAGCGCGAAAAGATCGGCCAGGACCTGCGCGAGGTCACCGACCGGATCCGCTGGTACCTCGAAGTGCTGTCGAGCCGCGAGACCTTGCTCGGGATTCTGAAGGACGAACTCATCGAGATGAAGGAGCGCTTCGGCACGCCGCGGCGCTCCGAGATCGTCGAGCTCGAGGCCGAAACCGACATCGAAGACCTGATCCAGCGCGAGGAGATGGTCGTCACCTTCAGCCATTCCGGCTATGTCAAGCGGGTGCCGCTGGCGACCTATCGCGCGCAAAGGCGCGGCGGCAAGGGCCGCGCCGGCATGCAGATGAAGGCGGAAGATACGGTTTCCGACCTGTTCATCGCCAGTACCCACACGCCTTTGTTGTTGTTCTCGAGCCGCGGCATGGTCTACCGGCTCAAGGTCTACCGCCTGCCCCAGGGGGCGCCGCAGGCGCGCGGCAAGGCGTTGGTCAATCTGTTGCCGCTGACCCCGAACGAGACGATCACCGCGGTGCTTCGTCTGCCCGAGGACGAGACGACGTCGTCCGAGCTCGACGTCGTGTTCGCGACCTCGCGCGGCAATGTCCGGCGCAACCGTCTGTCCGACTTCGCCAACATCCGGGCCAACGGCCTGATCGCGATGAAGCTCGAGGAAGAGGGCGAACGGCTGATCGGGGTCAAGACCTGCGGCGAGGGGCACGACATCCTGCTCGCCTCGCGCGCCGGAAAATGCATCCGCTTCCGGGTCGCCGACATCCGGCTGTTCAGCGGCCGGACCTCGACCGGGGTGCGCGGGATCAGGCTCGGGGCCGGCGACGAGGTGATCTCGATGTCGATCCTCGACCATGTCGAGGCCGATGCCGAAGAACGGGTCGCCTATCTGCGCCAGAGTCGCGACCGCGGCGACACCGCGGTCACCGGCGGCGACGACGACGAGGCGGTTGGCGGCGCGCCCCCGGTGCTCGCGCCGGAGCGGTTCGAGACCCTGGCGGTGCGCGAGGAGTTCATCTTGACCGTGTCCGAACGCGGGTTCGGCAAACGCAGCTCGTCCTACGAGTACCGGATCGTCAACCGCGGCGGCCAGGGCATCTGGAACATGGAGATGGGCGAGCGCAACGGCGCGATCGTGGCGTCGTTTGCGGTGCGCGACGACCAGCAGATCATGCTGGTGACCTCGGGCGGCCAGGTGATCCGGATGCCGGTGTCGGACGTGCGGATCGCCGGGCGCAAGACGCTTGGGGTCACCTTGATCCGGATCGCCGCCGACGAGCGGGTGGTCTCGGTCGCGTCGCTGACCGAGGAGGCCGACGGCGACGGAGACGGCAACGGCGACACCACCGAGGCCGAGGAGGCCGGAGACGCCGGCGACGACACCGAGGGCGGCGTCTAAAGCGCCCGAGACCAAGGAGAGCGGGCGCCATGGGCCAGTACCGCACCGGGCTTTACCCCGGCACCTTCGACCCGATCACCTTCGGGCACCTCGACGTGATCCAGCGGGCGACCAAGCTGGTCGACCACCTGATCGTCGGGGTCGCGACCAACGAGGGCAAGGGCCCGCTGTTCGACGTCGACGAGCGGGTCGAAATGGTGCGCGACGACCTGGCCGACCTTGCGACCAACGGCATCGAGGTCGAGGTCCGGCCGTTCAGCACGCTGTTGATGAACTTCGCGATCTCGATCGACGCGTCGATCATCATCCGGGGTCTGCGCGCGGTCTCGGACTTCGAGTACGAGTTTCAGATGGCGGGGATGAACGCGCGGATGAACCCGAGTGTCGAGACGGTGTTCCTGATGGCGTCGGACCGCCACCAGTTCATCTCGTCGCGCTTTGTCAAAGAGGTTGGACGCCTCGGCGGCGACGTCAGCCATTTCGTGTCGCGCCGGGTCGCCGTGCATCTGAACGAGCGGTTCGCGTGCGAGAAGGCAGTGCGGGCGGGCTGAGCCGCCGTCGTTCGGCCTGACGGCCGTGCGGGGGGCGCTGCCCCCTCGACCCCCGCAAGGGGGGGCACCCCCCTTGACCCCTGCCAATTGTACCAAAATCCGATTGTTTGGTTCCGGTTGTCCGCGCCTGAGGAAGCTGTTCACCGATCCTGTAGGTTGGGACGATCGGCCGGCACGGTCTGCCTGTTTGCATCGCCGGTGGGGTCCAGGGGGCGATCCCTGGTGGGGGGGGGGGAACCCCTGACGTGGGCGCGACATCTCGCCGCCGAGAGAAAGTTCCCGTTACCGCACTTGATCCGGCCAGGACGGACGCCCGGTGGCGCAAAACGTCCGATAGAGCTCAGCGATCGCTGCCGCCGCGGTCTCAAGCAGCCGCGCTCCGTGCGCCGGGCTGGCGAGCGCCGGGTCGGAGCCGATCCGGCCGTCCGGATAACGCCGTCGCAGGTCGGCCGCATCCCCGAACCGCCCCGACGGCGCGACCCGCGGCGCGAGCACCCGAGGCAGTGCCCGGTCCGGATGCAGATGCCAGGTCACCGAAATCTCCGACGCCGTGGCATGAACGCCGTTGGCCGCACCGAACAGTGCGTCCTGAAGCCGCGCGACCGGTGCCGGCTGCCACCAGTTGACGCCGTCGCACACCACCCGCCCGGCCAGCGCCGGGTCGTCGGCGATCCGCTGGAACGCGGCCGCCAGGCTCGGGCCGTTGCCGCCATGGCCGTTGACGAACAGGACATGGGCAAAGCCGTGGTGGGCGAGCGACGCCACGACGTCACAGATCACCGCGACCAGGGTCTCGGGCGCCAGCGACACCGTGCCCGGGAACGCCATGTGGTGGCGCGCCATGCCGACCGTCAGGGTCGGGCCGACGAGCGCATCGGCCAACTCGCCGGCGGCGGTCGCGATCGCCTCGGCGCACAGAGCGTCGGTGCCGATCAAGCCGGTCGGTCCGTGCTGCTCGGTCGAGCCGATCGGCACCAGGATGCCGCGGTCGCGCGCCAGATGGGCCTCGACCTCGGGCCAGGTCATAAAGGCGAGTCGCATCGCCGGTTCAGCGGGCGGTGCGGCGCACGGCGAACCCGGCGAGCGCGCGCCACGGCGCAACCAGGACCCGGCAGCGTCCGGTGTCGGCGTCGCGGAAGAAATAGACCCGCTCCGGCGCGCGGCGATTGCGCGGATCATAGAGGTTGGCGCCGTTGGAAAAGCCGAGGCCGTAACGCCGCCGGTCGGTGCGGGCATAGAGCCAGCCGTCCATCTGCTGGCGAAACGCGCCGTAGCGGCACAGCATCGACAGCTCGGGATCGGGCTCGGCGGTCGCGCGGAGGTCATCCTCGGTCAGGCTGTAGACCAGTTGGCTGGTCACCCGTCGCGGCATCGAGCGCGGCGCGATCACCGGCGGTGCGGCGCCGCGCCGCGGCCCCAGATGCACGGAGTCGTTTCGCTCGAGCCTGAGATCGCCGGCGCGCGCGCCCGGCGCGCCGGCACCGATCAGCCCGACCGCAAGGCAGCCCGCCAGCCCGCCCGCGACCCACCACCCGGGGCATGGTCGGCGGCGGGGCGACCGGTCGTCCGCTTGGGGATCAGAACGGGATATCGTCATCGAAGCCGTCTTCGGCCGGCGGCGCCATCGGGCCCGGGCCGGGGGGGGGCGGCCCGCTGCGTCCGCCGGCAGCGCCGCCGCCGCCACCCGCCGCGCGGTCGTCGGCGCCGTGGTCGTCGCCGCCATAACCGCCACCGCCATATCCGCCGCCGCCGCCCGATGCGCCGCCATAGCCGCCACCGCCGTCGCGGCTGTCGAGCATGGTGAGCTCACCGCGATAGGGTCTTAAAACCACCTCGGTGGTGTAGCGCTCCTGCCCCGACTGGTCGGACCATTTGCGGGTCTCGAGTTGGCCTTCGAGGTAGAGCTTGGAGCCCTTCTTGACGTAGCGCTCGATCACCCCGACCAGCGCCTCGTTGAACACCGCGATCCGGTGCCATTCGGTGCGTTCGCGCCGTTCGCCGGTGGTGCGGTCCTTCCAGGCCTCGCTGGTGGCAAGGGAGAAGCTGGCGACCCGGCCGCCGCTCTGCATCGTTCGGATCTCGGGGTCACGCCCGAGATTGCCGATCAGGATCACCTTGTTGACGCTCCCCGCCATCGCGCCTCGACCTCCGGTTCGACCAGGCTTGGTACACTTGGTCGCGCGATCATAAAGAGCCCCGTCCGACCACGCCACCCCGGTCAAAGGGTCGGCGTCCCACCGACCCCCGGGCGTGCGCGGCGCACACCCAACCGGGCGGCGCCGGCCACCAGCGGCCCCCTTTGCGACATTCTGGCGCAGGCCTTTATATCAGTATTTTCTAATGTACATAGGGAAGCGTGGCTCGGTCGGGTTCGTCCGGCCGCGCGTTCAGGCCCTTCAATCCGGAGTTCGACCGACCATGACGATCGACCGCGCCGTGTTCGCCTTTGCCGGCACCTTCATCCTGGTCAGCCTGGCGTTGTCCCAGTTGCACCATGAGTATTGGCTGTTCTTTACCGGCTTTGTCGGCCTCAACATGCTTCAGGCGGCGTTCACCGGCTTTTGTCCGCTCGCGATCGTGTTGAAGCGGCTCGGGCTTGCCCCCGGCATCGCGTTCAGCTGACCGCCCCGAGCAAACAACAAGGGCGGCCCCATCCAGGCCGCCCCTCATCCTGTCGTGGCGACGTCCGACGCGCCTCGGGCCGTCCGGATCACGCCGCGCGGTAGATCTCCCACGCCGGCCGGGTGCGCTGGCGCGCGGCCGTCAAGAGGTGATCAACCTCGGCCGACTGTTCTTCAAGGCAGGCGCCCATCACGTCGCGCACGCTGATCATGCCGATCAGGCGACCGTCCTCGAGCACCGGCAGATGGCGGATGCGCCGGCGGTTCATCGTGAACGCGACATCGGTGCAGGTCTCCTCAGGCGTGCAGCTTTCGACCGACCGGGTCATCAGGTCATCGACCCGCAAATGCAACGCGCAACGCCCCTCGTTGCCGACCGCGCGGATCAGGTCGCGTTCGGAGAAGATGCCAAGCAGATCGCCGGCCTCGTCGGTCACCACGACCGCGCCAATCTTGTGGGTATGGAGCAGGCGCGCCGCCTCGGTCACCGGGGTCTCGGGGCGAACGGTGTAAAGGTCGGAGCTCTTGCGGGCGAGGATGGCTTCAATCTTCACGGCGGGCCTCCTTGGATGGCGTCTCGATCCCTCTCTCTGCACGACGCCAATATAGGCGGCATCGTGGGATTGGTCTCACTGTCAACCCTTACAGGCTCGCCTGTTTACATGCTGCAACGCAGTAATCAACCGTTAATCATTGGTTCATGACGCCGGCCCATTTCGCTGGAGCCCCGGGGCGGGGTTCATCCGCCAACCGGTCTGCACCCCGTGTCTTCATGAGCTGTCTCGATCGACCGATCACGCCAACGAGCGACCCGTCTGGGCCGGTCCGCAAGCTCACGAGCAACCGCCGCCGGCGAACGGCCGTCCGCCAATGCCAGGACGATCCGACATCTATCTGCCGATTCCTGCGGCGTCGATCCGGCCCGAATCAAAGCCCCCACTGTCGACCGTGCCTCATCCGTCACCCGCAACTGCCGCCCAACCCGCATATCTTGCATTCCCCCCAAGTCGCGTTGCCGAGAGGCAATCTACATTCTGTATGTCCGAACGTGAGTCTGGTAAAAAGGGCACTACATGTTGCGTCCCAGACCCATCGCCGTTTTCGCCGCGGTGCACGAACGGTCTTCAAAGCCGCCTTGATGAGGATCGGCATGGACTGTCGACCGCTTGACCCACGGGATCGGCGTCGAAGAGTGACCCCCGTTCCGGTGGCATTGCCGAGAGTTTCCGTCCCTGTCCGGCACCCCGCCGACGGCTCCGGGCCCGACACCCCAGCACGCTCACCGCAGCGTCGAAAAATGGCGGTCACAGTTCGATACCGGAAGCGGCCAGGTTTGCATAGCGACCCATAAAAAGGACTTTTACAACGAATCAAAGAATTATTTATCTATTTTTAGATCACAAAAACAAATATGCTGCTGGCTATCATGTTTATTTGACACACCATGTGTATGCGCAATATGTGTTTTAGTTATTCACTAAGCTATATATTTAATTTTCTTTTCATCAGTACACCCAGAAGAACTATTCAGTTATTGATTTCGGAAGGCGACAGAAAGCTCAGTCGCCGTTCGAACTCCCCCTCCCTCCCGAGGTAACGCCGCTGCGCCGCACATTGTTCCCGCGTTGCACAATCGACCGCAACGCCCATCCAGTTTGGCCGCGTATCTGTTTGCGGTGCGATAATCTACGCCGAACAGGGGATACCCTTCGGTTGAAGACCATTTATTGCTTGTGCTGGCCCAAAGCGCTCTCCATGTTTCATACATAAAAAGGTATTTTTTTGTGCGCCGTCGGATTGGCCAAGTCCGACCATCTTGGCCTCGAAAGGGCGTCACGATCATTTTGGGAGGGCGCCGAGATGGCCACCAACGGCAGCACCACGGAACCCTGGCGGGTCGGCGTGCTGTTCTCGAACTCCGGCTTCATGGCGGTGATCGAGGATACGCAATTGCGCGGCACCCTGCTCGCGATCGATGAGATCAACGCCGCCGGCGGTATCAACGGGCGGGAACTGGTGCCGATGATCTACGATCCTGGGTCGGAGCCTGCGGCATTCGGTCGGTTCGCAAAGAAACTAATGGTCGAGGATGGCGTCACCACAATCTTCGGCTGCTACACCTCAAGCAGCCGTAAAGCGGTGCTGCCGGTGGTCGAGCGGCTTAATGGCTTGCTCTGGTACCCAACTATCTACGAAGGGTTCGAGTTCTCGCCTAATGTCATCTATACCGGCGCCGCGCCGAACCAAAATAGCGTCGCGCTCTGCCGGTTCCTTTTCGATCATTACGGCACGCGCTTCTTCTTCGTCGGCTCCGATTACATCTACCCGCGCGAGTCGAACCGGGTGATGCGCGAGTTGGTGCACGCCAAGGGTGGTGAGGTCATTGGCGAAATCTATGTGCCCCTGCGCGCGCAGCGGCGCGACTTTGCGCCGATCCTGCGCCGCATCCGCACGCAAAGGCCCGACGTCATTTTTTCCACCGTGGTTGGTGAAGCGACGGTCTATCTTTACCAGGCCTATGTCGAGGCAGGCCTCGACCCCAAGACCGTGCCGATTGCCAGCCTCACGACGACCGAAGCCGAGATACGCGCCATGGGCGTCGATGTCGGGGAGGGCCACATTACGGTTGCGCCCTATTTCGATGGCATTCGAACCGATCGCAACATGGAATTTATTGAGCGGTATAAAAGCCGCTATGGCGAGGACCAGACGACCAACATGTGCGTCGAAGCGGCCTATTTCCAGGTCCATGTCTTCGCCAAGGCGCTCGCCGAAGCCAATTCCATGGAGACCGATGCCCTGCGCCCAATGGTGTTGGGCGCCGAGTTCGAGGCCCCGCAGGGCCGCATCAGCGTCAACCCGATCAGCGCCCACACCGACCTGTGGACGAGGATCGGCCGGGCCGACCGCCGGGGTCATTTCGAGATCCTGCGCGAGTCGCTGACGCCGGTGCTCGCCGATCCCTACCTGGTCGGCTACGGCCGAACCGCGGTCTACCAGTAGGCGACGCCATGATGCCGACCCCGAGCGTTGGGGCGCCCGCCAGCGCCAGCGGGCCTGCTGTCCGGGTGCCGTCCGAGCTGCGTGATCTTGAGATCGCGGTCGCCGTGCCGTCGGACGAGGACGGCACGGCGTTGATTCGCGCGCTGCACCGGACCCGCAACCGGGTTCGCCACATCGCGGCGGCCGCCGAGCCGCTGCCCGTCGATTGCGACGTCGTCGTCGCTGAGTTCAACGCCCAGCTGATCGATCGCATTCCCTGGGGACCCGGTGACCCATTGGCCGCGCTGATCGTCGTGCTGCCGGTGACGGCGACGCCCGATCTGGTGGCGCTGAAAGGGTGCGCGCCGGATGCGGCGCTGCATAAGCCGTTTACGGCACCTGCGGTGCTCGCCGCCCTTATGCTGTCCCGCAGCAATTTTCTTTACCAACGCCGACTCCGGCAACGAATTGAAAAGCTTGATGACACCCTGCGCACCATCCGCACCGTGGAGCGGGCAAAGGCCATCCTGATGCAGACCCGGCAGATCGGAGAGGATGAGGCCTATCGGTTTTTGCGCCGCCGTGCGATGGACCGGCAGGTTTCTATCAACGCCGTGGCGGCCGCGGTTGTTGACGCGCACGAGATTGTCGGATAAGATAACACCCTGACCCCTATGATGGGGCTTGGCCGCGGCAACGGCGCCGCGCCTTCAAAGAAATACGGGCAATGACGCCCCCGCACGCGACCGGAATGGTTGCGGCGGGGTTTTTTGTGTTGCGCGGCAACAGGAGGGACAGTGGCCATGAAACGGCGGGACGTTTTGCAGGGGGCGGCCGTATTGGGGGCAAGTACTGCCATCGGACTTCCGCACATCTGGCGCAAGGATGCCAATCTGGCGCGCGCCGCGAACGGCGAAATCAAGGTCGGCGTGCTCTTCTCACTGACCGGGACCACCGCGATCATTGAGGAATCGCTCCATAAGGCGACGATTCTTGCGATCGAAGAAATCAATGCCGCGGGTGGAATCAACGGCATGCAGATTGTTCCGGTCGAGGAGGACCCGGCATCGGATCCGGCGACATTCGCAGAGAAGGCGCGCAAACTTGTTCTTGGTGATCGGTGTGTCAGCGTCTTCGGATCATACACGTCAGCCAGCCGCAAGGCAGTGCTGCCGGTGTTTGAAAAGCGGAACAACCTATATTGGTACCCAACGCTTTATGAAGGGCGGGAATGCTCGAAGAATGTTGTGTATACCGGGGCCGTCCCGAATCAGCAACAAGATGAATTTGTCCCGTGGCTGATCCAGAACTTTGGAACACGTTTCTATTTGATTGGGTCGAACTATATATATCCCAAGGAAGAGAATAACTACTGCAGGAAGTTGCTCGCGCGTTACGGCGCCGAAGTTGTCAACGAGGAATATGTTCCGCTTGGGCATTCCGAATTCAGCTCGGTGATCAACAAGATCCGCAGCACCGAACCCAACGTGATTTTCTCGACCGTGGTCGGCGATTCGGTGGTCGCGCTGCACCGACAGTATCGGGCCGCCGGGCTCGACCCGGAAAAGATGCCGATGGCGAGCCTCACGACCTCGGAGAACGAAATCGCGGCGATGGGGGGGGACGCCGCCGCCGGCCATTTCACCTCTGCGCCCTACTTCATGGTCCACCAATCACCTGAAAACGAGCGTTTCGTCGCTGCCTATCGGGCGCGCTGGGGCGACGACAAGGTCACCCACTTCGTGTCGGAGCCGTCTTACTTCCAGGTCTATCTGTTCAAGCAGGCGGTCGAAAAGCTTGCCCCCAGTGACATCTCGCCGCCGACCGTTGCTGAAGCCGTCAAGGGCGAAGAGTTGACCGCGCCGCAGGGCCAGATACGGCTTGAGCGGGAAAACCTCCACTGCTGGCTCTGGCCGAAGATCGCCCGCGCCAGGTCCGACGGACAGTTCGAGGTCCTGAAGGACTCGGCGGAATGGGTCGCACCGGTGCCTTACGCCGCCTATCCCGACCAAGTCTGCTCGGAAAACGGCCTGCAGCAAAGCTGATCGGCTGGGCGCGACCGTCAACGCCGGGAGCGTGCGGCGCCGTCGGGCGCACCCGGCGGGAGAGGTTTCATGGACTTTGTCTTACAACAACTGTTCACCGGGCTCAGCATCGGCTCGATCCTGCTGCTCGTCGCCCTTGGTCTGTGGATCGTCTATGGCACCATGGGTGTGATCAACCTCGCCCACGGTGAGTTCGTGATGCTGGGCGCGTACACCGCATGGGTTCTGCAGAGCGTGTTCCAGGTCGGCCTTTTTGCCAGCCTCGTCGTCATCTTCTTTGTCGTCGCGTTTCTCGGCTGGATTATGGAGCGCGGCGTCATCCGTTACCTATACCGGCGACCGCTCGACACGATTTTGGCAACCTGGGGTCTCGGCGTCATCACCCAGCAGGTGGTCCGCCTGCTGGCCGGCGGCGAGCTGCGCTATGTCGAGATGCCGAGCCTCTTGGCCCACAGCACGACGATCCTCGGCGTCGAGTTGTCGGTCTACCGCATCTTCATCTTCGTCGTGGTCGCGGGCTTACTCGCCCTGACCTGGTATCTCATGCAACGCACCGCGATCGGCATGAAACTGCGCGCGGTGCTTCAGGACCGAGAAGTCGCCTCCTGCTTCGGCATCAATGCGGACCGCATCTATGCCTTGACCTTCGCCTACGGCGCCGGTCTCGCCGGTCTCGCCGGCGCCTTGGTGTCACCGCTGAAAAGCGTCTCACCCGAAATGGGCACGACCTATGTCGTCGATGCGTTCATGGTCGTCGTCCTCGGCGGCGTGGAGACTCTGATGGGCACGGTTTTGAGTGCGTTTTTACTTGGCGAACTCACCGGGTTCATCGCCTACCTGCAAAACGATACCGTTGCCAAAGCGCTGGTCCTGGTCGCGATCATCGTGTTGATCCGGTTCCGGCCCCAAGGGCTGTTCGCTTCTCAGGTTAGAGCGTGAGGAGGGCAGGATGAGCGCATCAACTACGCACAATCCCGGTCACCGGCGCACATGGTTGCAAATTGCGATTTACGGCGCGGTTTGTCTGACGATTTTCCTGGTACCGACGATCCTTGACAATGATTTTCTGCTCAACAAGTACTCTCGCTACCTTGTCTTCGGTATCCTAGCAATAGCGCTTAGCCTGTCCTGGGGATATTGCGGCATTCTTAATCTCGGTCAGGCGGCCAGCTTCGGCCTCGGCTGCTATTGCATGGCGATGGCCCTAAAATTGCGCACGGTCCCCGTGCACACCGGTGACGACGGGCTGCCGGATTTCATGGTCTGGAACAATGTCACCGAACTACCGTGGTTTTGGGTGCCGTTCCATTCGCTGCCCTTTGCCCTGTTCGCCGGCATCGCGGTGCCGACGGTGCTGGCGGCGCTGGTCGGTTGGTTCATGTTTCGGGCCCGCATCACCGGGGTTTACGTCGCGATCATCACCCTGGCCAGTTTGGTGGTGGTCAATCTCCTGATTATCGACCAACAGCGCTACACCGGCGGGTTCAACGGCATCACCGACCTGGCGCAGCTCGAGTTGTTCGGGCTGACCTTCGACGCCTACAGCCGGAACAGCTATTACTTGGTGGCGTCGGTGCTGGCGGCGTGCCTGTTCGCGGCGCTCGCGATCACCAAGAGCAAGACCGGCCTGATCCTCCAGGCGATCCGGGATCACGAGGACCGGGTCCGTTACTTCGGGTACGACGTCGCCCACTACAAAATCTTCGCGTTCTCAGCCTCGGCAGCGATCGCGGGGATCGCCGGCATGCTCTACACCATCGTGATGGAATTCGCCTCGCCGACCTTCCTCGACGTGCCGCTCAGCCTGTCGGTGGTGATCTGGTGTGCGGTCGGCGGCCGGCAAAGCCTGCTCGGCGCCGCGCTCGGTGCGATCGTCGTCACCGGCACCCAGGGCGCCTTGTCGGACTCCGGGATCTTCCTTCAATCCTGGACCCTGTTGATGGGGATGATCTTCGTCGCCTCGGTGTTGTTCCTGCCCAAAGGCCTGGCCGGATTGGCCGAGCTTGCGGGCGAGCGGCTGCGTCGCCTCGGCCGGGACACACCGCCGCCGGTCAAGACCGATGTCCTCGGTCCGGTGCGCGAGGGGGAGGGCCTCGCATGACCGGCTATCTCGCACTCGACGAGGTCAGCGTCAGCTTCGACGGCTTCCGCGCGGTCGATGGGCTCAGTTTTTCCGTTGAGGAAGGCGAGTTGCGCTGCCTGATCGGTCCCAACGGCGCCGGCAAGTCGACAGCGCTCGACATGATCTGCGGCAAGGTCCGGCCGACCGCCGGTACCATCTTTTTGCAGGGCCGAGCTCTCAACCGATTGGAAGAACACGAGATCGCACGCGCCGGCATCGGTCGCAAGTTCCAGGTCCCGAGTGTGTTCCGGGAATTGACGGTCCGCCAGAATCTCGACGTCGCGCACAGTCGCCAGGTTGGGGTGTGGGCCAATATCGCGCGGTTCGGCCACCATGCCGACCGCGACGGATTGGAAAAGCTGGCCGAGTTGGTCGGCCTTGAGGACAGGCTTGAGGTGCCGGCCGGCCATCTGTCGCATGGTCAGACCCAGTGGCTGGAGATCGCGATGCTGGTGGCGCAGGACCCCCGGGTGATCCTGATGGACGAGCCGACCGCGGGCATGACCGTCCAAGAGACCCGCAAGACAGCCGATCTGTTCAACCGGCTGAAGGGCAAGCACACGCTGATCGTGGTCGAACACGACATGGGATTCATCAAAGAGATCGGCGACGTCATCTCGGTGATGCATCAGGGCCGACTGCTTGCCGAAGGCTCAGTCGGCGAGATCGAGCAACACGCCGAGGTCCGCGCCGCCTACCTCGGTTCGGGGGGAATCAGCGGTGCTTGAGCTTAGCCAAGTCGATGCCTACTACGGCAACAGCCGGACGCTCAACAACATTAACTTGCGGGCGGACAGCGGCGGTTTTCTCAGCGTGCTCGGACGCAACGGCGTTGGAAAAACGACGCTGATGCGGGCGATCCTCGGCCTGATGGACCGGACCACCGGTTCGATCCGGCTCGACGGGGTGGAGTTATCGGGGCGTCCGACCCACGCCCGTGCCAAGGGCGGGATCGGTTATGTGCCGCAGGGCCGCGGCATTCTACCCCGTTTCACGGTCCAGGAAAATCTGCGGCTTGGCACCTTTGCGCGGGCCAACGGCGGCACCGCCAACGCGTCCGACACCGACCGCCGCAGCGGCAATGGCAACGGTCACGGTGGAGCGGACGAGCGGATACTCGCTCTGTTTCCGATCCTGAAAGACCATCTGAACCGGGCGGCCGGCAATCTGTCGGGCGGCCAACAGCAACAGCTTGCGATCGCCCGGGCGTTGCTCAGCGAGCCAAAGGTGCTCCTGCTCGACGAGCCCACCGAGGGCATCCAACCGAACATTGTCGAGCTGATCGAAGACGTCATCGTCCGGCTCAACCGGGACGATGGGCTGACCGTCGTCTTGGTCGAGCAGAACGTGGCCTTCGCCCGGCGCGCCTCGCAGCACTTTGTGCTGATGGATCGGGGCACGGTCGCGGCCGAAGGGTCCGTCAGCGAGCTGACGGACGAACTGGTACACCGCTTCATGGCGGTGTAGTACGGCCGGACGGAGCTCTTGATCGATATCTCGAGCAGTTCTGGGCGGTCGCACACTTAATCCGATAGAACAAACCGGCAGACAAGGAACGGCCAATCTGCGTCTGCTGCGTCGTTCTAACGCAAAAACAATATGGGTATCCAACTGCTGATCACTTCCGGAGGAAACGATGCTTCACGGCGATATCTCCAGCAGCCACGACACGATCGGGGTTGCGGTCGTCAACTACAAGATGCCGCGCCTGCACACCCGGGCGGAGGTCCTAGCCAATGCGCGCAACATCGCGGAGATGATCCAGGGCATGAAGCTTGGTCTGCCCGGCATGGATCTCGTGATCTTCCCGGAATACAGCACACACGGGATCATGTACGACAAAAAGGAGATGTACGAAACCGCCTCGTCCGTGCCCGGCGAGGAAACCGAGGTATTCGCCGATGCCTGCCGCAAAGCCAAGGTCTGGGGCGTGTTCTCCCTGACCGGCGAACGGCATGAGGATCATCCCAACAAAGCGCCCTATAATACCTTGATCCTGATGAACGATCGTGGCGAGATCGTGCAGACGTATCGAAAAATCATGCCGTGGGTGCCGATCGAGGGATGGTATCCCGGCAATTGCACCTACGTGTCGGATGGACCAAAAGGGCTGAAGGTCAGCCTGATTATATGTGACGACGGCAACTACCCGGAGATCTGGCGCGACTGTGCCATGAAGGGTGCGGAGCTGATCGTCCGGTGCCAGGGCTATATGTACCCGGCTAAGGAACAACAAGTCCTGATGGCCAAGGCGATGGCATGGGCCAACAATACCTATGTCGCCGTCGCCAATGCCGCCGGCTTCGACGGCGTCTACTCCTATTTCGGCCATTCGGCGATCGTCGGGTTCGACGGGCGGACCTTGGGCGAATGCGGCGAGGAAGAGAACGGCATCCAATACGCACAGCTGTCGAGGTCGTTGATCCGGGATGCCCGGCGCAACATGCAGTCGCAAAACCACCTGTTCAAGCTGCTGCACCGCGGTTACACCGGCAAGATCGGTTCCGGTGAAGCAGCCGCCGGCGTCGCGGCATGCCCCTATGACTTTTACAAGAAATGGGTGACCGATCCTGAAGCGACGCGGGAAATGGTCGAGGCGATGACCCGAACGACCGTCGGCACCGACGAATGCCCGATCGAGGGGGTGCCCAACCAGATGGCCGCGGCGCACCGCTGAGGCCGGATCGGTCGCCGAGCGCGGGCTGCCTTCGGCATGCGCGTGGTCGGTCCGTGACCCGATTTCGGGTGCCACGGACCGGCCCGGCCCACCAATGCCCCGGCCGGTCACCCGACCGGGCGGGGCTGCCGACGACGGGGCGTGGCCATGGAGCTTCGAGCCTATCTTATCGCGGACGAACCGTATTATCGCAGCATCGGGAACGAGGTCTGGCTGTTCGAAGCGGCGTATGCCCGGCGAATACCGCTAATGCTCAAGGGCCCAACCGGATGCGGCAAGACCCGGTTCATCGAATACATGGCCTGGCGCTTGGGCAAGCCTGTGATCACCGTGGCGTGTCACGAGGATATGACCGCGTCCGATTTGGTCGGGCGCTATCTGCTCGACCGCCAGGGGACCGTCTGGTGGGACGGCCCGCTCACTCTGGCCGTGCGCCACGGGGCGATTTGTTACCTCGATGAGATCGTCGAGGCGCGTCAGGACACGACGGTGGTCATACATCCTTTGACCGATGAACGTCGGGTGCTTCCACTAGAAAAAAAGAATGAACTTGTTCATGCTCATCCAGATTTTCAGATAGTCATCTCATACAATCCCGGGTACCAAAGTATACTAAAAGATCTTAAGGAATCGACCAAGCAGCGGTTCGGTGCCCTTGAGATGGGCTATCCGGCTGCCGAGATCGAAGCCGAGATCATCGCGTACGAAGCCGGCGTTGATCCGGTGCTGGCCGGGCACCTGGTTGCGATTGCCGAGCGCTCGCGCAATCTCAAGGGACACGGCCTCGACGAGGGCGCCTCGACCCGCATGCTGGTCCACGCCGGCCAGCTCGTCGCCCAGGGGATTGGTTTGCGCGAGGCCTGCGAGGTCGCGCTGGTGCTGCCGATCACCGACGACCCGGACATCCGCGACGCTCTGTCCGCCGCGATCGCCGCGTGCGTCTGAAAGCGGCCGGATGCTCGAGACCGAAATCCGTGAGCTTCTGGCCGAGCTTGCCGGTGACGACGGCACTTCGGCGGCCAGCGCCGACCATTTGGCCGCGGAAGCGCGGCGGCACATCCCCGCCAAGCTGTTGGCAGATTGGCAGCGCCAGTGTCGCGCCCTGGCCGGCGCCGGTCTGAGCACCGGGACACGGTGGGGCTATGTTCGTCACTCGCTGGTTGTGGCAGAGCAGCTGGGGGCCCAGGCAGCGTTCCAGTTGGCCGAGAGCGTCCGCCAGATCGCCTATATTGCCGGACGCCGGGCGGCACAGGCCTTGCCGCACGCGGCGGCGGCGGCAGTTCGCCGGCTCGGCACTCCGGGCGCGTTTCGGCTCTGGCTGAACACCGTCGAGCGGTATGCGCCGCAGATGCCCGATGTCCTTGCGGCGCTGCTCGAACACACCGACCGCGTGCTTGGCCAGGTCGGGATTGCCGGTTATGAAGCCTGGGTTTTAAACGGGTTGCGCGCAAGCGGTGGCGACCGCGCGCGTCGGCACGCGTACTTCACCTTTTCCGATCCCGACGCTGAGCGGGCGCTGATGCGCGAGGCTGGGGAGATTGTCTATGCGGATCTGGACCGGCGGCTGACCACCTATCTGACCGCCTTGTGGCGGCTGCGGTTGATGGTGCGCGCGGTTGGCGGCAGCCCCGGCCGACCGTTGCCGCGCCGTGCCAGCTTCGACGGCGGGGTGGTCTGGGTGCCAGAGACCCTTCCCGGCGTCCCAGCGGCGGCCGCCGTGGACCTGTTCCGTGCCAGCCTGGCCCATGTCGCCGCGCATGCGATGTTCTCCGGTGATCGATTTGCGGTTGGCGGGCTCAAGCCGTTGCAGATCGCCCTGGTATCGCTGATCGAGGACGCCCGGGTCGAGCTGCTGGCACTGCAAGCATTTCCGGGCCTGCGTCGGTTGTGGCTGCCGTTCCATGAGGCCCGACCCGGCGGCGCGGTGACCGCGCCGACGCTGATGGCGCGGTTGGCCCGGGCCTTGATCGATCCCGACTATCGCGACGGCGACGCCTGGGTCGACAAGGGGCGGGCGATGTTGTTTGCCCGCCGCGTCTCCTTGCACGATCCTACGATCAGCCGCGGCATCGGCAATCTCTTGGGCAACGACCTGGGGCAAATGCGGGTTCAGTTCAACGCGCGGTCCTACATTGTCGAACCGGCCTACCGCGACGACAATCTCGGTCTTTGGGACTTCGGTGACGACCGGTCCGACAATGCCGAGGGGACGGACATTTTCGACTTGGTGCGGATCGCGCCGCAAACCGGCGACGACACGAGACCGGACCCGTGTCGTCAAGAGCAGGCGCCGGAAGAGGCGGTCAATCGGGCCCGCCCGGCGGACGCGGCCGCGCAGGAAGAGGGCGTGCCAGTGGCACGCTATCCGGAGTGGGACTATGTGATCGCCCGGGAACGCAGGGATTGGGCCACTGTGGTCGAGTATGCGCCAGTGCCGGGGGCTGCCTTTACCATCGAACAGTTTCTAAAGCGCCGGTCCGATGTCGTAAACCGGATCACCGCGTTGGTGCGGTCGGCGCGGGTCAGCCGGCCGGTCCGGGTGCGCCGCCGGCTGGACGGCGATCGCCTGGACATCGATGCGGCGATCGAGGCGATGATCAGCCGCTCGGCGGGCGAAACGCCGGATCCGCGCATCTACATGACCTCGGAGCGCCGGCACCGAGACCTTTCGGTGCTGCTCTTGCTCGATATTTCGGAATCAACCAATGATCGTGTCCACGAAGATGGTGCAACCGTATTGGATCTCGAGCGCCAGTCAACCGCGCTGCTCGCTCATGCCATGGCCGAACTGGGCGATCTATTTGCAATTCACGCCTTTTGCTCCAACGGTCGCAATGAAGTTCGCTATCAACGCTTGAAAGATTTCGCGACTCCTTACGACAACCAGGTGAAGGCCAATCTGGCCGGATTGACGGCTGGTCTGTCGACGCGGATCGGGATCGCCCTTCGCCATGCCGCCGCCGATCTGCGCCGCCAGCCGACCCTTCGCAAAGTCGTTCTGGTGATCACCGACGGCGAACCGTCCGATATCGATGTCCAGGAACGCCGCTATCTGGTGGAAGATGCGCGCAAGGCGGTGATCACGCTCAACCACGAGGGCATTGACGTCTTCTGCGTCGGGCTGCAATCCGATGGCGACCGATATCTTACGCGCATTTTCGGCCGAAGGAATGCGGTCCAAGTCGACCGCCTGGAACTTCTGCCAGAGAAGCTGCCGCTCCTGTATTTCCGGCTGACATCTTGATTTGTCGAATCCTGCCGGATCGGCGGCACGGTCAAGTCCGCAGCGGTCTCGCGCCGATGGCTGGCACTTAGACCAAATCCGATTGTTTGGTTCCGGTTATCCAGGCCTGAGGAAGCTGGTCACCGATCCTGTTGGGGCGCGGGCCTGGGGCAGAGAGCTCCCGATCGACCAGGGTGCGGCGCGCGCCCCGACCGAGCGGCGGTGCTCCGACCAAACGGAACGGGTCAACCGGATTTCGTATGACGCGGGCTCGGGATGACCGGCCGCCCCTTGGCGGTTCGGGCTCGACCAGGCCGGCCCACTTCGCAACCCGGCTCGCGCCCACCGGGTCGATTATGGCAATACGGCGTCAACTGCAGTGCAGCAGAAAGCAACGCAATCGCAACATACGGCCTTGAGGTGGCGCGGACCCGGGGTCTATAACACAAGGTGAAGGTCAGGCCCGCACCGGCGGGCCGCCCAGGGTCGGTCCTGTGCGTTTTCCGGTCTCGGCGGTGGTGCCACCGCACGCGCCCCGGCGGCGACCAAGCCCGGTTTTCGGTCGCCCGCGCCGCGGCGGCCCGACGCGACCCGTTCCCCGTTTCCCCCCACCAGCGCCGACGTGACCCATGCCAACCGAACCAGTCGCCCGCACCATTCACCACCACAGCCATCATCACGGCTGGAACAATGCGTTCCAGCCGATCCTGACCGTGGCGCCGGGGAGTGTCATCACGCTCGAGACGATCGATGCCTCGGGCGGCCAGCTGACCCTGGACTCGCACGCCGACGACGTCGCGCGGCTCGATCTCGACCGGGTCAACCCGGTGACCGGGCCGATCTATATCGACGGCGCCGAGCCGGGCGACGCCTTGTCGGTCAAGTTCTTGAACTTCGCGCCGTCCGGTTGGGGCTGGACCGCCAACATCCCGGGCTTTGGTCTGTTGTGCGACCAGTTCCCGGCCGCCGCGCTGCACCTGTGGCGATATGACGCGACCAATTTCGCACCGGCGCTCTACGGTCCGGGCGGTCGGGTGCCGTTGAAGCCGTTCGCCGGCACGGTCGGGGTCGCGCCGGCCGAGCCCGGCCAGCATTCGATCGTGCCGCCGCGCCAGGTCGGCGGCAACCTGGACATCCGCGACCTTGCGGCCGGCACCGACCTGTTGCTGCCGGTCGAGGTCCCGGGCGCCCTGTTTTCGATCGGCGACACCCACGCGGCCCAGGGCGACGGCGAGATCTGCGGCACCGCGATCGAAAGCCCGATGACGGTGACGGTCCGGCTCGACCTGATCAAGCAGGCGGCGCCGCCGGCGCCCCGCTTTGCCACCCCGGGGCCGGTCAGCCGCCACCTCGACGACATGGGCTACGAGGTCACGACCGGGGTCGGTCCCGACCTGTTCCAGGGCGCGCGCGACGCGGTCTCGGCGATGATCGACCTCTTGTCGGCGCGCTACAAGATGCAGCCGGTCGAGGCCTACATGCTGTGCAGCGTCTGCGCCGATCTTCGGATCAGCGAGATCATCAACCGGCCGAACTGGGTGGTCTCGCTCTATTTCCCGCGGTTGGTGCTGGCGTAACGCGGGCGGCGCGGGGGGTACAGGGGGGTGCCCCCCCGACCTTTGGGGGCGCCAGCCCCCAAATCCGGCGCCGACCGCCCGCTCTCGCCGGACCCCGTCGGGTTTTTTGTTTACAGCGCCGCCAACGTTTGCTCGGCCCCCGACACGCTGACGCCGGGGCCGTCCTCGACCGCGAGATGGCGAACCACGCCGCCGTCGATGATCATCGCGAATCGCTTGCAGCGCACGCCGAGGCCAAGCTCGGTCAGATCGAACTCGAGCCCGAGCGCCTTGGTGAACGCGCCGCTGCCGTCCGGCAACAGGAACACGGCGTCGCCGACCCCGGCCGCCGTGCCCCACGCCGCCATCACGAACGGGTCGTTGACCGCCATGCACACCACCCGCTCGACCCCCTTGGCCTTAAACGCGGCGGCGTGGGTCAGATAGCCGGGCAGATGGTCGTCGTTGCAGGTCGGGGTGAACGCGCCCGGCACGCCGAACAGAACCACCTTGGCGCCGCCGAGCAGCGTCTCGGTGTTGACCTCGGTCATGCCGCCGTCGCCGAGGTGGCCGAGTGTGGCCGACGGAATGCGGTCGCCAACCTGGATCGTCATCGCGGGTCCTCCTTAGGTATCCTGGTTCGGGTGCGCTTCGGCGCGCCGGGGCCCCGGCCGCCGGGCCGATAGGTGGCGCACGCGCGCCGGGAAAACCAGGGGGCGTTTCAGCAATTTTGCCGTTTCCGCGCTTGTCCCCGGACTGATAGAATGACTGGCGGGCCCCCGATGGCTTGCCGCCCGCACGACGCGTGCCGGCGGCCTTAGGACGGCGCGCCGTCTGCCACGCTGCCACATGGATCGCTCGGCATGCCGCACGCAACCAGGGTCGGCGATACCCTCACCGGACAATTGCTGATCGCCATGCCGGGCATGGCCGATCCGCGATTTCAGCGCACCGTGGTCTACATCTGTGCCCATAATGACGAAGGTGCCATGGGCCTCGTCATCAACCGTCTGTTCGGATCGATCAGCTTTGCCGATCTACTCGAACAATTGGACATCAAGCCGCCGCCGACCCCGGTCGGCGTGCGGGTGCATTACGGCGGGCCGGTCGAGTCGGGCCGCGGGTTCGTTCTGCACTCGACCGACTTTCTGCGAGACGGCACGCTCCAGGTAGACGACGACGTCGCCTTGACCGCGACCGTCGATATCCTGCGCGCGATCGTCGATGGCCACGGGCCGCAGCACCGGCTGCTCGCGCTCGGCTACGCCGGCTGGGGGCCGGGCCAGCTCGACCAGGAGATGCAGGCGAACGGCTGGCTGAACGCGCCGGCCGACACCCGGCTCGTGTTCGACCTCGACATCGACGCCAAGTGGGAGCGTGCGATCGCCAAGCTCGGGGTCAGCCTGTCGATGCTGTCGGGCGAGGCCGGGCACGCGTGACGCCGGCCGCCCCGCGCGGCTACCCGGCCCAGTCGTCGCGGACCAAGCCGAAGATCAGGTGATCGCGCCAGGCGCCGTTGATCTTAAGATAGCCGCGGGCGTAGCCCTCATGTGCAAACCCGAGCTTGAGGAGCAACGCACGGCTTGCCTCGTTGGTCGGCAGGCACGAGGCCTCGACCCGATGGAGGTTGAGGCGCCGGAAGGCAAAACCGACCACAAGCCGCACCGCCGCGCCGGTGTAGCCGCGCCGCGCATACGCCGCGCCGACCCAATAGCCCAGCGTCGCCATCTGGGCGACACCGCGCCGCACATTGACCAGACCGATGCCGCCGATCATGCGGCCGGTCGCGGCGTCGAAGGTCAGAAAGGCGTAGCCCTGGTCGTTGTGCCACTCGATCGCCTGGCGGCGCAGCCGTCGCAAAAAGCTGTCGCGGGTCAGGGTGTCGGCCGGCCACGCCGGCTCCCACGGGGTCAGGAACGCCCGGCTGGCTTGACGCAACGCTGCCCACTCGTGCCAGTCCTGCGGCACCGGCGGGCGCAGGCTGACCAGGGCGTCGTCGAGCCGGATCGCCGGCGGGGTCGGGTGGCCGCTGCCGAGCAGGCGCATCACCGCGCGCGGCTCACAACCGATCAGCCGAGCCGGGCGGCGATGCGCTCGAACGGCTCCAACGCCGCCAGGGGGCCGAGCGCGGCGACGGTCGGCCGGCTCGCAAGCAACCGCTCGACCGTGCGCCGCACCGCCGGCAGCGAGACCTCCTCAATCCGCGCGACGATCTCGCCGACCGGGATCGGGCGGCCGAAGGTCAGGAGATGTTGGCCGAGCTGCTCGCAGCGCGCCATCGTGCTTTCCATCGACATCAAGGTGCCGGCGCGCAGCTGCGCGCGCGCGCGCGCGACCTCGTCCTCGGTCAGGCTGTCCGGCAGGCCGACCACGGTGTCGCACAGGACC
>JANQHG010000138.1 GCA_028277115.1 Azospirillaceae bacterium
GCGGCGCGGCCCGGGCTCGCGCGGGTGTTCGACCGCGCGCTCGCCGATGCGGCGCCGTTCGACCTCGAGATGCCGCTTGCGACCTGGAGCGGGCGCCGGGTCTGGGTCCGGGTGATCGGCCAGCCGGAGCGGCGCGCCGACCGCAGCGTCGCTTTGGTCGGGGTGATCCAGGACATCACCGACCGACGCCGGGCCGAAGACGAGATCCGCCAGCTGACCGAGCGGGTGACGCTGGCGACCCGGGCGGCCCGGGTCGGCATCTGGGACTATGACCTGGTCCACGACCGGCTGGTCTGGGACGACACCATGTACGCGCTTTATGCCACCGATCGCGCCGGCTTTGCCGGCACCTTCGCGGCGTGGCGCGACCATGTCCACCCGGACGACCGCGAACGCGCCGAGGGCGGAACCCCGTTCGCGCTCGGCGGGCCGCTCGGCGACCATGACACGACGTTCCGGATCCTTCACCCCAACGGCGAGGTGCGCACGATCCAGGCGTTCGCGATGGTCCACCACGACGAGACCGGCACCCCGGTGCGCCTGGTCGGCACCAACTGGGACATCACCGAGATCGCGCGCGCCCAGACCGCGCTGGTCGAGGCCAAGGAGCGCGCCGAGGCGGCGAACGCCGCCAAGACCCGCTTTCTTGCCACCATGAGCCACGAGCTGCGCACGCCGCTCAACGCGATCATCGGCTTTGCCGAGCTCCTGACCGCGACCGAGCCGGTCGCCAAACGGCGCGAACAGCTTGGGATCATGCACCAGGCGGCGCACAATCTGTTGACCTTGATCAACGACATCCTCGACCTTGCACGGATCGAGGAAGGGCGGGTTGCGGTCCAGACCGCGCCGTTCGCGATGCGCGGGCTGTTGGCCGAGACCATGGAGCTGATGCGCCCGCAGGCGACGACGCGCGGGCTCGCTTTGACGCTCGAGGTCGCGCCCGACCTGCCGGATGATGTGAACGGCGATGTCCGATTGCTCCGCCAGGTGCTGGTCAACCTGATCGGCAACGCGATCAAGTTCACCGAACATGGCGGCATCACCGTGCGCGCGGCGGTGGCCGCGCGCGACGAGACCACCGCTGCCGCCGATCCGCCGGCCACGTCCGAACCGGCGCCGGCGGTGTGGCTGCGCTGCGAGGTGGTCGACACCGGCATCGGCATCCGGCCGGAAAACCTGGCGCGGGTGTTCGAGATGTTCGAGCAGGAAGAGGGCACCTACGTCCGCCGCCACGGCGGCACCGGGCTCGGGCTTGCGATCTCGCGCCGGCTGGTCGCGCTGATGGGCGGCGAGATCACGGCACACTCGACCCCGGGCGAGGGCTCGCGATTTACCTTCACCTGCCGGCTCGCGCGGGCAGACAACGCGGCGTGACCGGTGGGCGACGTCGGGCAACGGTGGGGCGCGGCCGATGGCGATGCGGATTGAAGCGCTGGAGATTGATAATGACGGCGGCGATTGTCGTGCCGCCAAACATGATCTTCTGAATGCGTGTCGCAACACCGGCCGCGACGACATACTAATACGAACACTAATACGAATTGACCGACTGATTAGATCGGGGAGCTGACACTGGAATGTCGAGACCCTCAACCAGTACGACACCGAAGGCTCCAGTGGCCGCATGCCCGGGATCGCCGAAGAGGCGATGTGAGCCGTGGGCGAGGCCAAGCCCGGGTTTCTGCTCGGCGGGTTCGGGGGCCGCGCCCGCGGTCTCCGCCGGATCATCGGCTTGATCGCGGACCCGCCGCCGCCGCTTGACCTGCGCCGCGCAATCCCGGCAGAGATCAAAGACTGGACCGTCAACGATCAGCTGCGCAACGGCTTGAACGAAGACGAAAACAAAGAGCTGGCGGTGACCACCGAGATCGGGCGGGTGACCACCTTGGCCATGCGCGATCTTTCCAAAGCGTAAATCAGCGCATCGACTTGAAGGATCGATTTGATGATACCTGCAGTTCCGCTCGTGATCGCGGCCTTGTTCGCGATGGTTGTTCTTGGCCCCCCGACCCCGACCCGGGCGGACACCGGCACCGGCCCGATCCGCATCGAAGCGCCGTGGGCCCGGGCAACCGCGCCGCAGGCCCGTGCCGGCGCCGCGTTCATGACGCTCACCAACCAGGGCACGGCCGACGACCGGCTGATCGCCGCCGAGGCCGAGGTGAGCGAGGTCACCGAGCTTCACACCCATATCAACGACGACGGGATCATGCGGATGCGCGAGGTCCCGGCGATCGAGGTTCCCGCAGACGGCGCCGCCGTACTCGCCCCGGGCGGGCTGCACGTCATGTTCATCGGCTTGACCCGTCCGTTGATCGCCGGCGAGACCCTCGCGCTCACGCTGCGGTTCGAACGCGCCGGCTCGGTCACGGTCGCAGTTCCGGTGCGCCCGATCGGGGACCCCGGGCCCAGGGGCGATCATGGCGGCCATCACGGTGGTCGGTAAGGGAGATCGGTGCGCGCGGCGAGAGTTTGGGGGCAAAGCCCCCAAGGTCAGGGGGTTTCACCCCCCGACACCCCCCGACCAGGGGTGCCCCCTGGACCCCAATTGGTGAGGGTCAAAGGGGGGGGGCTGAGGAGCAGCCCCCCCTTACGCAACGGCCGACAGGCCGAACACGGCGCCGACCTAAACCCGCGGACGCGCGTGAAGATGCGGGCCGTCAGCGCCGGACCCATGGTCGTGGCTGGCGAGATCGACCTCGACCGGAATCAGATGGACCCGCCCCGCGCGCACCCCGGGCTGGGCAAGCAGCCGATCGGCGAACCCACGCACCGCGGGTGCCGCACCGCGCAAGATCATGGTCTCCAAACACGACTCATGGCCAAGGTGGATGTGCAGGGTCGCGACCGTCAGGTCGTGGCGCTCATGCTGAACCTTGGTCAGGCGGCTCGGCAGCGCCCGCACCTCGTGGTCGAACACATACGTCAGCACCGCCAGACACGGCGTTTCCGGTTCGGCGACCAGCCGGTCGGCATCGAGCCGCTCGCGGATCAGATCGCGCAACGCCTCGGAGCGGTTGGCGTAGCCGCGCGACGCCATCCACCGGTCGAATTCGGCGATCAGGGCGTCGTCGAGCGACATCGTGACCCGTTGCATGGCGGCCCGCCCGTGCTCAGTTGCCCCGGTGGTCGAGGAACCGGGCCATCGCCGCCAGCGTCTCGTCGCTGACGTGATGCTCCACCCCTTCGGCGTCCGCGTCCGCGGTCTCCGGGTCGACGCCGAGCGCGATGAAAAAGCGCCGCACCAGGTCGTGGCGGTCGCGGAGCGCGGAGGCGAGCGCCGCGCCCTTTTCGGTCAGGAAGATCGAGCGGTACTTTTGGGTCGCGACCAGCCCCTCGCGCACCAGCCGGCCGACCATCTTGTTGACCGTCGCCTGGGTCACCCCGAGCCGCTCGGCAAGATCGACCGCGCGCGCCTCGCCGGTTGCCGCGATCAATTCGGCGATCAGTTCGACATAGTCCTCCGCGACCTCGACCCGATGCGCCTCGCGCACCCGCTCGAAGTTGAGCGCCTGGCGCCGCGGGTCGCGAAGTTCGCCCTTGTCCACCGATTCCGCCCCCCACAACCGCTTGTCGGCACCGTTGCCCACAACCCGTGTGGGCGCAGTCCAACCTTATGTGGGACGACGGCGTCGCGCACGCCTATTCCACCACCCTCACCCGATCAAACGATTGAACCTGCCCCACCGCACGCGCCACCCCGTCTACCGGGGTCCGGGGGAGGCAACCTCCTGACCTGGGGGCGAAGCCCCCAAAACCTCGCAGCCGGCGCCGGCCTCTCCTTAGATACAGCGTCCCCCGTCAACCTCGAGGCAGACACCGGTCAAAAACCCGGCCGCATCGGCACACAGGAACACCGCGGCGTTGGCGACGTCGGCCGGGGTCGAAAACCGCCCGAGCGGCACCGTGGCGCGAAACGCGGCGCGCCGCTCGGGCGTGTCCTCGCCCAGAAAGCGGGCAAGCAGCGGCGTCTCGCCGGCAACCGGGTTGAGCGCGCACACCCGCACCCCGGTCGGCGCCAGCTCGACCGCCATCGACCGGGTCAGCGTGATCACCGCGCCTTTCGAGCCGTTGTACCAGGTCAGGCCGGGCCGCGGCCGCACCCCGGCGGTCGAGGCGATGTTGAGCACGACGCCGCGCCCGCGCGCCTGCATCACCGGCACCGCGTGCCGCGCGGTGTGGTAGAGCGGTTTGACATTGACCGCATAGATGCGGTCGAATTCGTCCTCCGACACCTCGGCCATCGGCCCGTTCTTGTGGGTGATGCCGGCGTTGTTGACCAGGATGTCGAGCCCGCCCCAGAGACCGACCGTCGCCTCGACAAGGCCCGCAAAGTCGGCGCCGCGGCTGACGTCGGCCGCGACGAACCGCGCCCGGTCCCCGAACGCCGCCGCGACCTCGGCCCCGCGCGCACGGTCGAGGTCGGCGATCGTGACCCGCGCGCCCTCGGCGACGAAGCGTTCGGCAATCCCGGCGCCGAACCCCGACGCCGCGCCGGTGACGATCGCGATCTTGCCGTCAAGCTGCATCCCCGTGTCTCCCCGTCTTGCGCCCAAGCCTCGTTTCTGCGCCGAGCCCGGCCATCAGCGCGCCGAGCCGCGCCGGATCGCCGATCAGCTCTGCGGTCGGTGCGTCCGCCATCACCCGGCCGCCGGCGAGCACGACCAGCCGGTCGGCGAGGCTGCCGAGCTCGTCGAGGTCGGCCGACACCAACAGAACCCCGGCGCCGCCCGCAGCGAGCGCGCGCAGCGCCTCGTGGATCGCCGCCGCGGCCGCAAGGTCGACGCCCCGCGTCGGCTGCCCGACCAGCGCGAGCCGCGGCGCCGCCGCAAACAGCCGCGCCAGCACCAGCTTTTGCCGGTTGCCGCCGGAGAACGCGCTGGCGGGCAGCCCGGGGTCGGCCGGGGTGATGCCGTGCGCGGCGAACACCGCGGCCGCGCCGGCGGCGATCGCGCGCCGGTCGAGCCAGCCGCGGCGCGCCGCCGGCGGCCGGCCGTGACGCCCCAGGATCAGATTGTCCCGCGCACTGAACGACCCGATCAGCCCCGTCCTGTCGCGATCCTCGGGCGCGTACGCCACGCCGGCGCGCGCCAACGCCGCCGGGTCGAGCCGGCCCGGCCCCGCACATTCAATCACGTACACCCCACCGATCTCGATCCGTCCGGACGCGTACGGACGGACACCTGCGAGCGCCTCGAGCAGTTCGGTCTCGCCGTTCCCCGACACCGCGGCGATCCCGACGATCTCGCCGCGCCCAACCTCGAGCGTACAGCGATCGAGCCGGACCCGGCCCTGGTCGTCGGTCACGGTCAGCCCGTCGACCGCAAGCCGCGGCGGCGCGCCCGGCTGCGGGGACGACGGCGCAACCGCCCGTGCATCGGCGCCGATGCCGGTGATCGGCCGTCGCTCGCCGACCATCAGGGCGGCCAGTTCCGCGGCATCGGTCTCGGCGGTCGGGCGGGTTGCGACCACGTGGCCGGCGCGCATCACCGTAACGGCATCGGTGATTGCCATGATCTCGCCGAGCTTGTGGCTGATCAGGACGATCGTACGGCCGTCGGCGCGCAGGCTTGCGAGCAGGCGGAACAGCCCATCGCGCTCCACCGGGCTCAAGACGGCGGTCGGCTCGTCGAGGATCAGGAGATCGGCGCCGCGATAAAGCGCGCGCGCGATCTCAAGCCGCTGGCGCAGGCCGAGCGGCAGCGCGCAGACGGGGGTGTCGGGCGGGATTTCGAGCTCATGGCGCTCGGCCAGGGTGGCGAGGAAGGCGCGGGCCCGCGCGGCGCCGCCGAGCCGGACGCCGCCCTCGGCGCCGAGCAACAGGGACTCGACGGCGGTGAACGGCTCGATCAGCATCAGGCGCTGGTGGACCATGCCGATGCCGGCGGCGATCGCGTCGCGCGGCGCGGCCGCCTCAAGCCCCCGGCCATGGACCCGAACAGTGCCGCGGTCTGGGCGCAGCAGGCCGTACGCGATCGACATCAAAGTGGTCTTGCCGGCGCCGTTTTCACCGATCAGGCCGTGGATGGTGCGCGCGGCAACGGTGAACGACACCGCCCGGTTGGCGACCACCGGCCCGAATCGCTTGTCGACGCCGTCGAGCGCGAGCGCGGGCGGCGGGGCGGCATCGGCGACGGAACCGGGGGCGCCGGACGTTTGAGCGAACGCAGGGTCGGGCATCGCGTGCGGGGCGGTTCGGGGCGACGGCGGGCACGCCCGACGGGCGATCGGGCGCGGATGCGGCATCCGGAACAGTGCCAGCGAACGGGGCGCGAGGTCGATCGATGATTGCCCAAGGCGGCCGTGCGCGACCATACTCCTTGGCCAAGACGGACCCCACCGCCGAAGTGAGCCGGTGATGGACGGTGTGATGGTACTGGGTCAGGGGTTTCTGCTCGGGGTCGCGATCGCGGCGCCGGTGGGACCGATCGGCCTTTTGTGCATCCGCCGGACCTTGGAGTATGGCGCCCGAATCGGCTTTGCCACCGGCATGGGGGCGGCGGTCGCCGACGCAATCTTCGGTGCGATCGCGGCGTTCGGCCTGACCGCGGTGATCGCGTTCTTGAGCGGCCACGAGCTGTTCTTCCGCTTTTTCGGCGGGGTCTTTTTGCTGGTGGTCGCGGCCAAGACCTACCGGGCCCGCCCGGTGCCGCCGCCCGAGGGCACGCGCGAGACCAAGCATTGGTTCGGCGGCTTTGCGGTCGGCTTGACCTTGACCCTGACCAACCCGGTGACCGTTCTGGCGTGTCTGGCGCTGTTCGCCGGGTTCGGCCTTGGCGAGGCGCTGGATGCGTTCGACGCACTGACCCTTGTGACCGGGGTGTTCTTCGGCTCGGCGGCGTGGTGGCTGACCTTGAGCTCCGGGGTCGCTTTGGTCCGCCACCGGTTCTCGGAGGACCGGATCATCCTGATCAACCGCTACACGGCGGTCGCGCTCGGCGTGTTCGGGGTGTGGGCGGTCGGCACCGCCCTGTCCGCGGTCGCGCGGTTCGCCGGCTGGGCGTGACCGGTTCTCACTTGGGACTTGATCGGCGACGCCGGTTTCGATAATATCTTTGTCCTTGGTTGACCGTCACATGACCGCCATTCGTTCGGTGGCACACCTTGGGCGCCCGTAGCTCAACTGGATAGAGCATCTGACTACGGATCAGAAGGTTAGGAGTTCGAATCTTCTCGGGCGCGCCAATTAAATCAAAGACTTACGAGGAAAACCGCCCGGCTGATGCCGGGCTTTTTTGTGCCCGGGTAACGCTGGGGTAACGCCGAGCCGTGCAGGGTAACGGCGCTGCCCCTACCTTTACCCGAGTTGACACGCGTCCAGGATACGCGTATGGTTTACGTGTGTCCTGGACGCGTGGAGGCTTATATGAAAGCAAAGGATTTCGAGCGAGCGCTGGCGCGCTGGACCCCGTGGGGGGCGACCGCGCTCGACCAACGATCTCGGCGTTACCGAGCCGCAAACCTGCTGAGGACGGCCGGGTTCGGTCCGGCGGCCCCAGAGATCAACGCGACAGAAGCCGCGACCATCCTGATCGGTCTCGTCGCGAACACCGCCACGGACGCCGCGGATGTCGTCGTGCGCTATGCGACGATGGTGCAACCGGGGGGCGGGGCGACCTTCGGCGAATGGCTGAGCGGGTTTCTAAACGATCCAGTCCCATATGCTCGAAATGACCCGGTCGATCGGCTGGTGATCAACCGGGCATGGGCGGAAGCGACCGTCTGGTTTCGTGACGGTCGCTCAGTAGAGTTCCGTCCGGAAGATTGGAAGGCCGAAGAACGCCCACCGTACTTCGGCTGGAACGAACTCGTTCTGACCGGGACGCTGCTCGAGCAACTGGGCATCGAGTTGGTCGAGACTCCGGGCGGATGGGTTAGCGGATAATCTTACAGCGTTGAACTCAAAATGTGGTGGCGCGGACTCGACGCTCGAGTCCGCGAACACCCGGAGTGTGTCCGATGTCCAGCAATTTTTCGCCTCGTTTCCTGAGCCGCGATGGCCTTCGCGCGCGTGGAATTGAATATTCGAATGTTCATCTGCTGAGGCTCGAGAAGAAAGGCTCATTCCCGAAGAGAATTCGCCTTGGTGAGAATAAAGTTGCTTGGGCTGAAAACGAAATTGACCAATGGATGTTGCAGAAAATGGAAACGCGATGAGTATCATTTGTTTTATGTTATGTTATCATAATTACCTACTAAAGATCGTTTATTGCGCAAACTTCGCGCCACACGACAGGACGCACCGATGAATGCAACCTTTACGATCATCACGGCGACCGACCCCACGCGACTTACGAAGCGCTTTCGGCTCGACGAGCGCGATAATCTTGTGGTCGATCCGGGAGGCGAGTTGCGGCGGGGACGTGCTGAGGTTCGCGGGATCGGTGGCCTCGACGATTTTGCGGCGGTTTTGATTGGATTGAGAACCGACCAAGCATTGCTTTACGGCTGCCCAACACAACGAGAGGTTGCAGTCACCACTCGACGCGACTGGGCGCGTCGGGGTCGGCCGGCGGGGTGGGTGGCCCGAACCAATGAGCACTTCCCGTTCCGCGCAGGGCCGGGCGTGCTGATGCTCGACCACGATCCGTTGCCGGGCCGGACCTATGACCGCGAAGACCTGCACGGAGTGCTGAGCGAAGCGGTCCCGGGCCTCGTCGATGTGAGCATGTTGTGGTGGACCAGCGCGTCATCTTTCATCTACCGCGGCGATCAGGAATTGCGCGGGCTTCGCGGGCAGCGGCTCTACGTACTGGTCAAAGACGCCCGCGACATCCCCCGCGCCGGCAAAGCGATCATTGAGCATTTGTGGGCCGCCGGGATCGGGCATGCAAGCGTGTCGCGCGCCGGGACGGCGCTACCGCGCACGCTGTTCGACGGCAGCGTTTGGCAGGGGTCGCGACTCGACTTTGCCGCCGGCGCCGACTGCGTTCCGCCGCTTGAGCAGCGTCGCGGCGAACCGGTCCGGATCGGCGGCACCATCGAGATTGTAGACAGCGAGACCGCGATCCCCGACCCGACACCGGAGGTTTCCGCCCGGTTTGAGACCAAACGGCAGGCCGCAGTCGCCGCGGTGCGCGAACCGGCGGAGAGGGTCCGGGCGCACTGGATCGGCGCACGGACCGCCGAGATTGCCGGCCCCGACGCGACGCCCGAACGGCGCGAACGAGCGGAGAGAATGGCGCGCCGCGCGGTCGAGCAACGATCGCTCAACGGCGATTTCACGCTGGACGTTTTCGGCGACGGGGGCGAGGTGATGCCGGTGACGGTCGGCGCCATCCTCGACGATCCGCCCGGCTTTCACGGTCGTTTGACGCGGGACCCCCTGGAACCCGACTACGGCGGCGGACGCGCGGTCGGCAAGTTGTTCCTCTACGGCGGCCCGCCGAATCTTTTTTCATTCGCGCACGGGGGCGCGACCTACCGACTGGTCCGGCAACCCGAGGCGATCGAGGTTGTGACCGGGCGCATGCGTGATGTGGTTGAGCAGTCGCTGGAAGCATTGCGCAAGTTACCAGATGTGTTCGATTTTGGAAATGATGTTGTCAAGTGTATCGACGGGCAGCTGGTTATCTTAGACGACTACTCATTGCGACATACTTTAGCTGAAATTGTTCAATATCAGAAACAACGAAAAGTCAGCCCTGGAGAGTTCGTACGGATCGATGCCGACCCACCGCAAACTCTCACAAAGACCATCCTGTCGTTGGGGAGGGAGCGGGGGTTAAAGCGGCTGACCGCGCTGGTAACGGCACCGACGCTCCGCCCCGACGGCTCACTGATAACTCAACCCGGGTATGATGCCACTAGTGGACTACTGATTGACGTCGATCCGGATGATCTGGTCTCGGCACCGGATGAGCCAGACTGGTTGGATGCCTTAATAGCAGCTGAAACTTTAATGCGTCCTTTCCGGTATTTTCCATTTGTTACTGACCTCGATCGATCGGTTTTGCTGGCGGCCCTGGTGTCAGCTGTGATCCGGCCCGCGCTGCCAACGTGCCCTGGATTTGGAATTGATGCACCCACGGCGGGAACCGGCAAGACCTTGCTCGCGCAGTGCGTAGCCGCACTCGCTACGGGAAAGAGAATTGCACCATACCCGCCGCTCCGTCAAGATGATGAGGCAGAAACGCGCAAGCGGATCGGCACCGCATTGCAGTCCGGTGATCGGGTGATTATTTGGGACAACATCGTTGGTACTTTCGAGTCCGCTTCACTGGCCATGGCGTTAACTGGCGAGGGGTTTGCCGACCGCGTTCTCGGCGAGCATCGTCGGACGTCGGCGCCGAACCGGACCTTATTCTTGTTCACCGGAAATAATCTTACTTTAAATGGACAGGATATTATCAGGCGCATCCTGAAGTGTCGTCTCGACGCGAAGTGTGAAATGCCACACCTCCGCACGTTTGATGCCGATCCCCTAGCCGAGGTGGTCGCGAACCGGCAAGCCTTGGTTGCCGCGGCGTTGACGATCGTCCGCGCGTGGGTGCGCAGCGGCGACAACCCCACGCCGAGCGTCCTCGGATCGTTCGAACTGTGGGACCGTTTTGTCCGACAGCCGATCGCGTGGCTCAAGACCCAAGGCGTTCCCCGAATGGCCGACGTCGCCGAGTCGATCAAAGTGAATGCGACGGTTGACCTTGAGCGGGACACGCTCGGACGTTTGTACGAGGCATGGGTCGCAGTGTTTGGGGTTGGGACGTGGGTCCCGGTTCGGGACCTCGTCACCGCGCTCGATGGTCTCGTGGCCGAGAACGACGCCTTCGCGGCCGCTTTCCTCGAGATCGCACCGTCGGTCCGGAGCGGGGTCGCGATCGGAAAGTTTTTGGGGCACCGGCGCGGACGGATTTCGGGCGGGCTGGTCCTCGAGAGGCGTCGCGATACAGGCAATAACGCCTTCGTGTGGTCGGTTGGTCGGGTGCAGAAAACTGCAGAAAAACTGCAGAAAAGCTAACTGACTGAAATATAAGGGTTTCCGGAGGTACCGGAGATAGCCGGAGATAGCAGACGCTAGAAAAAGGGGTTAAGTGACTGAAATATAAGGGTTTCCGGAGGTACCGGAGGTACCGGAGATAATTCAGCCCTCTTACACGTGTACGTGAACATAATGCGGTCTATATGGCTACATTATGCAATCTGTGGCCGCATTATGCTGAACAAGTTCCGCGCGTAGGGTGAAATCATCTCCGGTATCTCCGGTACCTCCGGAAAGTCAATTAAATCAATACGTTAGCTCATTTTTCTAGCGTCTGCTATCTCCGGCTATCTCCGGTACCTCCGGAAAGTCAATTATATCAATGGGTTAGATTTTCTGCAGTTTTTCTGCACCCGACCACCCGACCAACGGCAGTACCAACGGCAGTGGAGAACAGAACATGAACAGCAAGAATTCCCCAGCAAAAAGCTTGCACCCCGACCGGATCTGCAAAAATCTTGCAGCCCAGTCGAACGTGCAAAAATCTTGCAGACCCGCGTCCCGACCGACTTTTGCCGACCAACCGACCAAGCTTCTCGCGCGGATCGTTTCCTGACCGAGCCCGGCCGTCCTGAACCAGCCGATCCCGGCTGGTTCAAATCAACCCAGCTCTATTGGCTTAAGTTTTACTTCAGGAGACCAAACATGACCAAGATAAACCATGCCTCACTGGCCGAGATGGATCGCGCGTATGACGAGGCGAAACCCGCCTTCGCGCAACTGTTGGTTGATCTGATGCAGCGGGGGTTCTCGCCTCGGCAAGTAGCTGCATTCATGCTGGCTTACGCAACCGATGGTTGGGTCAATCTGGATGGGTTAGAAAAGACCGCGCATCTCATGCGGTCCCAGGCGACCAATCTCGAACGCCAAATCCTTGTCCGCGAACCGCCCGTCGGCACGGCCTAACAGGAGATTGTTAAAATGTCGCATCCTGAGTTCGACGTCTCCGCCGCCGCGGCCGAAATCCACAGTTGGATCATAACCGCCTACCCTGGGCGGGCGGT
>JANQHG010000181.1 GCA_028277115.1 Azospirillaceae bacterium
AGATGGCGGCCGAGATCGGACGCTTGCGTTCGGTCGCTCCATCTTTTAAGTGTAAGTGAGATAAGGAATTGACGTCGAGTGGGAATCGGCTACGGGTCATTACGGACGCCGGCTCGGCGGTGTGCGACCGTCGTCTGGGCCTCGGTCCGGGCCCGGGGCGGCGGACACGTAGGGATTGACCCGGATGGTCGGTTGCCCGGCGCGGGCCTAGCATCGCGGGCTCGGCAGGCGCGGGTACAGCCCGGCCGCGCGCCGGGCATCGTGCCCGCGCAGGGCCGACACGGACCGGCCGGTGTCGCAATCCGACCGGGTGGTCAGCGAGCACGGACGGACCGTCGGCCGATCGCGGCGGGCGCGGCGGGGCGGGTGTCGACAACGGGTGCGGGCAAAGAGACACGACGAGCCATGGTCACCTTCACACAATTGCTGGTGCTGACCGCTTGCACGGTCGGCATTCTCGCGTTCGTTTACGTCAATTGGTTCACCTACCGTGGGCTGCGGCGCGAACAAAAGCGCGCCGATCTCGAGGACCAGTTCGCCGAAGGCCTGACCTTCCGCAACGAAGATCCCGACCCGCAGCTGGAGCAGATCGATCTGCAGCGGCGTGAGGAAGCCCTGTTCTACATGCATCAAGAACAGGTTCGCCGTCTGTTTGATGCCAAGCTCGACCTGATCCGTTCGAGCGCCGACACCCAAAACAAGATTTCGCTGATCCAGGCCGAGGTGGTGCGCCTGCGCGCCGAGCGTGACGTTCGGGCGGCCGAGTCGGGTCGGCTGGAGCGGCCTGACGATTACCTCGCGCTCGAGCACCAGGGTGCCGACCCGCCGGCGGCCCCGTCCGGCTCCGGCGGCAGCGCGTCCGCGACGATTGAGCCGACCGGTGGCACCGACGTGGTCGATGCCGAGGTGGTGGACGCTCCCGACGCGGCGGCGCCGCGCCGCGCCGAAGGCGACGGTGCCGCGACGTCGCCCGCCGACGACGGCGCAACCGACGAACTCGACGAAGACATCGATGCCCACGAGCGGATGATCGAGCTTCTGAAAGCGGAACACGAGCGCCAAAAAACCGAGACCGAACAACGTTTGGCCGAGCTCGACCAGCAAATCCGGACATTGCCGGGGATTTCGGTCGACGGCTGGGTCCGGTCGCAAAGTCAATCGACCAAAGATTGACGCGGTTCGCCCCAAGGCGGCCGGCCGACCCGCTCTGGCTGACGCTCGCAATCGGCGCCGTGTGCGGCCTGTCGGTCGTGCTGGGGGTGCGCGCTTTGCCCCCCTTGACCCTCACTCAAATGGGGTCCAGGGGGCAAAGCCCCCTGACCTTGGGTGCGAACGCTCCCCAAACCCGGCAACGGCCGTGCCTGTCTGTCGGGTGGACCGTCTGTCGGGCGGCGCGGACGGGAGATCAGTCCCGCGCCCCGAGGTGCCGGCGGCGGTCGTGCCGTCGTCCGCCTCAGCGCGGCACCGCCGGGCGTTCGAATGGCCACAGCCGGGCGCCGTACCACCAGTCGCCGATGAAGGCGCCGACAACCGCGCCGAACAGCGACCAAACCACCGGTTCGACCCCGACCGTGAGCCCGGTCTCGACGAACGCGGCCGCGGCGGCGGCGCCGATCACGCCCCACAGCGCGATCGAGGCGAAATGGTTGACCGTTAAAACCTGCTCGCCGCTCGGCGCCTGGCCGGCCGCCGGCCATGTCGAATCCTGGCCATAGGACCGGCCGGTCTGGGCGAGCGCGCCGGTCGGCACGACCGCCGCGCCGACGAATGCGACCAAGGCCGCCAGTGCCATCGCGGCGGTCCGGCCGGCCCGACGTGCGGTCGGCCCCCGGTCACCCCGCATCCGTCGATCCGCCATGCCTGCCACGGCGTGCCTCCCCCGGTTGTCGTCGGTTGTCGTGTCGTACCGGCAGACACCGGCCCGGTCTGGTTTCGGGGGCCGGTCCGCGCGCCGCACCGCGTCAAGTATGCCGCGAACACCACCGCCAATGCGACCCTCGAAATCGGCGCGGCGGCTCTCGGTAGTGAGTGGCATGTCCGGCCCGCCCGACTGGGTGAGGCCGGGCGCCCCCAGGATCAGGGGTTGCCCCCAACTTGTCGGGGTCCAGGGGGGTGTGCCCCCTGGCGGGGGTCGAGGGGGCAGCGCCCCCCGCACGGCCGTCAGGCCGCACGGCGCGCCGCACGCTCGGGCACCGCCAACACCGCGAGCCCGCCGAGCACCAACCCAAGCCCGGTCGCGGTCACCGCCGACAACGGCTCGGCCAACACCAAGACCCCGAGCAGCGCCGCGGTCACCGGTTCGGCCAGCGCGAGCGTGGTCGCGGTCGGCACCGACACCCGCTCGAGCCCGCGCGCGTACAGAACATACGACAGCGTGGTCGCGACCAGCCCAAGATGAACCACCACCAAGACGCCGCGTCCGCTCGCAACCCACCCGAGGTCCTGATGCACCAACACCGGCAGCAGCAACAGCGCGCCGCCGCCGAACAACACCGCCATCACGGTCGGCGCATCGTGCCCCGCGGCGATCGCACGTTTTGCGAACCAGGAAAATGCCGCATAACTGGCACCGGCGCCAAGCGCCAAAGCGATCCCGACCGGAGCCACCCGCACACCGGCGTCGCCCCCGAGCCCGAGCACGGCGTTGCCGGTGATCGCCAACAGCGCGGCGGCGACCCAGACCGGCCGCACCCGTTCGCGGTCGACTGCCAGCACCAACAGACCGGCGAACACCGGCGCGCTGCCGATTGCGACCACGGTGCCGACCGCGACCCCGGTCGCCCGCACCGCGGAAAAGAAACACAGCTGATAAAGCGCAACCCCGAGCGCACCGGCCAGCCCGAGCCGCCACGGCGGCAGCGCCCACCGCCCGGACCGCCCGACCGCCGCCCAGGCGATCAGGCCGGCCCCGCCGACCACCAGGCGCAGGGTCGCGATCGCGCCCGAGGTCACGCCGTCCGGGGCGAGCGCCTGGCTGGTCCCGGTGGTGCCCCACAGCACCGCGGCGGCAACCACCAGCCCGGCCCCGGTCGCCGCCGCGGCGCGGCCGGCCGACGGGCTCACCGATTGACCAGCCAGTCGCGCAGCAGCGCGGTCACCGCCTGGGGCTGTTCGAGCGGCGCGAGGTGGCCGCAGTCCTCGACGATCACGTGGCGGGCATCGGGGATTGCGCCGGCAATCTCAGCCAACAGCTCAGGCGGGGTCAGTGCGTCCTCGCGCCCGCCGATCACCACGGTCGGGCACGCGATCCGGGCCAGGTCGGGCCGGCTGTCGGGGCGCCCCATGATCGCGGTCTGCTGGTGCCGGAACGCGTCGGCGCCGATCCGGGCCGCCATCGCCATCACCGCGTCGGTCAGCGGCACGTCGGCCTGGCGGTCGGGGTGGATCAGCATCGGCAACAGGCGCGGCGTGACGCCGCGGAACTTGCCGGAGCCCGACAGGGTGATCAGGCCGCGGCGCCGGCGGGTCTGCTCCTCGCTGTCCGGGCGCGCGGTGGTTGCGATCAGCGCGAGCCGCAAGACCCGCTCGGGCGCCCGGCGCATCATCTCGAACGCGACATAACCGCCCATCGAAAGCGCCGCGAGCGCAAACCGCGGCGGCGCCGCGGCCAACACCACCTCGGCGAGCGCGCCCATGCTGTCGTGCCCGGTCAGATCGGCGACCGTGATCGGCTCAGCGACGTCGCCGAGCCGGGCATATTGGTGGGCCCACAATGCCGCATCGCACAACAACCCGGGGAGCAAGACCAGGGGCGGCAGGGCAGGGGCCGCCGCAACGGTCATCGAATCATCCTGCTTATGTCCTTGAATGCCGGCGTGCCGGCGCGGTACATCCACTCAAACAGCACCATTTCCGTGCTGACGATGTCGATGCCGCGGCTGCGCAGGCGGGCGAGCGCCAACTCGGTGTCTTCGGCCTCGCGCGACCCGGTGGCGTCGGCGACCACATAGCCGCTGTAGCCGGCCGGCCCAAGGCCGAGCGCGGTCTGCAGCATGCAAACATGCGCCTCGATACCGGCCAGCACGACTTGGCGCCGCCCGAGCGCGGCCAGCCGGTCGCGGAAGGTCGGGTCCTCGGTGCAGGAGAAATGCAGCTTGTCGATGGTCTCGCCCGGCGCCAGCCGCTCGGCCAGCGGGCCGACCGTGGGTCCGAGGCCCTTTGGGTACTGCTCGGTCGCAAGGATCGGGATTTCGAGCCGGCGCGCGCCCTCGATCAAGCGGCCGGTGTTGGCGATCACCCGGTCGGCGACCGGGATCGCCGGGATCAGTTTTTCCTGGACATCGACGACCACCAACACCGACTGCGACGCCGACATGACCATGGGCGGGCTCCCTTCGCGACCACCGGGGCGGCTCCGGCGGAGCCAATCTCACCCCCATAGCGTGGGTGGGCTTGCGAGTGCAAGATGACCGGACGACGACCCCGACGCCGCCCCCACAGCCGACCCCAATGCCATCGCGCGCGGCGCCGTGCGGGTCCGGCGACCCCGGTGCCCGCGGCCTGAACGAGCAAGGACGGGATGTTTTCAGACCTTGGCCTTGGACCCGAACTCCTCAATCGCATTGAGGAGATCGGGTACACCCAGCCGACTCCGATCCAGGAGAAGGCGATCCCGATGGTGTTGCAGGGGCGCGACATCCTGGGCTGTGCCCAGACCGGCACCGGCAAGACCGCGTCGTTCACCCTGCCGATGATCGAGATTTTGGCGGCCGGCCGGGCCCGGGCGCGGATGCCGCGCTCCTTGATCCTGGAGCCGACCCGCGAGCTGGCGGCGCAGGTCGCCAAGGACTTCGAGAAGTACGGCAAGTACCACAAGCTGTCGATGGCGTTGTTGATCGGTGGCGAGTCGTTCGGCGACCAGATCAAGCGGCTGGACCGCGGCGTCGATGTCTTGATCGCGACCCCGGGCCGCATGATCGATTTGTTCGAACGTGGCAACATCCTGCTCAGCGACATCAAGGTCTTCGTGATCGACGAGGCCGATCGCATGCTCGACATGGGTTTCATCCCGGATATCGAGCGGATCGTGTCGTTGTTGCCGAAGATGCGCCAGACCTTGTTCTTTTCGGCGACGATGCCGCCGGAGATAAGGCGGCTGGCTGACGCGTTCTTGTCGAACCCGCGCGAGATCACGGTGGCGCCGCCGGCGTCGCCGGCGGCGACGGTGACCCAGGCGCTGGCGGTGCTGCCGCGCGAGGCCAAGCGCAAGGCGCTGCGCCGCCTGTTGAGCCACGAGGACACGCTGAACGCGCTGATTTTCTGCAACCGCAAGCGCGACGTGTCGATCCTGCACCGCTCGCTCCAGCGCCACGGCTTCAGCGTCGGCTGCCTGCACGGCGATATGCCGCAGAACCGCCGCACCGAAACGCTGGAGGCGTTTCGCAACGGTGCGGTCAGCCTACTCGTGTGCAGCGACGTCGCGGCGCGCGGTCTCGACATTGCGGGGCTCAGCCACGTGTTCAATTTCGACGTCCCGATCAACGCGGAGGACTATGTCCACCGGATCGGCCGGACCGGGCGGGCGGGGCGGTCGGGGCGCGCGTACACGCTGGCGACCCCGGACGACACCCGCCAGGTTGCGGCGATCGAGCGCTTGATCCAGCGCGAAATCCCCCGCATCGTGATTGACGGGTTCGACAGCCCGGCCTTGGAAGAGGACGAGGACAAGCGGCCGCGCCGCAGCAAGTCCCGGGGCCGGGCCAAGGACCGCGAGCGCGAGGCGACGGGCGAGCGCCGCCGGTCGGACCGCAGCCACGCCGAGCGGCCCTCGGGCGAGCGTGGCCAGGGTGAGCGTGCTGCTGCGGAGCGTGGCGCTGCGGACCGCGGGCGCGCGACCGAGGCAAGCCGATCGCGGTCGCGCCGCCGCCGATCGATCCGGGACGGTGAGGGTGAGATGGACGTGGTCGTCGGCGAGGCGGGTGTGTTGGCGGACGACGGCGACCTTCGCCCGCCGCGGGAGATGCGCCGACGCCGGCGCGACGACGACGACCAGGCGGACGAGAAGGTGATCGGCTTTGGCGATCACATCCCGGCGTTCATGATCCGCCCGGCGCGGGTGACCAGCGACCGCGAGGTTTGACCGCCCGGCGCGCTGTCTGCTTTCCTTTTCACGTCCGCTTGTGGTCCTGACCTTGAAAAAGGGGTGTCGGGCGATGAAGACAATTTTCGTCATGGTCAAATGCGAGCTCGGCCAGTCGTACCGGGTTGCCGACGAGGCGATCCAGGGTTTGGAGCCGGTCTCGGAAATTCACTCGATCTCGGGCCAGTACGACTTGTTGATGAAATGCTATCTACCCGACGACACCGACATCGGCCACTTCGTGTGTGAGCACATCCAGACGCTGCCCGGCGTGCGCGACACCTTCACGCTGATCGCGTTCAAGGCGTTCGGGTGACCGACACCGCCCCGGCCGCGCCGCCGATGTCTGTGCCGGCGCCGAATCTGCGCGGCGTCCTGGTCCCGATCGTGACGCCGTTCACCGAGACGCTGGCGCCCGACCCGACGGCCTTGGGGTGGCTCGCCCGCGGCCTGTTGGCCGAGGGCGCGGCCGGCATCGTCTTGTTCGGCACCACCGGCGAGGCCAATTCGCTGTCGCTGGCCGAGCGGATCGCGCTGCTCGACGCGGTGGTCGAGGGCGGCCTGCCGGCCGACCGTCTCCTGGTCGGCACCGGCGCTTGCGCGTTCCCCGACGTGGTGGCGCTGACCCGGGCGGCGGTGTGGCGTGGCGCGGCCGGTGTCTTGATGCTGCCGCCGTTCTATTACAAGGCGGTCAGCGACGACGGCCTGTTCGCCTTCTACGAGCGGGTGATCGCCGAGGTCGCGGACCCGCGGCTCAAGATCTATCTCTACCACATCCCGAAGGTGTCGGGCGTACCGCTGTCGCCGGGGCTGGTCGGGCGCCTGGCGACGGCGTTTCCGGGCACGGTGGTCGGGATCAAGGACAGCTCGGGCGACCCTGACAACCTGCACCACCTGCTGGCCGTCGCCCCACCGGGTTTTGCGGTCTATGCGGGCACTGAGTCGCTGCTGCTCGAGGGCCTGCGCGCCGGCGCGGCCGGCTGCATCACCGCGAGCGGCAACGTCAACGTCGCAGCGATCTCCCGGATCGCGACCTTGTTCGCCGACCGCGCCGACGACCCGCTGGCCGACGCGGTCCAGGCCGAGGCCGGACGCGTGCGCATCGCGCTTTCGGCCCACCCCCTGATCCCGGCGTTGAAAACTCTGGTCGCGGCGGCGACCGGCGCGCCCGGCTGGGCGCGGGTGCGCCCGCCGCTGCTGCCGCTGGACGCGGCGACGGCGGCGACGGCCCGCGCCGACCTGGCGGCGGCCGAGGGCGCGGGGCTGTCGATCGATCGGATCGGGGCGGGGTGGCCGGGCGGCGTCGACGGGGCGACGGTGGTGGGGTAGGGCAGGGGGGCGGTTGTCGGGTTTGCGACAGCGGCGACGTGCCCAAACGGCGCGGCCGTGGGCGCCGTGCTCCGGATGGCGCGAGGCTTGCTACGCGGCGGTCGAAACCGGAGACTTGCCCGATGACCGTCGCGTCGACCGATCCACCCGACCGCTTTCTGTTCACCCGCATGGTCGCCCACGCGGCCTCCGAGCGCGACCGGCCGCTGCCACAGGCGCTCGGCCTTGCGCCGTTGGAGTTCAGCCGACTAGCCGACCGGCACCTTCCGGAATGGCGGGCGTTGGCCACCCGTCTCCTCGCGGCCCCCGACGCCGCTGCCTCGGCATCGGACGCCGCGCCTGAGGAAACGGATCTGCGCGCGTTGTTGCTCGCCCATCGCGCCGGCGTCCGACCCGAAGAGGTTTGGGCCGCCGCGATCATCGCCCGGCGCAGCATCGAGCCAAACCATCTATGGCAGGACCTTGGCCTGGCGAACCGCGACGACCTTCAGTTGATGATGCGTCGGTATTTCCCCGTGCTGAAAGAACGCAACAGCGGCGATATGAAGTGGAAGAAATTTCTCTATCGACAGCTGTGCGAGAGCGACGGGCTGCTGCTGTGCCGGTCGCCGACTTGTGACGCGTGCACCGATTACCTTGAGTGCTTCGGGCCGGAGTGACTCGGCACCGATCAAGGACATCCGCTTCGGCATGGGCCTCGACGCGGTCCGCATCCGTGATGCCCAGCGCCGGGACCGCCTGCTGCTACTGAATGCCTTCGCGGTGGTTCTGCTGACCTTGCTCGGCGCGGCGGGCGAGAGCCTTGGCATGGATCGGCTGCTCAAGGTCAACACCGTGAAGCGCCGGATCCATTCCCTCTTCCGTCAGGGCGTCATGCTCTACGAACTCATCCCCACCATGCCAGAGCATCGCCTGCGTCCTTTGATGGAAAAATTCGCCGAAATGCTACAGCAAATGCGTGCATTCTCAGGGGCTTTCTGTTGCATTTGATATGAGGGGATGAATGAGG
>JANQHG010000189.1 GCA_028277115.1 Azospirillaceae bacterium
GGCGCGCCAGTGGTCGGTCAGCTCGACCCCGGCGGTCGCGGCGGCGGCGATGGTTTGGTGGCCGTCGTCCTCTTGGCCGCCGCGCCGCTCGTTGAACGAGGAAAAGCCGCCGGTCGAATGGCCGAACAGGCTTGCAGTGTAGTCGAACCGGTCGGTGCGCCCGCGCACCGCGCCCGACGCCTCGATGGTGTTGTACGAGCCGTATTCGAGCGCAGCCTCGGCCTCGAACGGCGTCTCGGCGCGTTTGGTGATGATGTTGATCACGCCGCCGGTGGCATCGCTGCCATAGAGGCTCGATTGGGGCCCGCGCAGGACCTCGATCCGTTCGATGTCTTGGGTCGGCAGCGTGCCGAACTCGTAGATCACCTGCGCCCGGCTCGGGTCGTTGACCTCGACGCCGTCGATCAGGACCAATGTGTTGCGAAAGCCGAGGCCGCGCAGGTTGACCGCGGTCGGCCGGCCGAGACTGCCCTGGCGGGTCACCGTGACCCCGGGGACCCGGCGCAATGCGTCCTCGGGCCGGCGGATCTGCTGGCGCTCGATGTCCTGCGAGGTCACCACCGACAACGCGCTGCCGACCTTGTCGACCGGGGTTTCGACCCGGTTGGCGGTCACCACCAACTCGGGCAACTCGGCGTCAAGCGCGGTGGCGGGGTCGGCGGCAGCGGGCGGTACCGGGGCCAGGAGGGTGAGCGCGGTGGTCGCCAACAGGCAGGCGCCGGCATGCATTGCGCCGGCGGGGCGGGGCGGTCGACAGGTCATCGGGGTCGATCCCTTTGGCGGTTACGGCAGGTCGCGAGAAAATCGGTGCGGCTGCCGCGCCGCCGTCCGGCCGTTCTGGCCGGGGCGGCGCCACCAAGGGCGTCCGGTCAGGGCGTCTGGGCGTCATGATCCCCGTGTTCCCGCATGGCGTTCGCGACAGCTCGACCTGGTCGTCGCCATCCAGGAAACGGCCTGTACCCGTGGATCACCCGTCCACGAGTGCGGCGACGCGCGTGATGGCAGGTCTCCTGGCTCGCGGGTCGGTGCGGGCGTCCGGCCTTCCCGGTTTCCCAGTGGCCGTCAGAGTTGGACGCGCGCTCGCCGCTCACAGTTGCGGGGACAGCATCGGATTTGCGCCGGGTTTATCCGCGCTCACCGATTTCCCTTTCAAGCCCGTCTGCGGGCACCATCAAGAAGAGCTGATCGCAGGTTGAACCGGTCGTGGCAAGGGGCGACCGGGACCGGACCTGGCTCTCACCGCCGGATCGCCGGCGCCTGTTGCGAACGCGCGACAGCGGGCGCGGTTTGGTCGGTGGCCGGACCATGGCCGTGGTCGCCCAGGACCTCGATCACCCGACAGTCGGCGATGGTGCCGCCGTGGCACGGATGGATCATGCGGTCGAGCTCGGACTTCAGCGCTTGGAGCCGGGCGATCCTTTGTTCGACCGCGGCCAGCTGGGCCCGGGCGATCGCGTCGGCGCCGGCGCACGGTCGGTCCGGGGTGTCGGCCAGACGGAGCAGATCGCGGATCGCGTCGAGCGCGAAGCCCAATTCGCGGGCGCGCCGGATGAACAGCAGCCGATCGACATCGGCCGGTTCATAGAGACGGTGGTTGCCGTCGGACCGGGGCGGCCGCGGCAACAGCCCGATCTGTTCGTAATAGCGGATCGTCTGGACCTTGCAGTCGGCGGCCCGCGCGACGCGGCCGATCGTGAGGTTCTGCGCCATCCCACCTTGCCCCTTGAACCTACAGTGACTGTAGGTCTCAGAGTGTAGCGCGTGTCAGGGCCGCCGCAAGGACCGGGGGGATCGACGTGAGCACCGCTTGTTGTCAGCGAGAGCCGCAGTTCGACGGTATGTCTCGTGGGTTCCGCCAGGCTTTGTGGGCGGTGATCGGGATCAACGCCGCGATGTTCGTGGTCGAACTCGTCGCCGGGACCGTGGCCGGGTCCCAGGCGCTCAAGGCCGACGCGCTCGATTTTCTTGGCGACACCCTGACCTACGGCATGAGCCTTATGGTGATCGGCCGGCCGCTCCGGGTGCGCGCGACCGCGGCCTTGGTGAAAGGGCTCAGCCTCGCCGCGATGGGGCTGTGGGTGTTGGCGGCGACCGCGTATCAGGTGCTGATCTTGGGGCTGCCGAATGCGCCGGTGATGGGGGCGATCGGGGTGCTTGCCCTGGCCGCCAACCTGCTCAGCGTGGTGATCCTGGTCCGGTTCAAGGACGGCGACGCCAATGTCCGGTCGGTCTGGCTGTGCAGTCGCAACGACGCGGTCGGCAACCTTGCGGTGATGGCGGCGGCGGCCGGCGTGGTGGTGACCGGCACGCCCTGGCCCGACCTCGGGGTCGCCGGCTTCATGGCGGCGCTGTTCTTGATGTCCTCGGTGCAGATCATCCGCCAGGCGCGGGACGAACTGCGTCCGTCCAACAGCGGGTCCTCGACCATCCTCGCCCCCACGGCACATCGGTGAGGTCGTTGGGGTGGCAACCCCAACGTTTTTTTACGAGCGGGGTGTCTTGATCTTTAGTTTCCCACCGTCTTTCGGCCGACCCACCCTGGACGAAACTGCGTGGCAGCCCCGCCGTAAGGCGGGGGACAGTCCTCCCCCCACGGAACGTGGGGGGAGATAGAGGGGGCCTACGGCGGCGCAGGTGGCCACCGGCGCTGCCGTAGGCCCCCAACCGTCCGCTCACGCGGACACGCTTCCCCCCGCTTGGGCGGGGGAAGGAGATTTCGCCGCCTAGGGCACGGGGGAACAGCTCCAGTCCCAAGGCGCGCCTTGAGGCTGAGGCGCGCGGGCGTCGGTTGCTCGTCAGTACCGACCGGTCAGAGAGAAAAACCAACGCAGATCGCGGTTGCCGTTGACGCTGGTGTCGCGGCTCATCGGCCGGGCCATCTGGAGATCGACGCTGAAGCGGTCGGCGACCGCCATGCGCAGGCCTGCGCCGAGCGACGACAGGTTCTGCCAGCCGTGTCGGGTCCCCGCCTCGTAGTTGCGGACCGCGCCGCCGTCGGCGAACGCGTAAACCTGCCCGGTGTTGAGCCAGGACAGGTTCTCGGCCGCGACCCCGATCAACGACGCCAGCTCGGAACCATCCAGGGTGTATTGGGCTTCGATGCGGCCGACAAGCCCGATGTCACCGGTGATCTCGGACGAGTCATAGGCGCGCCCGAAGGTCCGACCGCCCAAGCCGAACTCTTCCGAGGACAACAGCTCGTCCGGCGAATACTGGCCCTCGGTCGCGAACACCAGCTGGACCTCTTCGCTCAGCGGCTGGTTGCGCCGGGCCCCGAAGGTCACCTTGGTAAAATCGACTTGGCCGCCGCTACGGGTCAGGTTGGCGCTGCCTTCCTCGCTCGCCCCGAAGATGTCGAGGCCCCGGGCCAGTTCGAGCTCGATGATGTTGCTGCCCTGGAACCGGTCGGCGAAGTCGTAGGTGCCGCCGATCTTGAGCACCCGCAGCTTGTCGAGGGTAAGCAAGCTGCCGGCCGCGTCGGTGCTGCTGTGGCGATAGGTGAAGGACGCACTGCCGTACAGGCTTTCCGACCGGCTGCGAATGAACGGATGGCTGACCCCGAGCGTGAGCGTGCCGTTGAAGCTCTCGATCTCGAACTGCTCGACCTCGGACCCGGGATCGGAGAAGCTGAAGCGGCCGCCGACCGTGACCTCGGTGCCCTCGCTGTTGACGACCATACTGTTGCGGACATCGAGGTAGCGCAGCTCTTTGACCTCGGAGGTCACGATGCCGCGTACCGACAACCGCTCGAACAGGCCGAACTGATTGTTGATCCCGAACGCGGCGTCGCCTTGATAGGGACCGATCGCCGCCGAGCCGCGGTTGTCGATGCGCAGGCGGCCGTCGAGCGGGCTTTTCTCGACCACAACCGCCAGGACCGCGCCGCCGCTCACCCCGTCGGCCGGACGGAGCACGCTACGCGCACGCACGCCGTGCAGATCGTTGATCAGCAGGACATAGCGTTCAAGCACCTTTTGCTCGAGCGGGCGCGACGCCACGATCTTGGCCGCCAATTCGTCGAGCAGGCCACGGTGATCGGTGACCGCATCGCCGTCGAAGGTCACACGGTCAACGAACCCTTCGATGATCACGATCCGGACCTGGCCGCCGCTGATCCGCTGCGCCGGGATCACCGCTTGGGACAACAGATACCCGCGGGCACGGTAGGCGGCGGTGATCGCGTCGCGTAACTCGTAAAGTCGCGCCAAGGTCACCTCGGTGCCGAGCAGCGGCGCATAGAGCGGCCGCAGCTCCTGGTCACTCAGCACCGTGTTGCCCTCGAACACCAGACGCTCAAGGGTGAAACGAACCCGCTCAGCTTCGTCGGGCGGCGGCGCCTGTTCCGGCGCGGGCAGGTCGACCTCGGGCACTGACTCCGGCGCCAGCGGCGGCTCGAACCGCTCATCGATCCGTCCCGGGTCGAGCGACGGCGGCAGCTCCTGTGCGCCCGTCGACGCAGACCACACCAGTACCGCAAGCCCAATCGCCACTGCGGCGGACACGATCTTCCCGCTCGACGTTCTCGTCATCTTGCCGGACACCTCTTGTTCGGGTTGACCGGGGCGATCCGGCCCCGAGTCGCACTGCCGCGCCGCACGTTCTGACCTGTTGCAAACTCGTGTATCGCTTCGTGCGCAGCACCGGCAAGTCGTGCCCTGTGACACCCGGCGAGATCTCGCCCGACCGTAGCCGCATGACAACAGTCTGCGGCGACCGGGTCACGCTGACGCCGAGGGGGCCCGGCGCCGGCCCGTTCCCGCGGCCGACGGAACCGCCTATGGTGCTGGACGCGGCCGCACGCCCGCCCCGGGCGCACAGCCGGTTCAGTGTTGGTGTCCGTCGATACGGAGTGACCCGATGACCGAGCCCGACGGCGCGCCCGGCGCGGCGCGCGCGCCCAACAGCCTTTACTTGGTCGACGGCTCCGGCTTCGTGTTCCGGGCGTTCCACGCGCTGCCGCCGTTGACCCGGCCCGATGGTCACCCGGTCAACGCGGTCTACGGCTTTTGCGCGATGCTGTCGAAGCTGCTCGCCGAGCTCGGGGCGGCCGCGGTTGCGGTGGTGTTCGACGCCAAGGGGCCGACCTTCAGAAACCAGCTCTTCCCGGCGTACAAGGCCAACCGCGACGAACCGCCGCCCGAACTGATCGCCCAGTTGCCGCTGATCCGCGATGCCACCGCGGCGTTCGAGGTGCCGGCGATCGAGCAGACGGGGTTCGAGGCCGACGACCTGATCGCGGCCTACACCCGGGCGGCGCGCGCCGCCGGGCGGCCGGTGGTGATCGTGTCGTCGGACAAGGACCTGATGCAGCTGGTCGCCGACGGCGTCGAAATGTACGACCCGATCAAGAATCGACCGATCCGCGACGCCGAAGTGCGCGAGAAGTTCGGGGTGCCACCGGCCCAGGTGGTCGATGTCCAGGCGCTGGCCGGCGACAGCACCGACAATGTCCCGGGCGTGCCCGGGATCGGGGTCAAGACCGCGGCCCAGCTGATCACCGAGCATGGCGACCTCGAAACCCTGCTGGGGGCAACGGACCGGATCCGCCAGCCGAAGCGGCGCCAGAGTTTGATCGACCACGCCGACCAGGCGCGGCTGTCGCGGCGCCTGGTGCTGCTCGACGCCGATGCGCCGTTGCCGGTGCCGCTCGAGGCCCTGTCCGTGCACGGCGGTGACCGGACCGCACTGCTCGCCTTCCTCGACGCCCAGGGCTTCCGCTCGCTCGCCACCCGGGTGCGCCAGGGCGCGGCGCCGGCGGGCGACGCCCCCCTGCCCGCCGCCACACCCGCTGCCACTGCCACCTCTGATACCGCGGCCGTCGGCAGCCCGGAGAGCGCGGCCGCGGCGGTCGCGCCGCCGGTGATCGACCAGCCGGTCTACGAGATCGTCACCGACCTTGCGGTGCTCGACGGCTGGGTCGCGCGGGCGATCGCGGCCGGGGTGGTCGCGGTCGATACCGAGACCACCAGCCTGACGCCGGCGACCACCCGGCTGGTCGGGCTGTCGCTGGCGATCGAGCCCGGGCATGCCTGCTATGTCCCGGTCGGCCATACCGACCCCGACGACGCCGCGACCGGCACGCTCGCGCTCGAGGCGCCGGCCGCCGACCGCGCCGCGGCCGACCGGCAGGCCGCGGTGCGCGACCAGCCGGGCGCCGAGGCGGTGATGGCGCGCCTCACGCCGCTGCTCGAGGACCCGTCGGTGCTCAAGGTGGGACACAATCTGAAGTTTGATCTCCAGGTGTTCGCGCAGTACGGGGTGACGGTCGCGCCGCTCGACGACACCATGCAGCTGTCGTACGTCGTCGGCGGCGGCGGTCAGGGCCACGGCATGGACGATCTCGCGGCGCGCCACCTCGGGGTCAAGACGATCACCTATGGCGAGGTCGCGGGCACCGGCAAGGCGCGGGTCACGTTCGACAAGGTGCCGATCGCGGCGGCGGGCCCGTACGCCGCCGAGGACGCCGACATCACGCTGCGGCTCCACCGGCTGTTGAAGCCGCGCCTGGTCGCGGCCCGCCGGGTCGCATTGTACGAGACGATCGAACGCCCGCTGGTCCCTGTGGTCGCGGCGATGGAGCGCGCCGGCGTGTTGATCGACCGCGACGCGCTCGCCGCCCTGTCGCGCAGCTTTGCCGACCGTCTGGCGACGCTCGAAGACGAGATCCACACGCTCGCCGGCCGCAGCTTCAACGTCGGCTCGCCCAAGCAGTTGGGCGAGATCCTGTTCGGCGACCTGGGTCTGCCGGGCGGACGCAAGCTGAAAACCGGCGGCTATTCGACCGACAGCGCGGTTTTGGAGCCGCTCGCCGACCAGGGGATCGAGATCGCGGCCAAGGTGCTCGACTGGCGCCAGTTGGCCAAGCTCAAGGGCACCTACACCGACAGCCTGCAGAACGAGATCGACCCCAAGACCGGGCGGGTCCACACCTCGTTCCAGCTGGCGGCGACCAACACCGGCCGGCTGGCGTCGAGCGACCCCAATCTCCAGAACATCCCGATCCGCACCGAGCTCGGCCGCGAGATCCGCCGCGCCTTCGTCGCTGCTCCCGGCTGTAAACTGTTGTCCGTCGACTACTCGCAGATCGAGTTGCGCCTGGTCGCCGACATCGCCGGGATCGCGGCGCTGCGACAGGCGTTCCAGGACGGCCTCGACATCCACGCGCTGACCGCCAGCCAGGTGTTCGGCGTGCCGCTCGACCAGATGACCTCGGAGCTGCGCCGCCAGGCCAAGGCGATCAATTTCGGGATCATCTACGGCATCAGCGGCTACGGCCTCGGCAAGCAACTCGGCATTCCGCCGGGCGACGCCAACACCTTCATCGCGGCCTATCTGGAGCGTTACCACGAACTGAAACGCTGGATGGACGAAACCCGCGCGTTCGCGCGCCGCACCGGCCATGTGCTGACCCGGTTCGGCCGCCTGTGCCCGATCGCCGGCATCGCCGACAAGACGGTCCAGCGCCGCAACTTCGCCGAACGCCAGGCGATCAACGCGCCGATCCAGGGCACCGCAGCCGACATCATCAAAACCGCGATGGTGCGGATTCCCCCTGCCCTCGCGGCCGCGGGCCTGCGCGCGCGCATGCTGTTGCAGGTCCACGACGAACTGGTGTTCGAGGTCCCCGAGGACCAAGCCGACGCGACCGCGGCGACCGTGGTGCGGGTGATGGAAGCGGCGGCGACCCTGTCGGTGCCGCTGGTCGCCGACGCCGGCTTGGGGGATAACTGGGCCGACGCGCATTGACGGCGACGCCGATGCGGCCTGACGGCCGTGCGGGTTGCAGGAGACGGACGATCCGAATGCCGCCGCTGGTCGGCTGAGATCCGATCATACGAAATCCGTTTGAACCGGTCCGCTTGGCTCGCGCCACGCCGGTCGGTCGGGGCGCGGGCCGCACCCGCGGGGCAAACAGGCATGCCGTGTCGGCCGATCGCCCCAACAGGATGGTTGTTAACTGGAACCGAATAACCGGATTTCGTATCAGATAATCACCGACGGGGCAGACTAAAAGGCCGGGCGCACAACCAGATTGGTATCGGTACACCAGACCGAGCCGATTGGGTCCGATTGTTCAAGGTTGCATCTCGTGCAGCGGCCCTCCCCGGCGTCGTCGGTCCACCGCACTCCAAAAAGGCGAACCACCACAGGCGTCACCCCCGCGTCCGCCCGTCGGCGGGCACGGGGATGCACCGCCCGGATCACTCCGCCGGCACCGCCTGCGGCAGTTGGTCGAGCTTGGTCGGGACCGCGAACCGGCCGACCATCTCCTTCGGCACCACCTGCCAGAACCGATCGCGTACCCGCGCCCATTCGTTGAGCAGCCGTTCCGCGTACCGGCTGTGGGTCAAGCGGGCATGATCCTCGATCAGGTCGCGGACCAGCTGCTCATAGTGCGGCACCTCGAGCCGCTGAATATCGACGCTTGCCGGGTTCAAATAGTCCTCGAAATTGCCGGCCTCGTCCAACACGAACGCCATGCCACCGGTCATGCCGGCCGCGAAATTGTCGCCGACCGGACCGAGAATTACTGCGACACCGCCGGTCATGTACTCGCAGCCGTTCATGCCGCAGCCCTCGACCACCGTCTCGGCGCCCGAGTTGCGCACCGCAAAGCGCTCGCCCGCCTGGCCCGCCGCGAACAGCTTGCCCGCGGTCGCGCCATACAGAACCGTGTTGCCGATGATCACGTTCTTTTCGGTCTCGAGCGGGCTCGACGAGGTCGGGCGGACCACGATCACGCCGCCCGACAACCCCTTGCCGACATAATCGTTGGCGTCGCCGAACACCTCGAGCTTCATGCCCTGGACCGCGAACGCGCCCAACGACTGCCCGGCCGAGCCGCGCAGGCGCACCGTCAGATGGCGCCGCTTCAGGCCGTTCTGGCCGAATTGGCGCACGATGTGCGATGCCATCCGGGTCCCGATCGCGCGGTGGGTGTTGCGGATGTTGTAGGTCAGCTGCATCTTCTCGCCGACCTCGAACAACGCCTTGGCGTCCTCGATCATCCGGGCGTCCAGGCTGTCCGGGACCTCGTTGCGCTCGTCCTCGCCCAGCGTGCACACCCGCAGGCCGTCGCCCGGATCGACTTGCGCCAACAAAGGGTTGAGGTCGAGGTCGTCCAAATGCGGCGCGCCGCGGCTGACCTGGCGCAACAACTCGGTGCGGCCGATCACCTCCTGGAGCGAGCGGAAGCCGAGACCGGCCAGGATTTCCCGAACCTCTTCGGCCAGGAAGCTGAACAGGTTGACCACCTTCTCCGGCGTGCCGCCGAACTTGTCGCGCAAGCGCTCGTCCTGGGTGCACACCCCGACCGGGCAGGTGTTGGAGTGGCACTGGCGCACCATGATGCAGCCCATCGCGACCAGAGCCGCGGTGCCCATGCCGTACTCCTCGGCCCCCAGCATCGCGGCCTTGACGATGTCGCGGCCGGTCTTCAAGCCGCCGTCGGTGCGCAGCTTCACGCTGTGGCGAAGGCGGTTCAAGGTCAGCACCTGGTGGACCTCGGACAGGCCCATCTCCCACGGCACCCCGGCATATTTGATCGAGGTCTGCGGGCTCGCACCGGTGCCGCCGCCGTGGCCGGAGATCAGGATCACGTCGGCCTTGGCCTTGGCGACCCCGGCCGCGATCGTGCCGATCCCGGAGCGCGCCACCAGCTTAACGCAGACCTTGGCGATCGGGTTGATCTGCTTCAAGTCATAGATCAGCTGCGCCAAGTCTTCGATCGAATAGATGTCGTGGTGCGGCGGCGGGCTGATCAAGGTCACGCCGGGCGTCGAATGGCGCAGACGCGCAATCAGCTCGGACACCTTGAACCCGGGCAACTGGCCGCCCTCGCCAGGCTTGGCGCCCTGGGCCATCTTGATCTCGATCTCGCGACACTGGTTCAGATACTCGGCCGTGACGCCGAACCGGCCCGACGCCACCTGCTTGATCGCCGAGTTCCAGTTGTCGCCGTTGGCGTCCGGCTTGAACCGCGCCGGGTCCTCGCCGCCCTCGCCCGAGTCCGACTTGGCGCCGATCCGGTTCATCGCGACGTTGAGCGTGCCGTGCGCCTCGGGCGACAGCGCGCCCAACGACATCGCGGGCGTGACGAAGCGCCGGCGGATCGCCGTGATCGATTCCACCTCGTCCGGCGAGATCACCTGGGTCGCCGGGCGGAAGTCCAAAATGTGGCGCAGCTGGGTCGGCGGCTGTTTGTCGACCGCATCCGTGTAGCGCTTGAACACCGAATAGCTGTCCTTGGCCACCGCCATCTGCAGCGTGTGGATCGGGCCGCCCTCCCAGGCGTGCTGCTCGCCGCCGCGACGATAGCGGTAGAACCCGCCGACCGGCAGCGTGATCACCTCTTCATCGAACCCGATCGCATGCTGCTCCAACACCTTCTTCTCGATGCCCTTGAGGCCGATCCCGGAGATCCGGCTGGTCATCGCCGGGAAATGCTCGGCGACCAGCGCGCGGCTCAAGCCCACCGCCTCGAAATTGCAGCCGCCGCGGTAGGAGCTGATGATCGAGATGCCCATCTTCGACATGATCTTGAGCAACCCGTCATCGACCGCCCTCTTGAACCTTTGCAGGCACGCCGCAACGTCGAGCTCGCCGAACAGGCCGCGGCGCTGGCGGTCGGCGATCGCTTCTTGCGCCAGATAGGCGTTGACCGTGGTCGCGCCGACCCCGATCAACACCGCAAAGTAATGGGTGTCGAGACACTCGGCACTGCGCACGTTGAGCGAGGTAAAGGTCCGCAGGTTCGAGCGCACCAGATGCGTGTGCACAGCACCGGTCGCGAGGATCATCGGGATCGGCGCCCGCGCCTCGCTGGTTTTCTCCTCGGTCAGGATGACATGGCTGGCGCCGCCGCGCACCGCGTCCTCGGCTTCCTGGCGGATCCGCCTGAGCGCGTCGCGCAAGCTCTCGCGCGGCGTCGCCGACGACACCTCGGCCGCCGAAAAGGTACAGTCGATCTCCGCCGCGGTGTCGCCCATGTAACAGCGCATCGCCCGGAACTCGGCGGTGGTCAGCACCGGCGATTCCAACTGCAGCAGTCGGCACTGGCTCTCGTCTTCGGCCAGAATGTTGCCAAGATTGCCGAGCCGGGTGCGCAGGCTCATCACCTGGCGCTCGCGCAGCGAGTCGATCGGCGGGTTGGTGACCTGGCTGAAGTTCTGGCGGAAGAAGTGGTGGAGACCCCGGTAGCGGTCGGACAACACCGCGATCGGAGAGTCGTCGCCCATCGAGCCGACCGCTTCCTTGGCGTCGCGCACCATCGGGTCGAGGATCAGCTCGAGATCCTCCATGGTCTGGCCGATCGTGACCTGGCGCCGGCGCAGCTCGGTGCGCCCCATCTCGGCGACCTCGTTGCTCGCCGCGGCCTGGGCGACCAGGGTGTCGAGCTTGGTGATGTTGCGCACCCAGTCGCCGAAGGGCCGGCGCCCCGCCACCAGATCCCTGATCTCGGCGTCGTGGTAGAACTTGCCCGCACCGAGGTCGATCGCGATCATCTCGCCCGGACCGACCCGGCCCTTCTCGACGATCTCGCTTTCGTCGACCCGGACCATCCCGGTCTCCGACCCCGCGATCACCAGGCCGTCGCCGGTCACGGTGTAGCGCAGCGGGCGCAGGCCGTTGCGGTCCATGCCGCCGATCACCCAGCGGCCGTCGCACGCGGCGATCGCGGCCGGGCCGTCCCACGGCTCCATCACCGAGTTGCAGTAGGCGTAAAGCGCGGTGTGTTCGGGCTTCTGGTTGCGCCGGCCGGTGATCGACGGCGGGATCATCAACAGTTTGGCCACCGGCGCCGGGCGGTCGGCGTGGGTCAGAAGCTCGAACACCGCATCGACCGCCATCGAGTCCGAGCTGCCGTTGGCGATCACCGGCTTCAGATCGGCCAGATGGCCCTCGAACGCCGGATGCTCCATCCGGGTCTCGTGCGCCTTCATCCAGTTCTGGTTGCCCTTCAGCGTGTTGATCTCGCCATTGTGGGCAAGCATCCGGAATGGCTGGGCGAGCGGCCAGGTCGGGAAGGTGTTGGTCGAATAGCGCTGGTGATAGAGCGCGACCGCGCTCTCGAACCGGGGGTCGAGCAGGTCGGGGTAGAACACGCTCAACTGCTCGGCCAGGAACATGCCCTTGTAAACGATCATCTGCGCCGACAGGGTGCAGATATAGAAGTCGTTGATTTGGGCCCGTTGGGCGGCAGCCTCGATCCGGCGGCGGATGATGTAGAGATCGAGCTCGAACCGCTCGTCGGACACGCCAAGGCTGTTGCCGATGATGATCTGCTCGATCTCCGGCCGGGTCGCGTTGGCCTTTTCGCCGATGCACTCGACATTGATCGGGACCTGGCGCCAGCCGTAAATGTAATAGCCGAACGCCAAAACCTCGGCCTCGACAATACAGCGGCACGCCTCCTGCGCCTCCAGGCTGAGGCGCGGCAAGAAAACCTGGCCGACCGCGAGCGGGCGGGACGGCGCGTCGTAGCCGATCAGCTGGACATAGTCGCGGAAGAACGGCTGCGGCACCTGGATCAACAGGCCGGCGCCGTCGCCGGTCTTGCCGTCGGCGTCAACCGCACCGCGGTGCCAGACCGCCTTTAAGGCCTCGATCCCCTTGCGGACGACGTCGCGGCGCGGGGCGCCGTCGATCGCCGCAACGAAGCCCACGCCGCAGGCGTCGTGTTCGTCGGCCGGGTCGTAGAGCATGGGCTTGCCCTTTCGTTCAAACGGAAACAGATCGGCCTTCGGCCGTAATCGGGGGCGCTGCCCCCGAAACCCCCGCAAGGGGGGGACACCCCCCTTGACCCCCATCAGTAAGCGGGGGCCAGGGGGCACCCCCTGGTCGGGGGGTCCCCCCCTGGCTAATCTGCGGCGGCGCGCATTTGCCCGCCGCGGCCCTGAAGCCAGGCATGAATGCCCTCCGCGGCATCCCGCCCGTCCCGGATCGCCCAAACCACCAGGCTCGCCCCGCGCCCGATGTCACCGGCGGCGAACACGCCCTCGAGGTTGGTCATCTTGGTCCGAAGATCGGTCGGCACCGTGCCCCACCGGCTCACCCGCAACGCCGGCGCCCCGAACAGCCCGGGCAAATCCTCAGGCTCGAACCCAAGCGCCTTGATCGCCAGATCGCACTCCAACGTGAACGACGACCCCGGGATCACCTGCGGCGTCCGCCGCCCGGTCGCATCGGGCACCCCCAAATGAATGCGCACGGCACGCACCGCCGTCACCGACTGGTCGCCCAAAAACGCCTCGGGCGCAGCCTGCCAGACGAACTCGACGCCCTCTTCCTCGGCACTGGTGACCTCGCGCTGCGAGCCGGGCATGTTGGCGCGGTCGCGCCGGTAAAGACACTTGACCGACACCGCCCCCTGCCGCGCCGCCGTGCGCACACAGTCCATCGCGGTATCGCCGCCGCCGATCACCACAACCCGCTTGCCGGCAGCGTTCAACGTACCGTCGGCAATCTCCGGCACCTGATCGCCCAGCCCGGCGCGGTTGCTCGCGGTCAGATAGCGCAGCGCCGGCACGATGCTGTCCAGCCCACAGCCCGGAATCGTCAGATCACGCGCCCGATAGGCACCGGTCGCAATCAAAACCGCATCATGACGCGCGCGCAAATCATCCAGCGACGCGTCGCGGCCGACCTCGAAACTGGTGTGCAGCTGGATGCCGGCGGCGACCAACAGATCGACCCGCCGCTGGACGATCGTCTTGTCCAGCTTGAAGTTCGGGATGCCGTAGATCAACAGGCCGCCGATCCGGTCGTGGCGGTCGTAGATGTGGACCTGATAGCCGCGCCGGCGCAACTGCTCGGCCGCGGCCATGCCGCCGGGGCCGCCGCCGATGATCCCGACCGACTGCGGGCGTTCGCGCCGTGGCGTCGCCGGCTTGACCCAGCCGCGCTCGAACGCGGTGTCGGTGATGTACTTCTCGACCGAACCAATCGTCACCGTGCCGTGGCGCGACTGCTCAATCACGCAGTTGCCTTCGCACAGCCGGTCCTGCGGGCAGATCCGGCCGCAGATCTCCGGGAAGTTGTTGGTCGCGGCCGAGACCTCGTACGCCTCTTCCAACCGGCCCTCTGCGGTCAGCTTCAGCCAGTCCGGAATGTTGTTGTGGACCGGGCAATGGACCTGGCAAAAAGGTATGCCGCATTGGGAGCAGCGCGACGCCTGCTCGCCCGCCCGCTCGGTCGAAAACGGCGCGTAGATCTCGTCGAAATCGCGCCGCCGCGCGGCCGCGGCGCGCTTGTCCGGCATCCGCTGGGCGGTGGTGACAAAGGCGAGCATCTTGTGCGCCATGAACCAGGTGTCCTTTTTGCGTGCCAAACCACCGGCCCCGGGACACCCAGGGCCAGCCCACCCCTTATAGCGACCGACTCACCGCGTGGCGAGCGAAAATCGATCGATAGGACAGAGAGATTGTCGTTTTTCCGGCAGGATTGGCACGCCGACCAGGCCGGGCGCTGTCGGCAGGCCGTTCTTGGCGCCAGATAGGGCCGTTTCGGGACGGTTACCGAGTCCGCAATCGGAGGGTCAGCGTCCCGCCGACCCGGGGGGCACAGGACGCGCATCCCCATCCGGTTACCGCTCGACCGGCGCCGGGGCGAGGCGGGTGGCGGGCCCGGCGGTGCGGTCGCTGCCCGGAGGCGGCATCGGGCCGGGCGGGAAGCTGACGGTGACGCTGGTGCCGACCCCGACCGTGCTGGCGATCGCAAAGGCGCCGCCGTGGACCCCGATCAGGCCGCGCACCAGCGACAGGCCGAGCCCGGTGCCGCCGGTCGCGATGCCGTAGCGGTTGTCCATCTGCTCGAACGGCTTGGTCACCCGGGTGAGCTGATCGGCCGGGATGCCGATGCCGGTGTCGGAGACCACCAACGCAACCCCGCCGTCCCCGATCGGGCTGGCGCTTAAGCTGACCCGGCCGCCCGGCCGGGTGAACCGGATCGCATTGGACAAGAGGTTGAACAGGATCTGCCGGGCCGCACGCTCGTCGGCCCACAGATAAGGGGTGTCCGCGGGCGGCCCGGTCACCCCCAGGATCAGGCCGGCGCGCGCGGCGCGTTCTTGCTGCAGACCCGCGACCGCACGCAACAGCCGGGCGACGTCGATCCACTCGGGCGCGATCTCCATCCGCCCGGCCTCGATCTTCGCAATGTCGAGCATGTCGTTGATCAGGCTCAACAAATGCTCGCCGCTCTCGAAGATCATCTCGGCATAACGGCGCACGGTCTCGGGCTCGGCGGCTTCACGGCGGTGGGCGAGCATCTCGGAAAAGCCGAGGATCGAGGTCAAGGGCGTGCGCAGCTCGTGGCTCATCGCCGCCAGGAATGACGACTTGGCCCGGCTCGCGGCCTCGGCCTCGGCCTTGGCGATGGCGAGCGCGTCGGACAGCCGGCGCGCCTCGGTGACGTCGAGCGCGGCGCCGAACAGGCGGTCGGGCCGCGGCCCGCTGCCCTCGGCCTGGCCGAGCGCCCGCACCCGACGCTCCACGCCGTCGCACGCGCGGACGATCCGATGCTCGAGCGCAAACGGCCGACCGTCGCGCGTGGCTGCCTCGAACGCCTCGGCCAGCGCCGAACGGTCGTCGGGGTGGGCGCAGTCCAGCCAGGCCGCGCGGCTGAGGCAGCCGGCGACCACCCCGTGCATCCGTTGCCATTCCGCCGAGACCTGAAACCGGTCCTCGCCGCGTTCCCAGGTCCAACTGCCAAGGTGGGCGAGCGCCTCGCCATGGGTCAGCCGGCGTTCGCTGCGCCGGAGCGCGGCGTTGGCCTCCAGGCGCTCGGTCACGTCCTCGACCCCGAACACCGCACCGTCGAACCGACCGTGCCGGTCGACCATCGGCGCGCCGTTGGTCGAAAGCAGGCGGCGGCTGCCGTCCGGCCGGGCAATCGCCAGCGTCGTCCCCGACAACGCCCGACCGGCCGCCGCGACCCGCCGGAACGGCAGATCCTCGTCGGCGATCGGGCGGCCGTCCAGGTCGGTGATCCGCCACGCCGGGTCGTTGTAGCTGCGGTCAAGGATGCGCGGTCGGTCGAGCGCGAACAACCGCTCGGCCGCCGGGTTGGCATAGGTGATCCGGCCGGTGCGGTCGAGCGTCACGATCGCCGACACCGCGGTCTCGAGCACGCGGTTGAGCAGCGCCCGGTCGGCCCGGGTCTCGGCGGCCCAGCGCACCGCGCCGAGCAGCATCAGGCCGAGCGCGACTGCGACCGCCCCGAGCAGCCCGAAGCGCCGGATCTCAAGGCCCGGCCCCAACAGATGACCGTGCCAGACCCCCGCCGCCAAGTCGCCCGAACCAACCCCGACCACCACATGATCGGTCAGGTTGGCGATGCCGACCCCGGCCATCAGTGCGAGCCCGGCCGCCATCAGCCGCAAGCCGACCGACGGTCGGGGACGCCGCCGCCCGCCGGCGGCCCGCCACACCACCGCCGCCGCGGCAGCGAACACCACCGCCTGCAGCGCATCGGCCGCCCAGACCACCGGGTCGATCATCGACCCGACGCCCGACGAGCGCATCGGTCACGGGCGACCGAACACGCGCGCGAAAATCGTGTCTGCATGTCGGGTATCGTCGGTCGGGTCGAACAGCCGCGCCAACCCATCGGCGCCAAGCCGACCGGTCACCGCGGGGTCGGCGGCCAGGCGGTCGGCAAACCGGCCGCCGGCGTCAAGCACAGCCAGCGCATGGCGCTGGACCAGCCGGTAGGCGTCCTCGCGGCTCACCCCGGCATGGGTCAGCGCCAGCAGCACCCGCTGCGAGTAAACGAGGCCGCCGCCGCGCTCGACGTGGGCCCGCATCCGCTCCGGATGGACCACCAAGCCGTCGATCACCCGCGCCAGGCGCACCAGCGCGAAATCCAAGAGCGTGGTCGCGTCCGGCCCGATCCCGCGCTCGACCGAGGAGTGGGAGATGTCGCGCTCGTGCCACAACGCGACGTTCTCCAGCGCCGGCACCACCATGCCGCGGACCAGGCGCGCGAGGCCCGTGAGGTTTTCCGACAGGATCGGGTTGCGCTTGTGCGGCATCGCCGACGAGCCCTTCTGGCCGGGCGCGAACGCCTCCTCGGCCTCGCCGACCTCGGTGCGCTGGAGATGGCGGAGTTCGACCGCCAGCGCCTCGACCGACGACGCGATCACGCCCAAGGTCGCGAAAAACTGGGCGTGGCGGTCGCGCGGGATCACCTGGGTCGAGATCGGCTCGGGCACAAGGCCGAGCTTGGCCGCGACATGCGCCTCGACCCGCGGGTCGATGGTCGCAAAGGTGCCGACCGCGCCCGAGATCGCGCAAGTCGCGATCTCGGCGCGCGCCGCCTCCAGCCGCGCGCGGTTGCGCGCGAACGCGGCGTGGTGGCTCGCCAGCTTGAGCCCGAAGGTGGTCGGCTCGGCGTGAATGCCGTGGCTGCGGCCGACGCATATGGTGAACTTGTGCGCCCGCGCTTGGCGCTCGAGCGCGCCCAGGACCGCGTCGAGATCGGCCAGCAACACATCGCTCGCCCGCGACAACTGGACCGCAAACGCGGTGTCGAGCACGTCCGACGAGGTCATGCCTTGATGGACGAACCGCGCCTCGGGCCCGACATGCTCGGCGAGGTTGGTCAAGAACGCGATCACGTCGTGGTGGACCTCGCGTTCGATCTCCTCGATCCGCGCGACCTCGAACCGGCCGCGCTGCCACACCGCCTCGGCGGCCGCGCGCGGGATCACCCCCAGCTCTGCCAGGGCATCACAGGCATGCGCTTCGATCTCGAACCAGATTTGAAACTTGGTCTCGGTGGCCCACAGGCGGGCCATCTCCGGGCGACTGTAGCGCGGGATCATCCAGAAAAACCTCAAAAAACCGGCACTTGGGGCGACCGCTCCCCTTCGTGCCGGTCCCTACACCAAAAGAGTTAAGAAAATCGCTCCAACCGACCGATCAGGCCGATCCCGCCTCGAGCACGGTTGCGATCCCCTGGCCGCCACCGATGCACATGGTTGCGAGCGCGAACTGCTTGCCGCTGCGCTTCAACACACTCGCGGCCTTGCCGGTGATCCGCGCGCCCGAGGCGCCGAGCGGATGGCCGAGCGCGATCGCACCGCCGTCGAGATTGAGCCGTGCGGTGTCGATCCCAAGGTCGCGGATCACCGCCAGCGACTGGGCGGCAAACGCCTCGTTCATCTCGATCACGTCGATGTCGGCGAGCGCGAGGCCGGCGCGCGCCAGCGCCTTGCGGCTTGCCGGCACCGGGCCGATCCCCATGACGTCGGGCGCACAGCCGGCGACCGCGACCGCGCGGATGCGCGCCAGCACCGGCAAGCCGTGGCGGGCGGCGAACTCGGCCGAGGTCACCAGGACGGCCGCCGCCCCGTCGGTCAACGGCGACGAGGTCCCGGCGGTCACCGAGCCTTCGGCCAGGAACGACGGCTTCAACTCGGCCAACGCCTCGAGCGAGATGTCCGGGCGGATGCAGCCGTCGCGATCGATCGGGCCGGCACCGTCGGGGCCCGCGATCGGCACGATCTCGTCGGCGAACCGCCCCTCGGCCTCGGCCGCTGCGGCCTTTTGGTGCGACGCCAGCGCGAACGCCTCCTGGTCGGCGCGCGGGATGCCGTAGCGCGCGGCCAGGGTCTCGGCGGTCTGGCCCATCGCGTGATAGGCCTCGGGGAAATCGAGCGCGAGCCCCGGGTGCGGCAGCGGGTTGTAGCCCATCATCGGGACCCGGCTCATCGACTCGATCCCGGCTGAGATGAACGCCTCGCCGGCGCCCATCCGGATCGCGCCGGCGGCATGGTGGATGGTCGCCATCGACGAGCCGCAATAGCGGTTGACCGTCGCGGCCGCGACCGACTGCGGCAGGCCGGCCAGAAAGCCGATCGTGCGGGCGACCAGCATGCCCTGCTCGCCCTCGGGGAACGCACAGCCGACCTGGAGATCCTCGAGCTCGGCCGGCGACACGCCGGTGCGCTTGACAAGGGCGGCGACCACCGCGGCCGCCAGATCGTCGGGGCGGGTCTTGGCCAGCCGGCCCCGACCGGCCGGCGTGAACGGCGACCGGACATAGCCGGCAATCACGGCGTCGCTCATCTTCGTTGGACCCCCTTTAAGCTCACCCGTGCCCGCCGAATGCGGCAAACCATCGGCAAGCCTACCCCCGGGCCCGGCCGGTGTCATCCGCGTTCACCGACGGGCAGAGGTCGCGCCAGCGGTTCGAGCCGGTCCATGGGCGGCGATCGGCCGGTCCGACCCGGGCCCACCGCTCAGGCAGGTGCCGCACCGAATGGCACGACGGCACAAGATGCGACCATAATGATCAGCACAGTCTGACATACGAAACTTGTTTGTTGTCAGCCCGCCTTCTACCATCACACGACGGTCTACGCGCCAGCGCTACGGGTTGCCCAGCCAAGCGGGTGCTCGCGTCGACGCTGTAGCCGACGATCGATTTGAAGTCGGTCGACGATCGATTTGAAATCATCCCGAAGGTAGGGGCCGACATGGTGGGCCAAACGCGACGACACCGCATTCTGCGCTACGGTGCCGTCTTGAATGCAGCGATCGGTGCCGTGACCGTAGCGGTCGTGATTATTCTCGGGTCCGGTCTTGGCATGATGGGTGGCGCATTTTTTTCGCCATCCCTTGCCGAGGTCCCGGTCACGCCGGCTGACACCTCGGATCACACCTCATATCGCCAACCAATGATCAGCAATCTCGGCGGATCAATCTCGATCTATACGCTCAAAGATGTTGTTAATCCTCAAAGTAAGACACAAAACGATTCTGAAACCAAAAATGCCGACACCAGTGACCAAGAGACTCAGACCAATAAGGATGACAGTGAGAAACCAGACAATAGCAATTTTTCGGTTGTTTTGTGGTATGTTTTTTTGATTCTCCCGTTGCTATCCGCTCTAATTATATTAGAAATCGGTCTTTTTGATAAGTTCTCAGTTTTTCTTCAGAAGATGAACTTCACTCCGAAGCGAGGAAAAGAGGGGGGAGGGCACAATCAGCAGTGGAAACAAATCACACTGACTTTATTTGTCGCTTTTTTGCTTGTATTGAACTTCATTATCGCTATGGCGACATTGATATGCACGCCAGTACTGTTATTTCAAGCGGTTGTAGGCTACGATGTTTTGTCAATTGTTGCGTTGACATTGGTGTTGTTCCCGGTATTGACGGTCGCGCCGCGCCTTCTGTACTTATGCGGCTTGGCGGGCGAGAGGTATCTCGACCTTTTTGTATTTCGGAAGAATGCGGCGATCTTGGACCCGCTGCCGTTTCAAGAATCCTCACTCCGACAACTATGGCAGATCACAGTGGGAATGACGGCGGATGATGCTCGATCGCGCCGGGGTGGCGGCGCGCTTCGCGGCGGCGCCACCGAGGATGCGCCGAGCTTGAGCGACCCCGAAACGGTCGCTCTGGTCGGGACTTGGGGTAGCGGTAAGAGCACGATCCTATCGATCTTCCAGGACCAAGCACAAGACGGCCAAGCGCCGGCCGTGGTGTACTTCAATGCATGGCGGCACCAGGCCGACGCCTTGCCGGAGTTTTCGCTGTATCGAGAGATCATCCAAACCTGGTTGGTGGTCTGGCCATACGGCTGGTTGCGAGTGCCGGTGATCCGGTACTATTTTTCGTTGTTGCCATTGTTGTTTGAGCTGACCTTCGACTCCGGTGTCGGCAAGATCAAATTCGGAAGTTCGCGTCGCGAAATCCATGCCCCGACGGTACCGCGTCAGCTGTTCTGGCAGGAATGCCTTCGCGATTTGGCACGCGCAATTGGCAAACGGCGCAAACGTCTGGTCGTTATTGTCGATGATATCGATCGATGCGCCCATATCGGCGCACAGACCTACATCTCCCTGGTCCGTCGGTTTTTATCGGTGGACGGTGTCACCATTGTCGTGCCGTTCGTGCGCGAACAACTGCAGTTCAAGGCGTTTCGCCCGGACCAGATATTGATCGGCGATTTGATGTCGACCGCACGCGCCCTGATCCTGGACGCGCTGGACGAGACCAAGGAAAGACAGCTTCTGCAGGCGCGCGCGACCCATGTGAAGGACGCGCTGAACGGCTCCAACCAGCGGGATTGGGCACAGGTTCAGACGCAGAGCGAGAAATACTTGTTTGATTTGGCCTTCTCCGAGATGCCAAACCACATCCGTGAGAGAATCGTAAGGGCGCTTGAGGAGAAGTACCTTTATGACAATTTAATCTCGATCCAGCCGATCGGCGGTGACGATCTGGTCCGTTTGATCGAGCGGACGCCGATCCTGGCGTCCGAAATTGCGCTCGCACTCGATCTTACGAACTCGGCCAGACCGAGAGCCCGCCCGCGGAGATCTCCCCTTGAGCGGACGTATGGGGTCGGGGAGGAAACGGTGGAGCAGTTGCTTCTCAGATCCTGGGCGTCGGCTCAGACAGGGAGCGGACCGCCCCCACTCCAAAAGGTCCCGGCGATCCGGCACATTCGCGGGGCCCTCACCGAGAGCCTGCCGGAATCGCGCCTGCGGTGGGAGCGCGCGCAGCTCGGGCGTACGACCACGCCGGACGACTTCGCAGAGTTCGTGTCGATCACCGTCGAACTGGCATACCAGTTGGCGATCACCTACCGTGTCTGAGACGGGCCGGCTGCCATCAAGGTCCTGATCGAAACATACCGGCCGGCCCGGGCGATCGCACCGGACAATCCGCCGAAGCCGCCGGTCGGCGCCAAGGGGGCGAGCCATGGCCGAAACGCATCAGTCCATCGGGGTCGATCCGGCCGCGGACCACCCAGCGACCAAGCAGCATAAGGATCGGTCCGACCTTCCCGGTGATAAGGACCGGCTCGACAAGGTCGAGGGCCTGGAAGTCGGAGTTCAGACCAACCGCAAGGATGCGCGCGAGGCCTACATGCGCCGGATCGCGCAGGCGGCCCGCCGGACCGTTGGCGGGGTGGCCGATGCCGCCGAGCTCGAGCAGGACCGCGTGCGCCGGTTACTCGAGGTGTTCGGCCCGGTGATCGACCGGATCACCTTGGCGGCAACCCCCGATGTCGCCGAGCTCGCCGAGCACGGGACCGGGCCGATCGACCGCGCGCTCCAGGGGCCGGCAGAGACCGCCGGCCTGGTGCTTTCGCAGGCGATTCGGGACGTCGCGGGCGACAACGAACAGCTGAAACGGCTGCTCCGGGGGCCGGTGCCGGCAACGCTCGATCGGATGGTCCAAGCCGGCGGCCGCAAACCCGAAACGATCGTCGATGTCGCCGTCTCGGTGCTCCAGGCGGTGCCGCCGGTCCACCCGTGGGTCGGCGATTTCACCGTCCAGGTGATCCCCCATCTGCGCGGCTTTCACGAGACCGACCCGGTCAAGCAGCACGGCTGGTATCAGACGATCATGAGCCTTGCCAGTCTGCTCGCCCGGGTCGAGATCGCCGCGCCGTTCACCCAGGAGCGCCTGCGCGGCCGCGCCGCCGACTACGCCGGCGCATACTATCACGAGGTGCTGTGGGCGGTGGTCACGGGCACCCTTGCCGACGGCGACCTGTCGTTCATCCGCGGGGCCTGCAACAACCTCGCCGCCCAATTCGGGCGCCGGCTGCAACGCCTGTCGGGCGGTCCGGACGACGAGGCGACCGAAACCGCCCACGAGATCGGCAAGGTCCTGGTCAAGGTCAATGTCGTGTTGAGCGCCGAAGAATACAGTGCGGCCGCGGTCGATGCTTTCCGGCCGGTGATCGAGCCCTTGGGCCTCGATCGCCTCGACGTGCCGGTCGCGCCCGGCGATCGCCACCTTCTGGTCGTGCTCGACCAGGTCTTCAACACGGCGACCGTCGCGCTCGGCGACGACGACAACCTGACCGGCGCGTTCCTCCATTCGGTGTCCGGCGTGGTTCGCGCGACCCAGCGCAGCCACGACCGCACCGCCGCCGCGTTCTTCAATGCCGGGATCGCGCTGCTGAAGGCGACCAACCGGACCGATGCCAATCAGCTGACCCGACGCGAAGAGGCCGCCTGGGTGCGCGCCCTGCTCAACCTGATCGGCCTACGCTGGGCCCTCGCGCTCAATGACGATTTCGCCGCGGCACTCGGCCCGGGCGACGGCGGCGACTGCCTGGTCAACCTCCTCGGCTCGTTGGTGTCCAAGGGTCGGGTAACGATCGACCAGTTGTGGTCGAACGGGCTCGACGACATCGTGTCCATCACCCGCGCGATCCTGGCCGGGCGGCCGATTCCCGGGCTCGATGTCGCGCGGCTGGATGGACTGATCGAGCAGTTCCGCCGGATGCGGGCCGTGGAACCCTCCCCCGCCGACCCCGCGCGGCTCGCCGATGCCGCCGGCCGATTGACCGACGGATTGCTGACGGCGAGCGGAATCGATGACAAACCCGCTGATGACAAACCCGCTGCGGTCCCTTTCACCGCTCAATCCACGGCTGCCCTGGTGGTCCGGAGCTTCGGCCATCTCGCCGATCCCGAGCAGCCGGCCGACCAGGCGTTCCGGTCGATCGTCCTGCCGGGCGTCAAGAACATCCTCGCCCCCTATCTCACCGACCTTGATGACCCGATCGAAATCCTCAAGCGCGGCTATCTCACCCGCAGTCGATCAAGTAAGAGGCAAAGAGATTTGGCGCTGGAGGCCGGGCCGCTGGTCGAGGTCGGCCTGGTCACCCGCGAGGAATGGGACAAGATCTGGGCCGAGAGCCGTACCCAATGGGACTCCATGACCAGCGCGTTCGCCGCCGCGCTCGGCTAGTCCGACGTTCTCGAAATCCCGACTGGTGCCCTGAGCGGCGGCGGCGGTGTCGGGGCGATCGGCCCGCAGACGGCGGGGCAAACCGAGCGGGCGCGCCGGCCGATCGCCCCGACCTTGTCTCTCCGTGCTACCGATTCTCTGCTGAGGCAGGATTTCGAGGCCAAAGTCATACCAACGGCCCGACCGACCGGTCGGGCCGTTGGAGCGCTCCCCAAGCGCCGCGCCTTATGGCGCGAAGCCGAGCGGCGTTTGAGCGGAGCCTGAAAGCGGTGACGAGTCACCGCTTTCAGGCCATTGGTATCATACGCCATCGACGCGGTCACGGATAGTCCGCAAACCCCTGGCGGTCGAAATCGGTCGCGCGCACGATCCGCCAGCGGCGCATCGCCAGCAGGAACGCGACCAGCGCCTGGGTTGCGACCGGCAACACGATCAGCGGCCACGGCCCCGTCGGGGTCGGCACGAACACCGGGGTCAGCGCCTCGAGGTCGGCCGCGCTCAACATCACCGGGGCCAGGAAGTACAAGAACAGCAGATAGACCAACGCCGCCAGGTGCGCGCGCCGGGCCCGTTCCTGGAGTATGAGGTAATACAGCATCGAGACGTCGCGCACCGCGAACAACACCACCGCCAGGATCAACGGGCCGACATCGGCGAGCGGGTCGAGCCCAGGGTGGCCGATCAGATAGAGATTGATGATCGTCGCGATCGCCAGGATCAGCGCGATCGCGCCGCTGGTCAGCCAGGTCGGCACCATCTCGGCGACCCGGTCGACCCGTCCCTGCCGGGCGAAGCCGACCCAGCGGCGCAGGCGGACCAGGCTCTTGGGCTCGACGAACGCCGCGATGTAGGTGAGCGCGACCGCGACGCAAAAGGCAAAGAACAACCGCGCCGCCACCAGACCCGGCAGTCGGGTGTCGCCACCCAACATCAAGAGACCGTCGAACCCGGCGACATAGGCGGCCAGGAACACGACGAAGCCGACCCAGGTGACCTGGCCGGCGTTGTATTGCAGCTCGGCCCGCATCACCCGATACGCGCCGAGCACGGTCCAGGCGAGCAACGCCAACTGGGTCGCCAGGATGAACCGGGCCTGGCCGATCACATAGCCGTACCAGCTGACATAGCCCTCGGGGTCGATCTGGAGCAGGGTCTGGATCGGCAGCACCGCCAGGATCGCCCCGACCTGAGCCACCGTGACCTGAAACCCGACCGTCTCGCTGCCGCGGCGCAACAACAAGAGACTGACCAGCAAGGCCAACGCCTGGGCCTCGAGCCCGGACAACAACAGCCGCGCGAGATCGACCGGGCGGCCATCCCCGATCACCAGGAACGCGAACGCGCACCAGGACGCGCCGTACCAAACGTAAATCGTGCTGCCGAACAGCTTGCCCCAGGTCATGTCCCAGGGGCCGATCGCCGACATCCGCTGGTTGTCCCAGGTCCGCGCCACCACCTCGCTGAGCACCGAATCGGCGGCAAGGCGGCTGCCCCAGATGATCAACAACAAGCCGGTGGTCAGAAGCGAGATCGGCGCCACCGCGGATTCGCCGCCGGCGAGCCAGGCGGCCAGGAAGACCAACACCAACACCGCCGGGATCGCAACCACGCGGTGCGCCGGCAGCTCGAGCCAGAGATTGCGCCGGAACTCGGGGTTCATCGCCGTGACCCCCGCATCTTCTCGGTATAGACCGACTGCATCGACCGCGGCTCTTCGGTCAACGCCGCGACCGGCAGGTTCTGGTCGAGCAGGGTGCGCAACAGCTGGGCCTGGGCGGCCATGTCGCCAGCGAAATCGAAGCGCGCGCTGAGGCCGGTGCTGTCAACCTCGATCGCCGCGATCGACGGGTCGGACACCAGGGTCGGGCGCAACGCCGGCGACGGCTGGACCAGGGTGACGCGCAGCCGGCGCGGCCGGCCGACCGGGGCACGGGTCGGGCAATGCTCGACCACCCGGCCGTTGCGCAAAATCATCATGTGGGTCGTGTAATCTTCAAGCTCGGCAAGGATGTGCGACGACACGATCAGGGTCATGCCCTCCGACCCGAGCGTGCGCAACAGCTCGGACAGGCGTGACCGCGCGTCCGGGTCGAGCCCGGCCGCCGGCTCGTCGAGCAGCAGCACCTTGGGCCGGTGGATGATCGCCTGGGCGATCGCAAGCCGCTGGCGCAGCCCGCGCGACAGCGTGCCGACCTTGTCGTCGAGCCGGTCGGCGATCGCCAAGCGCTCCGCCGTGTCGCGAACCCGCTTCGGGCGATCGCGTTCGGGCAGGCCGTGGGCCGCCGCGTGGTAGAGCAGCGACTGGCGCCCGGTCAGGTCGTCGTAAAGACCAAGGAAATCCTGCAACAGGCCGAGCCGGCGATGGGCTTCGCGCGGGCTGTCGACGACGTCGATCCGGTCAAGCGTGATCGCGCCGGAAAACGGCACCTCGAGCCCGGCGAGACACCGCAACAGGGTCGTCTTGCCGGCACCGTTCGGTCCGACCAGGCCGGTGATCGTGCCCGGCAGGATGTCGAACGACACCGAGCGCAACGCGCGCTTGGTCGGGTAATCGAATACGAGGTTGCGGACCGATATCACGGACCACCCGCCTTCAGCCAACGACACCGAGGCAGTCGGCGACCGAGGCGTCGTCGACCGAATTGACCGCTTTGTCTACTCGGAGACTGCCTAGCGGCAACAGGATGGGATCGCAATCCGATACCCCGGCCGCTGGGCGAAAGCCGGACACACCGGGCATTTTCGCCACAGCACCTGTGGCAGCACAGCCCAGGGTCGGCTGGCCGGGCGCCGGGGCCCGGATCCGGCCCGACGGTCAGGGGAAACTGGGGCTGAACGCCTCGTTGGCCGGCGCGATCGGCTGGTAGGACACGTGAATGATCTCGGGCGGTGCCAGACGGGTGTCGTCGGCGCCGAACAGGGTCCCGAGCCGATAGGTGATCAGGCTCGCGGTGCCGCGCACGGTTTCCACGACCTCGGACGCCGCGGCACCGGTGGTCTCGAGCACCGACATGACGGCGGGCGACACCGCAAGACCGAGCACGCAGCCGGTCGCGAACGCCGAACCGTAGAGGGTGGCGACCGCGGCCGGCGACAGCGACGCGACCGAGGCCCCGGGCGCAAACAGGCTGCCGGCGAGCGACAACAACTCGCTGGCGCCGACCGCATAGACCGCGCCGGCGCCGGCGGTGCCGAGCGCGAGGCAGCTGGCGCCGACCACGCTGCTGTCGGTCAACTGAGCGGTCGCGGCGCCGCCCGCCGGGCTCGGGGCGGTCGCCGTTCCGACCGATCCCGGGGCGCCGCGGTCGTCCCGGAGCGCACCGGTCTCGGCCGAGCGGGGCTCCGGTCCCGAGCGGCCGAACAAGCCGACCCCCGCGCTCTCCGGCGCGATCGCCTGCGCGACCTCGGGCGACATTTCGGCCTCCGGCTGGATCAGATAGACCATCGACCCGATCACCAGCACCAGCACCACGATCTCGAGGCTGGTACTGAGATGGTAGCCGTGCCCGCCGTGCCCGCCATGGCCCCCATGACCGCCATGGCCGTGGCTGTCATGACCATGGCCGTGGCCCGATCCGTGTCCCGCCATGTCCTCCTCCGATCGCTGGACGCGGGCGATCGCTTGGTGCGGGCGCCCCGATGCCTCGGCCCCGGGCGCCGGACGACCCGACGATCCGCCGCGACCGCCGGACCGACCCCGAAGACCCGGTGAAGCTGTTTGTTTGCCGGTGAGACCAAATCAACCGTTACAATCAAGTAACCGATCGGCGCGTTGGCCGATCGGGCCACGGTCGCCGCGACACGATCGGTCCCGGGCGGCCGCCGTCACGCCGGCCAAACTACTCAACGCCGCGTCCATCGGTAAAGTCTCTTGCGGCCGGCTGTGGATCATTTCAACCGTTCGGCCGGCCGGTTTCCGGGTCCCCGGTCTGTTGGCCGCCGGTCTGTTAGTCGCCGGTCTCGTCCGCGGTCACCGTTACCCGACCGCCCGACCGGTCGATCCGGAATCGCCGGCCGCCGCGGCTGGTGTGGGTGACGGCGTGGTCGGGCACCCGCACGCCGTCGATCCACACGATGCCGTCCTTGACCCGGATGTCCGCTGCGGTGGTGTCGCGGCCCCCGTCGGTGCCGCTTGCGACCCGGATGCTGTCGATCGAGACCGAAGACCCGCCGGCGCCGCTCTGGCTGACCGTGAGAGTGTTGGTGCCGCCGGTGCGACCGGAGCCGCCGGCCCGGCCGGCAGGCTTGCGTGGCCGGTGCCAAAACGCCACCATCGCGTCCTCCCTTGCCGCCGCGTGCACGGCTGCACCAGTCTATCGGATGTTCGGCCCGACGTCATCGGGCGATCGCCCCTGCCCGTCTCATCGTCATCGTTTTCCCCTGGACAACCGCCCCGGATCGCCGTACATACCATTCTTCCCTCGCACCCGAGGCACGCCCAGGTAGCTCAGTTGGTAGAGCAGGGGACTGAAAATCCCCGTGTCGGTGGTTCGAATCCGCCCCTGGGCACCATTTTCCCATTGATTTCAAGCACTTAACAAATTTATCTATACCCCGACTCCGTGAAAAAACGAGATTTAGTGGTTGCGGGGCGGCGGAAGGACTATTCATAGTGTCGTCATGATTAGGTCAGGGTTCCTCTCAGACGCAGAGCGGCGAGCGCTCATCCATGATGCCCGGAACGGCCTCGAGGAGCATCGGGTCGCTCGCAGGGCCAATGCGCTCGTTCTGCTGAATGGCGGTTGGAGCTGTGAGGAAGTCGCACGAGCGCTTCTGATTGACGACGATACGGTCCGCCAGTGGTACAAAGCCTAACAATCTGAAGGCTTGACCGGACTTAAGAGCTTTCGACATGAGGGTAGCTCTTGCCGCCTGACGGCTGAACAGCAAGAAGGTAACTGCTCAGGTCCCCGCTAAGCGGCGGATGTCGCCTGCGTGGGAGTGAGGACGTCTTTGATAGCCTGGAGAGCTGTCTTGCCGTTGAGCCGTCCG
>JANQHG010000206.1 GCA_028277115.1 Azospirillaceae bacterium
CCGAGTGCGCGCTGCCGGTGGGCGCGGTCCTGTCGATCGCGACCCCGGGCGGCGGCGGGGTCGGCCCGGAGGCGGCGCGGGCGGCGGCCACCCACGCGCGCGATGCACGCGAGCGCCGGCTTGCCGCCACCACCCCCACCGCCCCCACCGCCGCGGCACCCCGGAGCGCGCCGGCGCCGCCGCCGCTGCCGGCACGCGCGGCCCCGGCCGAGACCGACAGCGAGACCGACAGCGAGACCGAGGACGCCGCGGCATTCGCGGCCGCGCGCCGGCGCTTTCCGGGCGCGCTCGACCGGGTTTATCTCGACGTCGCGAGCCGCGGCCTGGTGTCGATCGACAGCGTCGCGGCGATCGAGGCCTATCTGGCCGACCGCATCTCGGCGCGCGCCAGCAAGTCCGAGATGTTCGCCCTGATCAACCGGGTGCGCGCGCGCTTTGCCGCCCTGATCGGCGCCGCCCCCGACGAGATCGCGCTGACCCGCAACGTCTCGGACGGTCTGACCGCCTTTGCGCTTGCGGTGCCGTGGCGGGTCGGCGACGAGGTGGTGCTGTGCCGGGATATCGAACACCCCAACAATGTCTATCCGTGGCTCAACCTGGCGCGCCGCCACGGCGTGGTGGTGCGCACGGTGGCGGCGGCGGACGGCATGGTCGCAGCCGACCGGCTGATCGCGGCACTGACCCCGCGGACCCGGCTGGTCGCGGTGTCGTCGGTCAGCTTCGCGCCGGGCTTGCGGACCGATCTCGAGACCCTGGGCGCGGCGTGCCGGGCCGCCGGCGTGCTTCTGCTGGTCGACGGCGCGCAGTCGGTCGGGGTGCTCGGGCTCGACGTCGGTGCGACCGCGATCGACGGGCTCGCGGTCGCGACCCAAAAGGGGCTGCTCGGGCTCTATGGCCTTGGGTTTCTCTATTGCCGGCGCGCGGTCGCCGAGCAGCTGTCGCCGGCGGCGCTGACGCGGTTCGGGGTTGATCTCGGCGACGCGCACGAGGCGGCGCTCGGCGACCGCGGGTTCGCCTATGCGCCGGGGGCGCGGCGGTTCGACCTCGGCAACCCCAACTTCGTCGCGGCGGCGGCGCTCGAGCCCGCGCTCGACCTGTTGCACCGGCTCGGCTCCGGCCGGATCGAGCGGGTGGTGACCGCGCGGGCGGCGCGGCTGGCCGAGGGCTTGGCCTCGCTCGGCCTGCCGGTGGTCGCGGCCCCGACCCCAGCGGCGCGGGGGCACATCGTCGCGATCGGCCGGTTCAACCCGTCGGGCGGCCACGACCGCGCCGACGACCCGACGATCGCGGCCTATCACCAGACGCTGACCGCGGCCGGGGTGGTCACCGCGGTGCGCCGCGGCCTGGTCCGCTGCTCTTTGCATCTTTACAATGACGACGCCGACATCGACCGGGTACTGGCGGTCAGCGCCGCAGCCTGGCAAGGCCCGCGGACGCCCGCCTGATGCCCCCGGCGGTGCCGCCGGTCGCCGACTGCCCGGTTGAATCTCTAGTACAGCCCGGCACAAATCCTGACATGGTCAGGATTTGCGCCGGAAAGCTGTACGACTAAATGACTGGTACACCGCGGCGGACCGACGCAACATGATGTTACTTCCGCCGCGGTGTACTAGGGACATGTCGCTGATACGATGCGTCGTCAGACTTGGTGCAGCTGCCGCTCGACCGCGATTTCCTCGGATCGGCTCATTCGCCCGTCTTGGGCAAACTTGGCAGGTCATTGGACGATCTCTCCCCTTTGCGTTCCCTCGACCCCAGCGCCGCGGATGTGCCGTCGATCGTCGGCACGGGACTGTCGCGGTCAGGCGCACGGGGCGAATCCGCTTGATCCACGCCCGCTCCTGGTCGACTTTGGCGATCAGTCGGCACGCTCGGGGGATCTGTTCCCTGATGTGCGATGCCGACCGGGACACAAGGGCGGGCGGTGGGACACCCCATGTTGGTCAGGAACGACAGCTTCAGCGTCGGGTTCAAGGAGATCGACGACGACCACAAGCGGTTGATCGGCATGGTCAATGATCTTGAGGTCGCGGGCGAGACCCGCACCCCGTTCCGGCAGAGACCAGGCCCGGTGGTCAGCCCGGTCATCCGGCTGGTGACCCGGATGGTCGGGTCGTGATGGCGGGCGCATAGGTAGACCCGATGCGGAAGATCACGGTGTGGCCGGTCGCCAGCGCATGCTCGACCATGGTTGCGATCAGCACCAGGTCGTCGCGGACGCCGATCTTGACACCGTGACGCGGCGCCCCGACCCAACCGAAAGAGGCGGTGGTGGACACAGGCGGGGCGGCAACCGATGATCCAACGGCTTGTTGCCCAAGTGCACGGCGCGACGCCGTAAGCGGCCTGTCGGCCGTTCGGGGGGGTGAGACCCGCTGACCGGGGGGCGCACGCCCCAAAACCGGCGCCGACCGTTCGTACCCCTCCTGCTGACCGAAGGAACCGCCTCGCGATGTACGGCTGGCGCGCAAGGATCGGGCTTCTGGTGCCCGCGATCAACACCACCATGGAGACCGAGGCCTGGCGGGTCGCGCCGCCGGGCGTGTCGGTGCACACCGCCCGGATCGCCGGCGGCCGGGCCGGCACGCCCGAGACCCTGCGCGCGATGGACGAGGAAGGCCAACAGGCCGCCGCCCGGCTTGCGATGGTCGAACCGGACGTCGCGATCTTCGCCTGCACGAGCGGCAGCTTTTTCGAAGGCCCGGGATGGGACGGCGCGCTCGCGGAGCGGCTCGGAAAAATCGTCGGCGCGCCGGTGGTGACGGCGGCCGGCGCGATGGCCGCCGCGCTGGCCACGACCGGCGCGCGCCGGGTCGATCTGGTCACACCTTATGTCGCGGACACCAACCGGCGCCTGGTCGCCTTTCTCGCCGCCGCCGGGGTGACGGTGAGCCGCCTTGCCAGCTTCGACATGCTCGACATGTTCGACCACGCCAAGGTCGCGCCCGCCGAGATCTACCGGACCGCCAAGGCAACCGCGAGCGCCGACAGCGACGCCCTGTTCATCGCCTGCACCCAGTTGCGCGCGCTCGAGTTGGTCGCGCTCCTGGAGCGCGACCTCAAAAAGCCGGTGGTCTCGGCAGTCCAGGCGTGTCTGTGGCAGGCGTTCGCGACGGTCGGGATCGACCCCGGGCGCGACGACCTCGGCAGCCTGATCCGGGGTCTCGCGCCCGGGCGGCGGTCCTGACCGGCGGCAGGGGGTCGGGGCGGGCGCCGCTCCCTGGTCGATCGGGCGCGCGCTCAGGGCAGGCGCACGCCCCGACAGCGGCGATGCCGCGAGCCGCACCGCCGGTGTTGGGGGTGAACACCGCTCACCGCGGACGAGACGCGGCCGCCCGGGTCAGCAGGGCAGCGGCGGGAAATCGAAGATCGGCACCCCGGCCGGCCGCGTCCGGGTGACCACGGTCGGCAACAGCGAGATCTCGAGCTCGATGATGCAGCCATTTGTGATGCAGCCATTTGTCAGTGCGCGGGCGTGACGTGGCCCCGGGCGGCAGCACCGGGGCCACGTCACGTTCCGTGCGACCGCTCTTGCGGTCCCTTAGCAGGATTTCCGCAGAAGATTAGCAGGGTGGCGGCGGAAATCCTTCGATCTCCTTTCCGATCGGACGCATCCGGGTTTCCACAGCCGGCAGCCAGCTGACATGAAGCACGATATCGTGCAACGACAGGTCCTGGAGCGCCGCGGCCTCCATCGCCGCCTGCTCGGCCGCGATCAGCGTGTTCAAGAACAGCCGGTCCCACAGATATTCAAGCGACCAGCCGGCAGCGTGGGTCGCAAGAAACCGGTCGATCCGCGCCTCGATCGCCGCCTGTTCGGCGGGCGTCAAGAGCTTGGTCTTGCGCAGCAGCACCTCCATCTCCGGACCGGTCAGGCCATAGGCCTCCTCCATCCGGACGATGCGGTAGCCATAGTCCTCGATCAGGGTCGCGATTTCCGACGGCGGGGTGTAGTTGCGCGCGTTCGGGTCGTGGATCGGCATCAACGACAGACCGATCTCCGGCACCGGCAGGAAGTGCAGGTCCATGTCCTCGATCTCGAGGTTGAACTGGCCGAGATAGCGCGACGCATCCTCGTCCAGGGCCGCGACCTCGGACAGCATCCACCATTCCGCCTGGGACCACAGGTCGTACCAGGCGGTGCCGCGCGCGCGGTAATAGGCGTCGATCTTGGCCGCGGCCTCGACCTCGGCGGCATCGGTCGCAAACTCGACGGGCGCGATCGACACGCAGTAGATCGGCAACGGCTCCCACCCCTCGACCACGTAATCGATCTCGAACCCGGCATAGCCGAGCAGGTCCTCAAAGCCGATCTCCGCGGCCCCGGCCGGCGCCCCGGTTTCCGCCCCGGTCGTCTGCGGTGCCGGGGCCGACGGCTCGGTCTGCGCGCGCGCCAGCCCGGCAACCAAACTGATGTCGGCAACCAGACTGATGCCGGCAACCAGACTGATGATTGTGCGCATCGTCATGATGGGTCCCCCTCCTTCCTCGCCTTGGACTCGCAACTTTCCCGGCGTATACCAGGGTTTTCGATCGGATGCGACTCTTCGCCGGCAACTTCGACACCGTCGTCGTGCGGTGCGTCCGGCACGGCACTGTCCGTCGCACCGCCCTCGACGCCGTCATAAACGACGTCATAAACGACGTCATAGGCCGCGTTTGCGCCGGCGTCCGCGGTCTCGCCGGAGGCCTCAGCCTCCCCCGTGCCCTGCGACGGCGCGTCCGTCTCGGCAACCGTGACGGAGACGTCCGACGGCGTGTCCGAGGGCACCGTCGTCCCGTCACCACCCGGTCGGTCGGCGGTCGCGGCCGGTTGCGGGTCCGGGCCGGCGTCGGCGGACGGCTCGTGGTCCGGGGCCGCCGGGCTCGGGGCGACCGCCGGGCACGGCGCCGGCAGTTCGACCGCGGGCGCCGCCGCGTCGGCGTCGGCCCCATCGGGCGAACCATAGCCGCCGCCGCCCGGGGTTTCGATCACCAGGACGTCGCCCGCCGCCATCTCGGTGCGGTCGGTGGCGCCGAGCGGCTGGGTCCGGCCGTCGGCGCGTTCGACCGAATTGCGCCCGGGCTGGCCCGGCCGGCCGCCGGCCAAGCCGAACGGCACGGTGCGCCGGACGTTGGACAGGATCGCCGCGGTCATCGGTCGGGTGAACCGCAGGCGGCGGATCACGCCGTCGCCGCCGCGGCGGCGGCCGGCGCCGCCCGAACCGCGCCGGATCGCGAACCGCTCGACCCGGACCGGGAAGCGCCACTCCAAGACCTCGGGGTCGGTCAGGCGCGAGTTGGTCATATGGCTGTGGACCGCGTCGGTGCCGTCATGGTCGGGGCCGGCGCCCGAGCCGCCGCAGATCGTCTCGTAGTACTGGTGGTCCTGGTCGCCGAAGGTGAGATTGTTCATCGTGCCCTGGGCGGCCGCCTGGACGCCGAGCGCGCCGTAGAGCGCATTGACGATCGCTTGCGAGGTCTCGACATTGCCTGCGACCACCGCCGCGGTCGGGCGCGGGTTCAGCATCGAGCCGGGCGGGATCACCAGCTCGATCGGGGCAAGACACCCCTCGTTCATCGGGATGTCGTCGTCGACCAGGGTGCGGAAGACATAGAGCACCGCGGCCCGGCACACCGCGCGCGGCGCGTTGAAATTGTCCGGCAGCTGCGCGCTGGTGCCGGTGAAATCGACCCGGGCCCGGCGCGCGGCGGCATCGACCGTGACCGCGACCCGGATCACCGCGCCATTGTCGAGCTCGACCGCAAAGCGGCCGTCCGACAGCCGCGAGATCGCGCGGCGCACCTGTTCTTCGGCGTTGGCCTGGACGTGGCGCATGTAGGCCCGGACGGTGTCGAGCCCGAACTGGGCGACGATCCGGCGCAGCTCGCGCAAGCCCGTCTCGTTGGCGGCGATCTGCGCCTTCAAATCGTTGATGGTCAGGCCGATGTTGCGCACCGGGTGGTCCCCGCCGGTCAACAGCTGGCGCAGGGTCTTTTCGCGAAAGCGGCCGGATTTCACCAGGTGGAAGCAGTCGAGCAGCACGCCCTCGTCCGCGATCGTGCGGCTGTCCGGCGGCATCGAGCCGGGGGTGATGCCGCCGACGTCGGCGTGGTGGCCGCGCGCCGCGACAAAGAACAGGCGCTCCTTGCGGTCGTCGGCGAACATCGGCGAGATCAGGGTGATGTCGGGCAGATGGGTGCCGCCGTTGTAGGGGTCGTTCAGCGCATAGACCTCGCCCGGCCGGATCGCCGCGCCGCGCCGGTCGATCACCGTGCGCACGCTCTCGCCCATCGAGCCGAGATGGACCGGCACATGCGGCGCGTTGGCGACCAGGCCGCCGTCGGCGTCGAACACGGCGCAGGAAAAGTCGAGCCGTTCCTTGATGTTGACCGAGGACGCGGTGTTCTCCAAGACCACGCCCATCTGCTCGGCGATCGACCTGAACAGGTTGTTGAACACCTCGAGCATCACCGGGTCGGCGTGGGTGCCGACCGCGACGCGCTTGGGCAAGGGGTCGATGCGGGTCAGCAGCAGGTGGTTGTGGCGGGTGACCTCGGCCATCCAGCCCGGCTCGATCACCGTGGTCGCGTTGGCTTCGCGCACGATCGCCGGGCCGAAGACGCGGTTGCCATGGCGCAGGCGGGTGCGCTCGAACACCAGCGCCTGGTGGCGGGCGCCGCCGGTCCAGATCGACAAGGTGGCAAGGCGGTGCGGCAGCTCAGAGGTCGGCGGGGTTTCGAACACCGGGTCGTCGTGGCGGCCGGTGGCGCCGGTCGCCTCGACCGCGACCGCCTCGACCACCAGCGGGGTGTCGGCCATCACGAAGCCGTAGCGCTGGCGGTGCGCCTCGGCGAAGCGCTCGCGCAGCTCGGTCAGGGTGCCGAACGGCACGGCAAGCGCGCTGTCGGTGCCTTCGTACTTGAGCGCGCAGCGCGCCTGGGTGGCGACCCGGCCGGGTTCGACGCCCTGGCGCGCCAGGTTCTCGCGGCCGCGCGCCGCCAGCTCGTCGCGGATGCGCTGGAGCGCCGGGGTCAAGACCGGGTCGAGCCGCGCCTCGACCGCGCGTTCCTCGATCGTGACCAGGTCGGCGACCCCGATGCCGTAGGCCGACAACACGCCGGCGAGCGGATGGATCAGGATGCGCGGCAGCCCGAGCGCGTCGGCGACCAGACAGGCATGCTGGCCGCCGGCGCCGCCGAAGCAGTTCAGCAGATAGCCGGCGAGATCATGGCCGCGCTGGATCGAGATTTTCTTGATTGCGTTCGCCATGTTCTCGACCGCGATTTTCAAGAACCCCTCGGCAACCTCGACCGCCGACCGGCGCGTGCCGGTCGCTTGTTCGATCTCTTGGGCGAGCGCGTCGAATTTTTCGCAGACCACGGCGCCGTCGAGCGGCTGGTCGCCGTCCGGCCCGAACACCGCCGGGAAGAATTGGGGGGCCAGCTTGCCGACCATAACGTTGCAGTCGGTCACGGTGAGCGGCCCGCCGCGGCGGTAACAGGCGGGACCGGGGTTGGCGCCGGCGGAGTCCGGGCCGACCCGGAAGCGCGCGCCGTCGAACCGGCAGATCGAGCCGCCGCCGGCGGCGATCGTGTGGATGTGCAGCATCGGGGTGCGCAGGCGCACCCCGGCGACCAGCGATTCGGTGACCCGCTCGAGCGTGCCGGCATAATGCGCGACATCGGTCGAGGTGCCGCCCATGTCGAAGCCGATGATCTTGTCGAACCCGGCGGTCGCGGCGGTGCGCACCGCGCCGACGATGCCGCCGGCCGGGCCGGACAGGACCGCGTCCTTGCCTTGAAACCGGGTCGCTTCGACCAGGCCGCCGTTCGACTGCATGAACAACAGCCGGACGTCGCCGAGCGCAGCCGCGACCCGGTCGACGTAACGGCGCAGGATCGGCGAGAGGTAGGCATCGACCACGGTGGTGTCGCCGCGCCCGACCAGCTCCATCAGCGGGCTCGCCTGGTGGCTCTCCGACACCTGGTCGAACCCGGCGGCGCGGGCGAGCGCGCCGGCGCGCTGCTCGTGCACCGGC
>JANQHG010000256.1 GCA_028277115.1 Azospirillaceae bacterium
AGTGATCCGTCAAAAAGCTACCGCAGCCCGGCACAAATCCTGTTTCGTTTTTGGGTCGGCTTCATTGTCAACCAACGCTCGATGCCTCGATCCGACCCCCGGCATTCAAATCGTCGCCTCGAGCGGCTGCAGGCTGACCTTGCCGAGCGTCTCGTCCGGCCGCGGGAAGTAGACGCTCGGGTTGCCGTCCTGATCGGCGCCGACCGCCAGTGGCGGCAAGGGCACGGTGATCCCGAACCGGCCATCGCGCGGCTCGGCGTCTTCGTCCTCGTCGTCCGGCTCGGCGATCGCCTCAAGCAGGCGCTTGATCAGGTCGCCCGTCTCCTCGTCTTCGTCCAGGGTGAGGGCGCCCTGGCCGAGTTGGTCCAGCTTGTCCAACAACTCGGGGTCGAGCGGTCCGGGGCCGTCGCCCGGCGGCCGGCCCGGGCCGCCCTGGACCAGCGGCGGTGCGCCGGCAAAGGTCTGGCCGGCGCGGGTCTGATGGACCGCCGCGGCCGACTGCAGCACCTGGACCTTGCCGCTTGCGGTGTCGATCGAGACCTGCAGCGCGACCGAGCCGCCCAGATGCTCCAGGGCCGCGCTGGCGGTGCCGTTGCCGGATTGGCGCGCCTTGGCGGTGACCGTGACCGCCTCTTCCAGCGACAGTTTGATCACGCTGTCGCCGCTCTCGGTCCCGGCGAAGATGCGGTCGGCCAAGTGGTTGGCGACCGCGGCGGCGCCGTCTTCCGACAGACCGGCCTCGGTCAGCCGGTCGCTCAAGGACGACACCAGGGTGTCCCTGACCGCGGCGGTCAGGTCTTCGCCGGCGGTGTCCTGGTCAACCTCGGTCAGGCCGTTCTTGGCCAACGCCACCAAGTCGCCCAACAGATCGGCGATCTCGCCGGCGAGATCGGTCGAGCCGTTGCGCGCGGCGTCGGCGGCACGTGCCAGCAGCGGATCGTTGCCGTCGTCTGCCGCCTGGTCGGCGGCGAGCTGGGCTTGGGCCTCGTCGGACAGATAGACGTCGTCGAGATAGCGGGCCCGCGCCTCAAGATCGGCGTCGATCGCGGCGAACGAGCCGCCGGCGACCGCCCGGTCGGACCCGGTCGCGGAAAAACCGCCCTGGGGGCCGCGGCCGTCGGCCGTCATCGTGCCGACCGCACCGTATTTGAGCGCGGACGCGCTGGCGCTGGTCGATTTGAACTGGTGATAGGCGTCGATCGCCGCCCGACCGCTCAACCCCGCCGGCAGCTGCGCGCCCGGCGACGAGATGCCCGATGCCATCGCTCGCTCCTTCTGGTCGGCGTGGCCCGGTTCGCTCACGCGGCCAATCGCCCAACAAATTTGTCTTTGATCGATCAGACGCCGCGAGCCTTAACGGATCGTTAATTGCCGGCCGACCCGGCTCAGGCGGCGTCGCTCTCGGCCTCGCTGTCGTCGCTGTCGTCGGGCGCGCCGAGCAGGCATTTGCGCGCCAGATAGACTGCGTCCGGGCGGTCGGCGGCGGTGCGCGGCGGCACGCCGTCGAACGTCGGGTGCGGTGTGTCGAGCCAGCACGCGGCGTCGGGCCCCAGAACCTGGTCGGCCAGCGCCACGATCGCTTCCAGCTGGAGCGCGCGGAACCCCTCGGGGTCCAGGTGGCGCTGGTAGCGTTCGACCGCGAAGCCGGCCTCGATCAGATCCAGCGCGACCATCCGGCTGACCACCGCGGTCACCGAGCGCTCGATCCCCTCGGCGATCGCCTCCAACGGTCGGCGCGCGTCAAACCCGTCGCGAACCGCCGTGTCCTCGCCCTCGTCCCATCGGAAGCCGGCACGGGCGGGCTTGCCGGTGTCGAGGTTGCGCTGGCGCCGCTCGGCAGCGCGTGCCGCCTTGGCTTGGGCCGTGTCGGCACCGCGCCGGACGGGTGCGGGCGGCGCGGCCGGCGGCGTGCGCGGGCCGACCCTCGGTTCGGGCGGCACGCCGCCGCGCCACTCGAAACATGCCGGCGGTGCGCCGCGGGTCGCGTCGAACAGGAAACGCGACGGCTGGCAGCTCGTCTGGAAACGGCTCGCCGTATAGGACAAGACCAGCCAGCGGCGCGCCCGGGTCATCGCGACATAGGCGATCCGGCGCTCCTCGTCGAGGTCGGCGGCCGCGAAATGCGGCAGCACGCCCTCCTCGCACGCCGCGACGAACACCGCGTCCCACTCAAGCCCTTTGGCGCTGTGCACGGTAGACACCACCACCGCGTCGGTCGGGTCGGGGCCGCGGCGCGCCTCGGCCTCGCGTGCCGCGGTGTCCAGCAACGGGGCAAGGGCGCCGGCCTCGTGCGCGATCTCCTGGATCGCGCGCAGGTTTTGGGCCCATTCGGCGGCGCGCTCGGCCGAGCATTGGCGCGGCCGCGCCTCGGCGACCGCCGCCTCGGCGGCGCGCAGAATTGCGGCGAACGGCTGGCCGGCCACCCGGCCGGCGGCCTCGACGACCCGGCGCACCTTCGGGCCCTGGAGGTTGGCCGGCAGCGGGGCCTCGGGCCGGGTCGCGACCTCGACGAAGCGCAGGAACAGCCGGACCTCGAACGCGGTCCACAAGTCCCTGGCGCCGCGGACGACATAGGCAAGCCCGGCCCGGCGCAACGCCAGGCGCAGCCACACGGTCGCCGCCCCGGTCCGGAACAGGACCGCGATCTGGCCGAGCCCGACCCCGGTCGCCCGCACCCGGGCGACCGCGTCGGCGAGCCAGCGCGCCTCGGCCTCGGCGTCCCGGTGCGGCACGATCACCACCCGCGGGCCCTTGTCCGCCACCGGCTCGATGGCCTTGTCGAAGCGCCGGGCGCTTTTGGTGATCATCGCGTGCGCGAGCGTGAGGATCGCCGGCGCCGAGCGATAGGTCCGGACCAGCCGGTGGACGGTCGCGCCCGGCCGGTGATCGCAAAACGACAGGATGATGCCGACGTCGGCGCTGCGAAAACCGTACAGGCACTGATCGTCGTCGCCGACCACCCACAGATTGCCGGTCGGCGGCACCAAGGCGTCGACCAGCCGGATCTGTGCCGGGTTGACGTCTTGATACTCGTCGATCAAGAGGTGGCTGACCCGTCCGGCGCACTCGGCGCGCAGGGTCGGGTCGGCCTCGAGCGCGCGCACCACGTGGCCGATCAGGTCCGCGAAATCGACCAGATTGTTGGCCGCCAGATGGGCCTGGTAGGCGCGGTAGATCTCGGCGGCGCGTTTGAGCGGCGAGCGGTCGTCGCGCGCCGCGGCCTCGGGCAGGGCGGCCGCGAACGCGTCCGGGGTCAAGAGGCGTTCCTTGGCGCCGGCGATGATGTCCAACAGGTCGCCGTCGTCGTCCGGGTTCCAGCGCACGCGCAGTGACGTCAGGACCTGGCGCTGCGCCGCGTCGTCGATGATCCGGAAATCGCTGCCAAGCCCGGCCGCGTCGGGGAAGCGGCGCAGCATCCGACCGGCCAGCGCGTGGAAGGTGCCGACCGCGACCGGTGGTGCCGGTCCCCCGGTCATTTGGGCCAGGCGGGTGGTCAGTTGGTCGGCTGCCTTGCGGGTAAAGGTGACCGCGACGATGCCGACCGGGTCGACGCCGGTCGCGATCAGATGGGCGACCCGCGCGATCAGGGTCGCGGTCTTGCCGGTGCCGGGGCCGGCGAGCACCAGGTGAGCGCCGTCGCCGCACGTCGCGGCGCGCTGTTGCTGGTCGTTCAGGCGGTCGAGGGGGACATGCATCAGGCGAACACCATGCGACGGTCGCCCGGAGGGGTCAACCGGGGCGGCGTCCTTGACGTGACCGGGTCGCGATGGTATCGGCGCCCGGGCGTGTTGCACCGCCGAATGCGGCCTGACGGCCGGTGTCAGGGGCGCTGCCCCCGAGAAGGGGGTTGCCCCCCTTGCCCCCCACCAAATGGGGTCCAGGGGGCACCCCCTGGTCGGGGGGTGTCGGGGGGTGAACCCCCCTGACCTTGGGGGCACCAGCCCCCAAAACCTCGAAGCGGGCGTCACGTGCAACTTCTGGGGGTGGCGCATGACACGCGCGATCGTCTTTGCAGTCTTGGTCGCGGTCGCAGACCCCGCGGCGGCTCAGACCGACGCCACCCCATTGCCGGTCGAGCTGATCGAGGTCGCCTGGACCGACGGCTACGAGGTCGCGGAACGCTACGCCGGCCGGGTGGTGACCCGGCGCTCGAGCACGCTCGGCTTCGACCGCGGCGGCCTGCTGGCGTCGGTCGCGGTCGACGAGGGCGCGACCGTCGCCGAGGGCGACCTGCTTGCCGAGCTCGACGTCCGTCGCCTGCTCAGCCGCCGCTCCGAACTGCGCGCCAGCCTCGACGCCAGCCGGGCCCGGGTCAAGGAGATCGCGGCCCGGCTCGAGCTCGCCGGGCGCACGCTGGTCCGCCGCGCCGACCTTTTGCAGCGGCGCAACGTCTCCGAAGAGCTGTACGACCAGGCGGTGTTCGAGGAAAAGGCGCTGGCCGCCGCGCGCGAGGCCGCCGAGGCCGGGGTCGCCGAGGTCGAGGCCCGGCTCGCCGCGCTTGAGGTCGAGCTTGACCTCTCACGGCTGACCGCGCCGTTCTCGGGAAGCATCGTCGCACGCTTTGCCGACGAAGGTGCGGCGCTGGCGGCCGGCCACGCGGTGCTCGAGCTGATCGAGGACCAGGCGCTCGAGGTCCACGTCGGGGTGCCGGTGCGCGCCGCGCGCCAGCTCGCGCCCGGGTCGCGCCACCGGGTGCGGATCGGCGAGACCGGCTACGACGCGGTCCTGCGCACCCTGATCGACCGGATCGACCCGCAGACCCGCACCGTGACCGCGATCCTCGAGCTCGCCGATCTGCCGGACGCCGACGCGTCGCGGCCGCGCGCCGGCGAGCTCGTGCATTTGCGGATGACCCATCGGGTCGCGCTGGCCGGCGCCTGGCTGCCGATCACCGCGCTCGCCGAGAGCCGGCGCGGCCTGTGGGCCGCCTATGGGGTCGCGGCGACCGAGCGGGACGGCGTGCACCGGATCACCCGGATCGAGCTCGAGCTCCTGCACAGCGAGTCTGAGCGCGCGTTCGTGCGCGGCACCTTTTCCGACGGCGACCGGATCGTCGCCAACGGGCTGCACCGTGTGGTCCCGGGCCAGCTGGTCCGGATCGCGGCGCGCTGACGCCGGCGGCCGCCGGCTGACCAAGGGGCCAAGCTCATGTGGCGCACCCTGTTCGTCCGCCAGCCGCGGCTGGTCGCGCTGACCGTCGGCCTGGCGCTGGTCGCCGGTCTGACCGCGCTCTCGAGCCTGCCGCGGCTCGAGGACCCTTTGTTGACCGCGCGCTTTGCCACGATCACCACGATCTACCCGGGCGCCAGCGCAGCCCGGGTCGAAGCCCTGGTCACCGAGAAGATCGAAGACGAGCTGAGCGAGATCGAAGAGATCAAGGAGCTTGCCTCGACCTCGCGCACCGCGGTGTCGACGATCGAGATCGACCTCGACGACACCGTGACCGCGGTCGACGAGGTGTGGTCGCGGGTGCGCGACCGCCTGTCCGACGTCGAGGCCGAGCTGCCCGCCGACGCCGAGACGCCGGAGTTCACCCGCCAAACCACGATCGCCCACACCTTTTTGGTCGGGTTCGTGTGGCAGCGCGACGACCGGCCGCCGCTGCCCGGCCTGCTCGCGCGGCTGGCGACCGAGCTCGAACACCGGCTCGCGGTCTTGCCCGGGACCAAGGAGACCGAGCTGTTCGGCGCGCCGGACGAGGAGTTCCTGGTCACCTTCGAGCCGCACACGCTGGCGTCGGTCAACCTGACCGCGGCCGAGGTCTCCCACGCGATCGCGCAGTCGGACAGCAAGATCCCGGCGGGCGAGCTGCACAGCGAGCGCAACGAGCTGATCATCGAGGTGCGCGGCGCGCTGGAGTCGGTCGCGCAGATCCGGCGGATCCCGCTGCGCCAACTCGACAACGGCCGATTCCTAAGGGTCGGCGACATCGCCGAGGTCACCCGCACGATCCGAAGCCCGCCGCGCGCGGTCACCCTGGTCGGCGGCCGGCGCGCCGTGGTGGTCGGCGCCAAGATGGAGGCCGACCGCCGGATCGACCTGTGGGCGGCGGCCGCGCACGCCGCGGTCGCCGATTTTGCCACCACCGCGCCGGTCGGGGTCGGGATCGAGGTCGTGTTCGACCAGAGCGACTACACCAACCGCCGGCTCGAGGGGCTGGCCGGCAATCTGATGCTCGGCGTCGGTCTGGTGGTCGCGATCTTGTTGTTGACCATGGGCTGGCGCTCGGCCTTGCTGGTCGGCACCGCGTTGCCGCTGTCGATCGCGCTGGTGTTGCCGGTCTTGCGCATTCTCGACATCCCGTTGCACCAGATGTCGGTGACCGGGCTGATCATCGCGCTCGGCCTGTTGATCGACAACGCGATCGTCGCGGTCGACGAGTACAACCGCGGCCGCGCCGAGGGCAAATCGCCGACCGGGTCGATCGACGCGTTGGTCGCGAAACTGGCGGTGCCGCTGTTCGCATCGTCGGTCACCACGATCTTGACCTTCATGCCGATCGTGGTGATGCCGGGGCCGGTCGGCGAGTTCGTCGGCGCGATGGGGCTCGCGGTCATGCTGGCGGTCGCGTCGTCGTTGTTCCTGGCGATGACGGTGATCCCGGCATTCGCCGCCTATCTCGACCGGCGCGGTGCGGGGCCGGTCAGGCGCCGCGGCGGGGTGGTCGGGCTGTTGGTCTCGGGCTGGTCGCCCGGGCCGATCGGCCGGCTCTACGACCGCACGCTCGCCGGCATGCTGGCGTGGCCGGCGGCCGGCATCCTGGTCGCGATCGCGCCGGCGGTCGCCGGCTTCGTGGTGTCGGGCCAGCTGATCGGCCAGTTCTTCCCGCCGGTCGACCGGGCTCAGTTCCAGATTCAACTGAACCTGGCGCCCCAGGCCTCGATCGCCGAGACCGAGGCCGCGGTGCGCCGGGCCCGCGCGATCCTGGCCGACGTCCCCGAGATCACCGGCGACGTCTGGTTCCTGGGCGAGGAACCGCCGCGCGTCTACTACAACATGGTGGTCTACCAGGACAATGTGCCGAGCTTCGCCGGCGCCTTCATCAATACGGTGTCGGCCGAGGCGACCCGCGGGCTGATCGGCCGGCTTCAGGACCGGCTGATGGCCGAGTTGCCCGAGGCGACCGTGCTGGCGCTGCCGTTCGAACAGGGGCCGCCGTTCGAAGCGCCGATCGAGCTCGAGATCTACGGCCCCGACCTCGAGACCCTGCAGGCGCTCGGCGAGCAGGCGCGCGCGATCATCTCGACGATCCCTCTGATCACCTACACCCGGGCCCAGATCTCCGGCGGCCGCCCGAAGCTCGAGCTGGCACCGGACGAGGACGAGGCGCGGCTGGCCGGGTTCGAGCTGGTAGACCTCGCCCAGCAGCTGGCCGCCGGGCTCGAGGGCGTGCTCGGCGGCACCGTGTTGGAAGAGACCGAGGAGCTGCCGGTGCGGGTGCGCGCGGCCGGACCGGCGCGTGCCGATCTGCAGCGGATCGCCGCCAACACGCTCTTGCCGCCCCAGCGCCTGCGCGCCCCCTCGGCCACCGCCGCGCAGGCCGGGCCCGAGGCTGCGCCGGGCCGCGCGGGCGATGCCGGGGTCGGCGACGGCCGGCTCGACGGCGTGCCGCTGAACGCGATCGCCGCGGTCGCGCTGGTGCCCGAGATCACTGCGATCACCCGGTTCCAGCGCGCCCGGGTCAACAAGGTCCAGGCGTTCGTCACCCCGTTCACCCTGCCGGCGGCGGTGCTGGCCGAGGTCGAGCGCCGGCTCGCGGCGGCCGCGTTCACCCTGCCGCCCGGCTACCGGCTCGACTTCGGCGGCGAGAGCAAGGAGAGCGCGGAATCGCAAGGCCAACTGGCGGCGACCGTCGCGCCTTTGATCGTGTTGATGATCGCGACCGTGGTGCTGGCGTTCAATTCGTTCCGCCAGGCCGGGGTGATCCTGGCGGTCGCCGGCTTCTCGGTCGGGATGGCGCTGCTCGCCCTGTGGATCTTCGATCTGCCGATGGGCTTTATGGCGATCATCGGCGCGATGGGGTTGATCGGGGTGTCGATCAACGATTCGATCGTGGTGCTGTCGTCGCTGCGCGCCGACCCGGACGCGCGCGCCGGCGACCGCGCGGCGATCCGCCGGGTGGTGCGCGCGAGCACCCGCCACGTGCTGTCGACCACGCTGACCACGATCGCCGGGTTCACGCCGCTGATCCTGTTCGGCGGGTCGTTTTGGCTGCCGCTCGCGACCGCGATCGCCGGCGGCATCGTCGGCGCGACCCTGCTTGCGCTCGCCTTCGTGCCGTCGGTGTTCGTCCTGACCACCCGGCGCCGCCGCGCCCCGGCGACAGAGGTTGTGTCCTGACCCAAAACAAGCGGCGGACGCGAACCCGACGCCCGTGGCACCGTGGCGGCCTCGCGGGTATGGTCGGCTGTCGCGAACCGTCCCCGCCCGCCGCGCGTCGCGCCTCACTGTCGATGCGTCCCTTGGTGCGGCCGCGGTCCGCCTTTGCCACCAGGTCCAGGAGGTCCTTTGATGGCCATGGAACGCTTTTCGGCCGCTGTCGTGCGGTGCGCGGCGGTCGCCCTGTCGCTCGGGCTCGCCACCGCCGAGGCGCAGACGCCCGACCGGCCGGCCAATGTGAAGGCCGGGCAGCCGCCGCCGACCGCCGCCCAAGCGCCGGCGACCCCGTCTCCGGCTCAGTCGGCTCCGGCCCCCGCGCCGGCCCCGGCGTCGGCCGAACCGCCGCTCCCGGCGCAGATTTCGATCCCGGACGGGCCGACCGCGCTGGTCCGTGATCCGTTCGCGCCGCCGGGTCCGGAACCGCAGCAGCGCACCGGTCGGGTCGCCGAAGGCAGCCCGGCGATCGCCCACCCTTTCACGCTCGACGGTTGGACCGAGCTTACCGCGACCATGGACGGCCTCTCCTCGGATGCCGAACTGTTCGTGGTCGACGACACCGGCCGCAAGCTGGGTTTTTCAACCAACGGCGACACCATGTCCGAGCGGGTCGAGCTGCTGCTTGACGCCGGTCGCTATCATGCGGTCGCGGTACCATTCGATGGGACGACCAACTATCGACTGGGCCTGTCGGCCCGTGCGGGGGCGGCGCCGCCGCCCGACCTGGCCGGCGATACGCCCGAGACCGCGTATCCGCTGGTGCTGGACGACACCGGTGCGGCACAGGTGACCGACGTGATCGACTCGGCCGACGGCGGGGATCTGTTCCGGGTCACGGTCGAGGGGTGGACCAGCCTCGACGTGCGCCTGGACGGGCTTGCGTCCGACGCGGACCTGGCGGTGATCGAGGAAGACGGTGACACCCTGGGCGAGTCGGCCAGGGGCGGGACCGAGGCCGACGACGTCACCCTGCGGGTGCCGGCGGGCAGCTATCTGATCGGGGTCACCGCCTACGGCTCGCGCACGCCCTACACGCTCACGGTGACCACGCGCCCGACCGATGCGCCGCCACCGGACATGGCCGGCAACACGCCCGACGCCGCGCACCCGCTCGCGCTCGACGCCGAGGGCGGCGCGCAGATCGACGAGTTCGTCGGCACCGAAGACGACGTCGATTTCTACCGGGTCGAGCTCGAGGGCTTTGCCAGCCTGACCGCGCGGATCGACGGTCTTTCGGCCGATGCGGATCTGAGCGTGCTTGACGACGTCGGCACCACGCTCGGCGACTCTGCTGCGGGCGGCACCACGCCGGACGAGGTCACGGTGTCGGTGCCGGCCGGCAGCTACTTGATCGGCGTTCGGGCGTTCGGCGGCCGCACCTCGTACACCTTGACGGTGTCGACCCGCGCGAGCGAGCCGCAGGCGGACGAGACCGGCGACACGCCGGACACCGCGCGCGCTATGCCGCTGGTCGCCGGGGCGACGGTGATCATCGACGAGTGGCTCGGCCCCGGCGACAGCGCGGACTACTTCCGGCTCGAGGCCGAGGTCGGCGGGCTGTTGGTCGTGCTGTTGAAGCCGGCGGCTGCCGATCTCGACCTCGACCTGATCGACCCGGCGGCGTCGGGCGACCCGATCGCGACCGGCCGCGCCGGCGGCACCGAGGAGGACCGGGTCCTGCTCCCGATTGTGGCCGGGTCTTATCTGTTGAAGGTGTATTCGGTCGGCGCCCCGTCCGGCTACCAGCTGCGGGTCGTCCTGGTTCGGTGATCGGTTGATCGGGTCGGTCCGCTCCGGGCGGCAACGCGCTGCCCGGGACGGGCCGACCCGCCACGGCCGGTGCCCGAATTAACACCAAATCCGGTTGTTTGATTCCGATTATCCACGCCTGAAGAAGCTATTCACCGATCCGTAGGTTGGGGCGATCGGCCGGCACGGTCTGCCGGTTTGCATCGCCGGTGGGGGCCGATCGCCCCAACATCGGCGGTTCAGCTTTGCGGCACCGTCGA
>JANQHG010000062.1 GCA_028277115.1 Azospirillaceae bacterium
CGCCGATGTTGGGGCGATCGGCCCCCACCGGCGATGCAAACAGGCAGACCGTGCCGGCCGATCGCCCCAACCTACAGGATCGGTGAACAGCTTCCTCAGACGGGGATAACCGGAACCAAACAATCGGATTTGGTATCACATCCATGATACAGGGCGTGCCGGTGGCGCGTCGTCCGGCGTGGGATTCAGTCGCGCGTGCCGGCGGGCTGCCCGATCGGCGCAACCTCTTGGGTCGCGCCGGCCAGCACCTCGGCGATGTGGCGCGCCGCCACCGGCGCGCCGTCGCGGGAGAGCTTGCCGGCGATGTTGAGCAGACAGCCAAGATCGCCCGCAAGAACGGTCCCGGCGCCGGTCGCGGTGATCGCCGCCGCCCTGTCGCCGACCATCCGGTTCGAGATTTCCGGGTACTTGACGCAGAAGGTGCCGCCGAAGCCGCAGCAGACCTCGGTGTCGGCCATTTCGACCAGCTCCAGGCCCTCGATTGCCGCGAGCAGGCGGCGCGGTTGAGCCTTGATCCCGAGCTCGCGCAAGCCCGAACAGCTGTCGTGGTAGGTGACCCGGCCGTCGACGCGGGCGCCCGCGACCAACGCCGCCGGGTCTGCTCCGCGGACATCGACCAGATAGCTGAGCAGTTCGAAGGTCCGCGCCGCCAGCGCCCGGGCCCGGGCGCGCCAGGGCGGGTCGTCGTCGAACAAGTCCGGGTAATGGACCCGGATCATGCCGCCGCACGACCCGGACGGCACCACCACCGCGTCATAGCCCTCGAACGCCGCGACCACCTGGCGCGCGATCGCCGCCGCCGACGCCTGGTCGCCGCTGTTGTAGGCCGGCTGTCCGCAACAGGTCTGAGCGTCCGGCACCTCGACCCGGCAGCCGGCGCGCTCCAGCAGGGTGATCGCGGCAAAGCCGACGCTCGGCCGGAACAGATCAACGAGACAAGTCGCAAACAGGGCGACGCGGGGCGACGCGGCGGGCTCGGCGGACACGGGCATGGCAACCGCTGGGCTGGAGGGGACGGGTTAAAGGCCGAGCACGTCGGCCATGCCGTAGCGGCCGGGCGGCTTGTCGGCGGTCCACAGCGCCGCGCGCACCGCGCCAGCGGCGAAGATCTGGCGGCCGCCCGCGATATGACCGAGCGTGATCCGCTCGCCGGTGCCGGCGAACACCACGCTGTGCTCGCCCACCACGTCGCCGCCGCGCAGCACCGCAAAGCCGATGTCGCCCGACCGCCGTGCCCCGGTGTGGCCGTCACGGGCCCGCACCGCGACCTCGTCGAGGTTGCGGCCGCGCCCGGCCGCCGCGGCGCGACCGAGCGCCAGCGCGGTGCCCGACGGTGCATCGACCTTGTGGCGGTGGTGCATCTCGACGATTTCGATGTCGTAGCCGTCGTCGAGCGCGCGCGCGACCCGCTCGACCACGCCAAGCAACAGGTTGACCCCAACGCTCATGTTGGCGGCCTGGACCACCGCGACCCGCGCGGCCGCGGCATCGATCGCCTGTTGGTCGGCCGCCTCAAGGCCAGTGGTGCCGATCACCAGCGCGGTGCCGTGCGCCGCCGCGGCCGCGGCATGGCGCGCCGGCGCGCCCGCAGTCGTGAAGTCGATCAAGACGTCGGCTGTCGCCAACGCCGCGTCGAGATCGGCCGAGGCCGCGACCCCGACCGGGCCTTGACCGGCCAAAACCCCGAGATCCGTGCCGAGCGCCGGCGACCCCGGCCGATCGACCCCGGCCGCGAGCCGGCAACCGGCGGTCTCGAGCACCCGCGTGATGATCATCCGTCCCATGCGGCCGGCACAGCCGGCCACCGCAACCCGCACCCCTTGGTTCCCGTCCACCCATGTCCCCCGTATCGCCGGTATCGCCCTGCCCGTCCGGGTCAGGCGGCCGGCCGTTCGATCGCGATCGCGGTCGCCTCGCCGCCGCCGATGCACAGAGATGCGACCCCCCGCCGGACGTCGTGGCGCTCCATCGCCGCGAGCAGGGTCACCACGATGCGCGCCCCCGAGGCGCCGATCGGGTGGCCGAGCGCGCACGCCCCGCCGTTGACGTTGACCCGGTCATGGTCGAGGTCGAGGTCACGCATCGCCGCCATCGTGACCACCGCGAACGCCTCATTGATCTCGTAGAGATCGACGTCGCCCGCCTGCCAGCCGACCCGGTCGAACAGACGCCGGATCGCGCCGATCGGCGCGGTGGTAAACCACCCCGGCGCCTGCGCGATCGTGGCGTGGCCGCGGATCTCGGCGCGCACCACCACGCCGCGCCGGTCCGCCTCGCTGCGTCGCATCAAGACGACCGCCGCCGCGCCGTCGGAAATCGAACTTGCGTTCGCCGGGGTCACCGTGCCGTCGGGCCGGAACGCGGGCTTCAGGGTCGGGATCTTGTCGAGGTTGGCGTTCGCCGGTTGCTCGTCAGTGGTGACGGTCCGGGTCGCCTTGCGCTCCGAGACCTCGACCGGGGTGATCTCGGCGGCAAAGCTGCCGTCTTCGGTCGCCCGGCGCGCCCGGGTCAGCGAGGCGATCGCGAACGCGTCCTGTGCTTCGCGGGTGAACTGGTAATGCTGGGCGCAGTCCTCGGCAAAGGTGCCCATCAGCCGGCCGGGTTCGTAGGCGTCCTCGAGCCCGTCGAAGAACATGTGATCGACCACCCGGCCGTGGCCCATCCGGTAGCCGGCGCGCGCGCGGTCAAGCAGATAGGGCGCGTTGCTCATGCTCTCCATGCCGCCGCCGACCACGATGTCGGCGCTGCCGGCGCGGATCAGGTCGTGGCCGACCATCACCGCCTTCATGCCCGACCCACACATCTTGTTGACCGTGGTGCAGCCGACGGCCTCGGGCACCCCGGCGCCCAACGCCGCCTGCCGGGCCGGCGCCTGGCCGAGCCCGGCGGGCAGCACGCAGCCCATCAGGACTTCGGAGACATGGTCGCCGGCGACCCCGGCCCGCCCGAGCGCGGCCGAGATCGCTTGCGCCCCCAGGCGGGTCGCCGGTACCGCGGCCAGCGCGCCCTGAAAGCCGCCCATCGGGGTCCGCGCGGACCCGACGATCACCACCGGATCATCCGTCGGCGCCGTGTTCATGCTTGCGCTCTCCTTAAGCTTGTCATCGGCGCCGGGTGTCGGCCTGCCGGCCGTGCGGGGGGCTGCCCCCTCGAGGGTACCCCCCCTGATCCCCACGAGATGGGGGCCGGGGGCAACCTTTGGCAAAGGGGGGAAGCAAGCCCCCTGACCTTGGGGGTCAGTCCCCGAAACCCGCGCAACCGTCGTAATGTTCCGTCTGACGGGATCACTCGGCAGCGCCGGCGTCGCGCTCGGCACCCGGCACCGCGGACAGCCGCGCGGCCCGCGGCGCTTCGGCCGCGTTCGGGTCGGGTGCGACCGCAATTTCCCCAATAATCTGGCCGCCGGCCTCGATCTCGAGCTCGCCATAGCAAACCTTGCCGATGATCCGACCCGAACTGCGCACCCGCAGGCGGCCGCGCACTGTCACGTCGCCTTCGAATCGACCGGCAATGTCAGCTTCGTCGATTTCGACCGACCCTTTGAACAGACCGGTCTCGGCAATTTCGATCACCCGACCGTCGCGCAGCGATGCCTCGACCATTCCCTCGACGATCAGCATGTCACAGGCACGAATCTCGCCGGTCAGGGTGATATCGCGTCCGACGATCAGTTTGCGCATGTCGGCGCCGCCGTTCGGCATCGCCGTGAGCGCGCCGGGCGACGGATCGGCACCGTTGCCGCCGGGCCGCCGCCCGACCCCGGCGCCGGGGATCTCGACCAGGCGGCGCGGCAGATCGGACCGATAGGCGCCCGCCCCGACCAAGCCGTGCCCGGGCGCGACATAGCTCGGCGGCGCGTACCCCGGCGGCGCGGCGAACGGCGAGGTCGCGGGGCCGCTCGGCGCGGTCGGCGACGCCAAGCCGGTCATCGCGACCGGCCCCGCCGCCGCCGCGGCCGGTCCGGTCGCCGGGCTCGGGACGTGAGGAGCCGTCGGCATCACCGGTGGCGACGGTACCGCCGGCCGGCCGGTCGGCGGCATCTCGACCGATTTGTCGGACACCGTGGTGCGCCCCTCGAGCGCGCGGGTCCGCGGCACCGCGGCGCCGGGCGCCGGGGGCAGCTGGCGGTCGGGACCGCCGCGCCCGTCCGGATCGTCCTCGGTGGTCGCGTCCGAAGCGGCCGGTCGGTCGAACCGCGGACCCTTGCGTCCGAACAGCTTGTGTGACATGGGCGAGATCCCAAAGTCATGTGTGCCCCGATGCGGATCGCGGGCGATGTCGGCAACAACCCAACCTGTGCGCGCCGCCGCCCACGGACCTCAAGCCCCGCCGTGCCACCGACGACCCGAACCGAACCCGCACCTAGCCGACCCCGGCGATCGCACCGAACCGGCGATGTGGGCGGGCGTGCGCAACGTCTGCGCTAGAATAACGATCGGGATCGTCAAATGAAAGGCGCCAGTCGCCGCCGTGGTGATCGCTGCCGGCATGGCGGCAGTGGCCGGCGCGCACCGGCTTCGGTATAGTCCGACCGGACCGGAAACGTCCAAGGGGACCCATCGTGACTGTCAGGTTCAACCAGGGGGCGGCAGGGGCGGCCGCCGTGCAGTTCGACAGCGCCGACTTCGACATCGTCGGCATCGGCAACGCCATCGTCGACGTGTTCTCGCAGGCTGACGACCAGTTCCTGGAGAACAACGGCATCGCCAAAGGCGCGACGACCTTGATCGACGCCGCCCGGGCGGAAGAGTTGTATGCCCGAATGGGCCCGGGGGTCGAGGTCTCCGGCGGCTCGGCCGCCAACACGCTCGCCGGCGTCGCCAACTTCGGCGCCCGCGGCGCCTACATCGGCAAGGTCCGCGACGACCAGTTGGGCGAGGTGTTCCGCCACGACATCCGCGCCGCCGGCGTCCACTACGAAACCGCCCCCGCGACCGACGGGCTGCCGACCGCACGCTGCCTGATCCTGGTCACCCCCGATGCTCAGCGCAGCATGAACACCTTTCTCGGCGCCTCGGTCGATCTCGGCCCCGAAGATGTCGAAGAGCAGCTGATCGCACGCGCCGCGATCACCTATCTCGAAGGCTATCTGTGGGACCGGCCGCGCGCCAAGGACGCGTTCCGCAAGGCCGCGGCGGTCGCCCGCGGCGCCGGCCGCTGGGTCGCGTTGACCCTGTCCGACCGGTTCTGCGTCGACCGCCACCGCGCCGAGTTTCTTGAGCTGATTTCCGGCGACATCGACCTGTTGTTCGCCAACGAAAGCGAGATTACGGCACTCTTCCAGACCGGTCAGCTCGCGGAAGCGATCACCGCAGTGCGCGACCATTGCCGGATCGCCGTGGTCACCCGCAGCGAGGCCGGATCGGTGGTCATCACCGGTCATAC